>NZ_JAFLXF010000029.1:0-88450 GCF_019891575.1 Pseudomonas sp. MIS38
GAAGCAATTTGCCGACCTGAAACTTGGTTGCCGAATCCATAATCCATAAGGTCTTTCAGGTCGATGTAACTCGCCAGACACCTCGGTTGGCTCCCTCTCCCTCCGGGAGTGTATGTACCGGAGGGGGAGGGGACTGTTTGGGGGATGCTGAAGCAATTTGCCGACCTGAAACTTGGTTGCCGAATCCATAATCCATAAGGTCTTTCAGGTCGATGTAACTCGCCAGACACCTCGGTTGGCCCCCTCTCCCTCCGGGAGAGGGCTGGGGTGAGGGTAAAACTGCCATGAAAAAGGCGACCACCGAGGGTCGCCTTTTTCATGTCCGCCAAATCTTACTGGCTGTAGATCTGATCAAAGATTCCGCCATCATTGAAGTGGGTCTTCTGCACCGAACGCCAGTCGCCGAAGGTTTTCTCCACCGACAGGAAATCGACTTTCGGGAAACGGTCGGTGTACTTCGCCAGCACTGCCGGGTCCCGTGGACGCAGGTAGTTGGCGGCGGCGATTTCCTGACCTTCCGGCGACCACAGATATTTCAGGTATTCATCGGCGGCGGCGCGGGTGCCTTTTTTGTCGACCACTTTGTCGACCACCGACACCGGTGGTTCGGCCTCGGCGGAGACGCTTGGGTAGATCACCTCGAACTGATCGCGACCGAACTCGCGAGCGATCATCTCGGCTTCGTTCTCGAAGGTGACCAGCACGTCGCCGATCTGGTTGGTCATGAACGTGGTGGTCGCGGCGCGGCCACCGGTATCGAGCACTGGCGCTTGCTTGAACAGTTTGCCGACGAAGTCCTTGGCCTTGTTCTCGTCACCGCCATTTTTCAGCACGTAGCCCCAGGCCGAGAGGTAGGTGTAGCGGCCGTTGCCCGAAGTTTTCGGGTTCGGCACGATCACTTGCACGCCGTCCTTGAGCAGGTCCGGCCAGTCTTTCAGGGCTTTCGGGTTGCCTTTGCGGACGATGAACACGGTGGCCGAGGTGAACGGTGCGCTGTTGTTCGGCAGGCGGCTGACCCAGTTTTCCGGCACCAGTTTGCCGTTGTCGGCGAGGGCGTTGATGTCGGTCGCCATGTTCATGGTGATGACGTCAGCCGGCAGGCCGTCGATCACCGAACGCGCCTGCTTGCTCGAACCGCCGAAGGACATTTGCACGGTGATGTTTTCGTTGTGCTCGGCCTGCCAGTGTTTCTGGAACGCAGTGTTGTAATCCTTGTAGAAATCGCGCATCACGTCATACGAGACGTTGAGCAGGGTCGGTGCGGCTTGAGCCACGCTGCCAAAGGCAAGACCGGCGGCGAGAAGTGAGGCGCCAAAGAGTTTTTTCACTGCGCATTCCTTGTTGTGTCGGTGATAACGGTCGGGGGTGATACCGTTTTGCCAGCGACTATAGCCGGGCTGGCATAGTCATTTAAAGATTAAAAAGCTCTGTGCTTATTCCACTTTCTTAAACAGCTGACTGCCGCACCGCGAGCAAAACGCTGCGTTCTGTTCATGGCTGTTTTTCTTGCACACCGGGCAGTCATGTTGCAGCTGTTCGCCGCGCATGGCGTTGGCCAGTTCTGCAGTGAAAATCCCGGTGGGCACGGCGATGATCGAGTAACCGGTGATCATCACCAGCGAAGAAATTACCTGACCCAGCGGGGTCTTCGGCACGATGTCGCCGAAGCCGACGGTGGTCAACGTCACGATAGCCCAATAGATGCCTTTGGGGATGCTGGTGAAGCCATGTTCCGGGCCTTCGATCACGTACATCAGGGTGCCGAACACCGTCACCAGGGTGCAGACGCTGACCAGAAACACCACGATCTTCTGCTTGCTGCCGCGCAGCGCCGACATCAGATAGTTGGCTTGCTTGAGGTACGGGCTGAGCTTGAGCACGCGGAAGATCCGCAGCATCCGAATGATGCGGATGATCAGCAGGTACTGCGCATCGCTGTAATACAGCGCGAGGATCCCCGGCACGATCGCCAGCAGATCCACCAGTCCGTAGAAACTGAAGGCGTAGCGCAACGGTTTCGGTGAGCAATACAGGCGCAGGATGTATTCACCGAGAAAAATGACGGTGAAACCCCACTCGATGTAGGCCAGCACATCGGCGTAGTTCTGGTGAATGCTGTCGATGCTGTCGAGCATCACCACCACCAGGCTGGCAAGGATGATCAACAGCAAGGTGCCGTCGAAGCGCCGCCCGGCGAGGGTGTCGCTCTGGAAAATCATCACGTAAAGCCGTTCGCGCCAACTGTTGCTGCTGTCCATGGATAACGCCTGAATTGAAGATCAGCGCAGCCTAGGTTGATTGTCCCCCTGTGCGCAAGGCGTGGCGTCGACGGCCGCTTTACCGAGCATCTGGATCCCGGCGCGGATCAGCCAGCCGGCGAGGATGAACGGCGCGGTCAGCATCGCCAGACCGAGAGCGGCGAACAGCGGGGTGACCAGCAGCGCAAGGACGATGCCCAGCAGCGGCAGCCACGGTTGCTGGCGCTGCGCACTGAAGGCGAGGGCGGCGAGCACCGCGTTGTAACTGCCCAGTCCCAGCAATGCCGCGCCGGTTTCGTGGTGCAACAGACTGGACGCAAGGCCGATGGCTGACGCGAACAATGCCCAGCAAAAGGCGCGGCGATCAGCGATCAACAAGCCGATGCCGATCAATGCGCCGGCCAGCGGATGCTCGAGGAACATCACCTGACCCAATCCACGCAGTCCTGCGGCGAGCAGGTTCAGCGTGTTCATCTCGATGTGCGCCGTCGGCGCGGATGGCTCGGCGAACAGCAACAGGATCCAGCCGATGGCCACGAATGGCGAGGTGTAGGCCGGTATCGATCGACTGCGGTAAACGTGTTTGAGCCATTGCTGAGTGAGCATCGCACTGACGCCGCCAGCCGCCAGAATCAGCGGCGGCAGCAGCGGTGACCAGGGGAAATACAGACTCAGTAACAAGCCGAGCAGCACGCCGTTGTAGCTGAACAAACCGGCCTGACGATCAGCCTTGGCATAGTTACGTCGCTGTGCAGTGAGCAATCCAGCGACCGCCCCGAGCAGCGCGCCGGCAAACAGCACCGGCGCAGTGAGCAGGATCGCCAGCAGGCACAACAGGCCGCATAGCGGGTGGCGCTGAAGGAATATCTGACTGAAACCGTTGAGCAAAGCCTCGGCCCAGTCGGGGCAGTGGGTGTTGAAATGATTGGCAGGCATGTTGAAAAAATCTGGGCAGTTGGAAAATCAAAAGGTCTTGCTTACCTGTGGTGAGGGGATTTATCCCCGATGGGCTGCGAAGCGGCCCCCAATCGGGGAGTGCGGTTTTTCTGTGAAAACCGTCACTCTCTTGAAAGCGGTGACTGCTGCGCAGTCAATCGGGGATGAATCCCCTCACCACAGGGTTCAGTCGCAATCGTCAGATCAATGTTTCGATCCGCAGTGAGTTAGTCGATCCCGGCTGCCCGAACGGCACCCCGGCAGTGATCAGCAACGTATCGCCACGCTCGGCCATGCCTTGCGCCTGAGCGATTTCCAGCGCGGTCGAACACACTTCATCGACCTGACGCAGGCGATCGTTGACCACCGAATGAATACCCCACGCCACACTCAAACGTCGTGCCGTCTGCAGGTTCGGCGTCAGGTTGAGGATCGGCGCTTTCGGCCGTTCCCGCGCCGCACGTAATGTCGAGGCGCCCGATTCGCTGTAGTTGACCAGCACCGCCACCGGCAGCACGTTGCTGATGCGGCGGATCGCGCAGCTGATCGCATCGGACACCGTCGCCTCGGCTTTCGGTCGGCTGACGTCGAGTTGAGTCTGATAGTCCGGACCGTTCTCAACCTGACGAATGATCTTGCTCATCATCTGCACCGCTTCCAGCGGGTATTCGCCGGACGCGGTTTCGGCCGAGAGCATCACTGCATCCGCGCCTTCAGCCACAGCGTTGGCCACGTCAGTGACTTCAGCACGGGTCGGTGCCGGGGAGAAGCGCATCGATTCGAGCATCTGCGTCGCCACCACCACCGGTTTGCCGAGTTCGCGGCAGGTGCTGATGATGTTCTTCTGGATCTGCGGCACGCTTTCCGCCGGCACTTCGACACCGAGGTCACCGCGCGCCACCATGATCGCGTCGCTCAGTTCGGCGATTTCGCGCAGTTGTTCAACTGCTGACGGCTTCTCGATTTTCGCCATCAGGAACGCCTTGTCGCCGATCAGTTCGCGGGCCTCGAGAATGTCTTGCGGACGTTGCACGAACGACAGCGCCACCCAGTCCACACCCAGCTCCAGACCGAAGCTCAGATCGCGGCGATCCTTGGCGGTCAGCGGGCTCAAATCGAGCACCGCCTGCGGCACGTTCACGCCTTTGCGGTCCGACAGTTCGCCACCGTTGAGCACGGTGGTGTCGATCGCGTCGGAGTATTTGCTGACCACGCGCAGGCGCAGTTTGCCGTCATCCAGCAGCAGATCCATGCCGGCTTCCAGCGCGGCAATGATCTCCGGATGCGGCAGATTCACCCGGCGTTCATCGCCCGGCGTAGCGTCCAGATCGAGGCGAAACGCCTGACCGCGATGCAACTGCACCTTGCCGTCGGCGAACTTGCCGACGCGCAGTTTCGGCCCTTGCAGGTCCATCAGGATGCCCAGCGGGTAGTTGAGCTGGCGCTCGACTTCGCGGATCCACTGATAACGCTTGGCGTGGTCGGCGTGATCGCCGTGGCTGAAGTTCAAGCGGAAGATGTTGACCCCGGCCTCGACCAGTTCACGGATGTCTTCGATGCCATCGACGGCAGGCCCGAGGGTGGCGAGGATTTTGACCTTTTTATCAGGCGTCATGATTTGCAGTTCTCAAGGATCAGGATGGCGCGGAAGTCGTTGACGTTGGTGCGGGTCGGCTCGGTTACGATCAGCGCGTCGAGCGCCTCGAAGTAGCCGTAGCCGTTGTTGTTATCCAGCTCGTCGCTGGCGCTCAGGCCCAGAGCGGCGGCGCGGGCGTAGCTGTCCGGGGCCATGATCGCGCCGGCGTTGTCTTCCGAGCCGTCGATGCCGTCGGTGTCACCGGCCAGCGCATAAACGCCGGGCTGGCCCTTGAGGCTGTCGGTCAGGCTCAGGAGAAATTCGGCGTTGCGTCCGCCACGGCCATTGCCGCGCACGGTGACCGTGGTTTCGCCGCCGGAAAGAATCACGCACGGCGCCGCCAACGGCTGACCATGGTTGATGATCTGCCGAGCGATGCCGGCGTGGACTTTCGCCACCTCGCGGGACTCACCTTCCAGGTCGCCAAGGATCAGTGTGCTGAAACCGGCCTGACGACATTTCACCGCCGCGGCATCCAGCGATTGCTGCGGGCGGGCGATCAACTGGAAGTGGCTGCGAGCGAGGCTCGGATCACCGGGTTTGACCGTTTCCGATTCCGCGCTTTGCAGCCAGTTGCGCACCGTCGCCGGGACTTCAATGTTGTAGCGCTTGAGGATCGCCAGCGCTTCGGCCGAAGTGCTCGGGTCGGCCACGGTCGGGCCGGAGGCGATGACCGTGGCGAGGTCGCCCGGTACATCGGAAATTGCGTAGGTGTAGACGGTGGCAGGCCAGCAAGCCTTACCGAGGCGGCCGCCCTTGATCGCCGAGAGGTGCTTGCGCACGCAGTTCATCTCGCCGATGGTCGCGCCGGATTTGAGCAGGGCTTTGTTGATCGACTGCTTGTCAGCCAAGGTAATGCCTTCGGCCGGCAGCGCGAGCAGGGCAGAGCCGCCACCGGAGAGCAGGAAGATCACGCGGTCGTCTTCAGTCAGATTGCTGACCAGTTCCAGCACGCGTTTGGCCACGGCCAGACCGGCAGCGTCCGGTACCGGATGCGCGGCTTCGACCACTTCGATTTTTTCGCACGGAGCGCCGTGACCGTAACGGGTCACCACCAGACCGGATACTTCACCCTGCCAGCAGCGCTCGACCACCTGCGCCATGGCAGCTGCGGCTTTGCCGGCACCGATGACGATCACCCGACCCGTGCGATCGGCAGGCAGATGGGCTTCGAGGACTTGGTTCGGATGGGCCGCGTCGATGGCTGTGGCAAACAGCTCGCGCAGCAGTTGTTGCGGATCGACCGACATGGCGGGCTCCCGGAATTCTTGTTATTCGAAAGGGCGGTAGAGATCCCTGTGGGAGCGAGCTTGCTCGCGAAAGCGATGGATCAGTCAATATCCATGTCGACTGATACTCCCTCTTCGCGAGCAAGCTCGCTCCCACAGGTTCAAGCGGTGGGGCAGTGGTTTTATTTTTTGTCGCGAATCGAGAAGTTGGCCATGTGTTCCAGACCCTTGATCAGCGCCGAGTGGTCCCAGTTGCTGCCACCGATGGCCGCGCAGGTGCTGAACACTTGCTGGGCGTTGGCGGTGTTCGGCAGGTTGATGTTCAGCTCCTTGGCGCCTTGCAGGGCCAGGTTCAGGTCTTTCTGGTGCAGGCTGATGCGGAAGCCCGGATCGAAGGTGCCTTTGATCATGCGCTCGCCGTGCACTTCGAGGATCTTCGACGAAGCGAAACCGCCCATCAGCGCTTCACGCACCTTGGCTGGATCAGCGCCGTTTTTCGAGGCGAACAGCAGCGCTTCAGCCACGGCCTGGATGTTCAGCGCGACGATGATCTGGTTCGCCACTTTGGCGGTCTGACCGTCGCCGTTGCCACCGACCAGAGTGATGTTCTTGCCCATGGCCTGGAACAGCGGCAGTGCGCGTTCGAAGGCATCGGCGTCGCCACCGACCATGATGCTCAGGGTCGCAGCCTTGGCGCCGACTTCACCACCGGATACCGGGGCGTCGAGGTATTGCGCGCCTTTCTCGTTGATCTTCTTGGCGAAGGCCTTGGTGGCGGTCGGCGAGATCGAGCTCATGTCGATCACCACTTTGCCTTTGCCGATGCCGGCAGCAACGCCGTCGGCGCGGAACAGCACGTCGTCGACCTGCGGGGTATCCGGCACCATGACGATGATGAATTCGGCTTCCTGCGCCACTTCGCGCGGGTTGGCCAGGGCGACGGCGCCAGCGGCGACCAGATCGGCCGGAGCGGCGTCGTGGTGCGCCGACAGGAACAGGCTGTGACCGGCTTTCTGCAGGTTCGAAGCCATTGGGTGGCCCATGATGCCGGTGCCGATAAATCCGATTTTAGCCATGAGAAAATCCTCTTGTTTTTGTCTTGCTCAAGCGAAATAGGGGGTGTTGCCTTGGGTGGGAGCGGGCTTGCTCGCGAATGCGGTGGAACATTCAATATCCGTGTTGACTGAACCACCGCATTCGCGAGCAAGCCCGCTCCCACAAGGGTTTTGCAGTGCTCTTAAATTGCGTTGTGGCTCTTGAGCCAGCCGAGACCGGCCTCGGTGGTGGTCAGCGGCTTGTATTCGCAGCCAACCCAACCCTGATAACCAATGCGATCCAGGTGTTCGAACAGGAAGCGGTAGTTGATCTCACCGGTGCCCGGCTCGTTGCGCCCCGGGTTGTCCGCGAGCTGCACGTGGTTGATCTCGGCCAGGTGCGATTGCAGGGTGCGAGCCAGATCGCCTTCCATGATTTGCATGTGATAGATGTCGTATTGCAGGAACAGATTGGCACTGCCGACCTGCTCGCGAATCGACAGGGCTTGCGCCGTGTTGTTCAGGTAGAAGCCCGGGATGTCGCGGGTGTTGATCGCTTCCATCACCAGTTTGATACCCGCCGCCTGCAGCTTGTCGGCCGCGTACTTGAGGTTGGCGACGAAGGTCTTCTCGACGGTTGCGTCATCAATGCCTTGCGGACGGATACCGGCCAGGCAGTTGACCTGGGTGTTGCCCAGCACTTGCGCGTAGGCAATCGCCAGATCGACCCCGGCGCGGAACTCTTCAACGCGATCCGGCAGACACGCGATACCGCGCTCGCCCTTGGCCCAGTCACCGGCCGGCAGGTTGAACAGCACTTGGGTCAGACCGTTGGCATCGAGCTTTGCCTTGATTTCGGCGGAGCTGAAGTCGTACGGGAACAGGTATTCCACGCCACTGAAACCGGCCTTGGCGGCGGCGTCGAAACGGGCAAGGAAATCCTGTTCGGTGAACAGCATGGACAGGTTGGCAGCGAAACGCGGCATGGTGGTCTCCTAAAACGGTTTTGACGCGGGTGGTCAGACTAAACCCAATCAGTCCCCTCTCCAGGGGGAGAGGGTTAGGGTGAGGGGGGAATCAGGGTTGGCCCCAAATTCCCCGAACGACACAAAATCGCTCCCTCACCCCAGCCCTCTCCCGGAGGGAGAGGGAGCCAGTTACGTTCAGTCGAGCAACGAAATCGCCGTTGGCGCGTCGTTGCCGACCAGTGCCAGGTCTTCGAATTCGTTGACGGCGTTGATCTCGGTCCCCATGGAGATGTTGGTCACACGCTCCAGGATGATCTCGACAATCACCGGTACCTTGAACTCTTCGATCATCTGTTCGGCCTTGCGCAGGGCAGGGGCGATTTCCGATGGTTCGAACACCCGCAGGGCTTTACAGCCGAGGCCTTCGGCGACTGCGATGTGGTCGACACCGTAACCGTTGAGTTCCGGCGCGTTCAGGTTATCGAAGGACAGCTGCACGCAGTAGTCCATTTCGAACCCGCGCTGGGCCTGACGGATCAGCCCCAGGTACGAGTTGTTCACCACGACGTGGATGTAAGGCAGTTTGAACTGAGCGCCGACCGCCAGCTCCTCGATCATGAACTGGAAGTCATAGTCCCCCGACAGGGCCACGACTTTCCGGCTCGGATCGGCCTTGACCACGCCCAGCGCTGCCGGAATGGTCCAGCCCAACGGGCCGGCCTGACCGCAGTTGATCCAGTGACGCGGCTTGTAGACGTGCAGGAACTGCGCGCCGGCAATCTGCGACAGACCAATGGTGCTGACGTAGCAGGTGTCCTTGCCGAACACCTGGTTCATTTCTTCGTAAACGCGTTGCGGCTTGACCGGCACGTTGTCGAAGTGAGTCTTGCGGTGCAGGCTGGCCTTGCGCTGCTGGCAATCCTGCAGCCAGGCGCTACGGTTTTTCAGCTTGCCGGCGGCTTGCCATTCACGGGCGACTTCGATGAACACGGTCAGCGCGGCAGCGGCGTCGGAGACGATGCCCAGATCCGGAGTGAACACGCGGCCGATCTGCGTGCCTTCGATGTCAACGTGAATGAACTTGCGGCCTTCGGTGTAGACGTCGACCGAACCGGTGTGACGGTTGGCCCAGCGGTTACCGATGCCCAGCACCACATCGGATTTGAGCAGCGTGGCGTTGCCGTAACGGTGCGACGTCTGCAGACCGACCATGCCGACCATCAGCGGGTGATCATCGGGAATGGTGCCCCAGCCCATCAGGGTCGGGATCACCGGAATGCCGGTCAGCTCGGCGAACTCCACCAGCAGATCGCTGGCGTCGGCGTTGATGATGCCGCCACCGGCCACCAGCAATGGACGCTCGGCCTGATCCAGCAGCGCCAGAGCCTTTTCGACCTGAACGCGGGTCGCGGTTGGCTTGGCCAGCGGCAGCGGCTGGTAGGCATCGATGTCGAATTCGATTTCAGCCATCTGCACGTCGAACGGCAGGTCGATCAGCACCGGGCCTGGACGACCGGAGCGCATTTCGTAGAAGGCTTTCTGGAACGCGTAAGGCACCTGGCCCGGCTCCAGAACCGTGGTCGCCCACTTGGTGACAGGCTTGACGATGCTGGTGATGTCGACCGCCTGGAAGTCTTCCTTGTGCATACGGGCGCGGGGTGCCTGGCCGGTAATGCAGAGGATCGGAATCGAGTCGGCCGAGGCGCTGTAGAGCCCGGTGACCATGTCGGTACCGGCAGGGCCGGAAGTACCGATGCACACGCCGATATTGCCGGCCTTGGTGCGGGTGTAACCCTCGGCCATGTGTGACGCGCCTTCGACGTGGCGAGCGAGGACGTGATCGATGCCACCGACTTTCTGCAGGGCGGAGTACAGCGGGTTGATCGCAGCACCCGGAATGCCAAAAGCGGTATCAACCCCTTCACGGCGCATCACCAGAACGGCGGCTTCGATTGCTCTCATTTTGCTCATGGTTTTGTGCCTCTTTACGTTTTGTAATTGTATACAAGTGGCTTTGCGCAGAGTGTATTCACGGCGGACGGCGCAGGTCAATCCATTTTCTCAAGCGTCTGTTTCATTCGTCGGAAGCCGGTTTTGCTGTGGCTTTTCGTCGCATGTGGCGCCTTTCGAGAATTATTGTATACAAAAAAATAATTCATTGTGTTCTATTTGTGGCATCGGGCTGCGGCACTTAAGCGCAGCCCCACGACTTTCCCAATAACAAAATGAGGACGGCACCATGAGCGCTTTAACCTTGAAAGTCGCAGTCAACCTGGTCAACGAAGCCATCAGCACCGGGCGCGGGATCAACGCCGCGCCGCTGACCATCGCGGTACTCGATACCGGCGGCCACCTGATCACCCTGCAACGCGAAGACGGCGCCAGCCTGCTGCGCCCGAACATCGCCATCGGCAAAGCCTGGGGCGCCATCGCCCTGGGCAAGGGCTCACGCCTGCTGGCGCTGGACGCCCAACAACGCCCGGCCTTCATCGCCGCACTCAACAGCATGGGCCAGGGCAGCGTCGTCCCGGCCCCGGGCGGGGTGTTGATCCGTGATCAGGCGGGGAATGTGCTGGGGGCGATTGGGATTAGCGGCGATCTGTCGGATATTGATGAGCAGGTGGCGATCAAAGCGGTAGAGGCGCTGGATTTGAGGGCGGATGCGGGGGTGGCTGCTTGAATCTGCGTTGATTGATTAACCGCTATCGCGAGCAGGCTCACTCCTACAAGGGATCCTGGTTGGACACAAAATGTCTGAACACCACAAACCCCTGTAGGAGTGAGCCTGCTCGCGATAGCTCTCTCCCAGAAACATCCAGCCAAGAGTCTGTCCCATCAACTTGAGCACGCAGAACTAGTCTTCTCATGAGCTGATCATGGGAGGCAAAGGAATGCCTGATCTACCCGCTGCACACCGATTGCGAGCCGGTCGCTATGCCGAGCCCAATCGAATCTACCTACTGACGACCAACACTCTTGATCGCAAACCGATCTTTGCCGATTTTGCTTTGGGCCGATTGGTGGTTCATCAATTTCGGCGTGCACAAGATCTCGGCTTGGCGAACTCACTGGCGTGGGTGGTAATGCCAGATCATTTTCATTGGTTAATCGAATTGCAGAGCGGGTCTTTGAGCGAACTGATGCAAAAGACCAAGTCGCTAAGTACCAAAGCGGTGAATCAGGCTACCGGTAGAAATAATGGCCTCTGGCAAAGAGGGTTTCATGACCGGGCACTGCGGCGGGAGGAGGATTTAGTGAAGATGGCAAGGTATGTCGTCGCCAACCCATTGCGGGCTGGACTGGTGGAGAGGCTTGGAGACTATCCGCTGTGGGATGCGATTTGGGTTTGAGCCGAAACCGTGTCGCCTCGATCGCGAGCAGGCTCACTCCTACATTTGGAATGCATTCCCCTGTAGGAGTGAGCCTGCTCGCGATGGCGTCAGCGCGGTCTTACTGATCCGGCTCACACCCTTTCAACACCAACCGGATAATCGTTTGCGCCGCCGCTTCATAATCCGCCTCGTCCAGCTTGTCCTTGCCGGTTACAGCAGAGATCTGCCAGTCGAAGTCGGCGTAGGTCTGGGTCGCGGCCCAGATGCTGAACATCAGGTGATTGGGGTCGATCGGGGCGATCTGGCCGCGGTCGATCCAGCTCTGGATGCAGTCGATGTTGTGCTTGGCCTGGCTGTTGAGCTGCTCCACCAGGTCGGCGCTCAAGTGCGGGGCGCCGTGCATGATTTCGCTGGCGAACACCTTGGAGGCGAAGGGCAGGTCGCGGGAGATGCGGATCTTCGAGCGGATGTAGCCGCTGAGCACTTCGCTCGGTACGCCGTCCGGGTTGAACGGGGTCGAAGCCTGCAGGATCGGCACGATGATGCTTTCCAGGACCTCGCGGTAGAGGTTTTCCTTGGATTTGAAGTAGTAGTAAACGTTGGGCTTGGGCAATCCTGCCTTGGCGGCGATGTCGCTGGTTTTGGTCGCAGCGAAGCCCTTGTCGGCAAATTCCTCACTGGCGGCACGCAGGATCAGTTCTTTGTTGCGCTCGCGGATTGTGCTCATAAACCCGGTGGTTCCTTGCCTGTTCTGGCGGTTGCGCATGGTAGCACCGGCCTCGCGCATGGCTCAAGAATGCCCCGTGTGGCCCGCAGTCGCGGTATGCTGCGCGGCATTATTCACATAAGGAAACAAGATTCATGGCAGGAAGCAGTTTGCTGGTGCTGATCGACGATATTGCCACCGTTCTGGATGATGTGGCGTTGATGAGCAAAATGGCCGCGAAGAAGACCGCCGGCGTACTCGGCGATGACTTGGCGCTCAATGCCCAGCAAGTCTCCGGCGTGCGCGCCGAGCGGGAAATTCCGGTGGTCTGGGCGGTCGCCAAGGGCTCGTTTCTCAACAAGCTGATCCTGGTGCCCTCGGCCCTGGCGATCAGTGCGTTCGTGCCGTGGCTGGTGACGCCGCTGTTGATGGTCGGCGGCGCGTACCTGTGTTTCGAAGGTTTCGAGAAGCTCGCGCACAAGTTCCTGCACAGCAAGGCCGAAGATGATGCCGACCACGCGCAATTGAGCGCGGCGGTGGCCGAGCCGACCACCGATCTGGTGGCTTACGAGAAGGACAAGATCAAAGGCGCGATCCGCACTGACTTCATCCTCTCGGCGGAAATCATCGCCATCACACTTGGCACCGTGGCCGACGCTTCGCTGACCCAGCAAGTGATCGTCATGTCGGGCATCGCCATCGTCATGACCGTGGGGGTTTATGGCCTGGTGGCCGGCATCGTCAAACTCGACGATCTAGGCCTGTGGCTGACCCAGAAATCGGGTGCGGCAGCAAAAAACATCGGCAATGCAATCCTGCGCGCCGCCCCGTACATGATGAAAGGCCTGTCGGTGATCGGCACAGCGGCGATGTTCCTCGTCGGTGGCGGCATCCTTACCCACGGCGTTCCTGTGCTGCATCACTGGATTGAAAGTGTCGGTGTGGCGGCCGGTAGCGCCGGGTTTGCAGTCCCTGTGCTGCTCAATGGCGTGGCGGGGATCATCGCGGGCGCGGCAGTGCTGGCGGTGGTTTCGGTGGTCGGCAAGATCTGGCGCGCGATCAAAGGATAAACACATCACTCCTGTGGGAGCGGGCTTGCTCGCGAATGCGGTGTGTCAGTCGAAGAATATGCTGGCTGATTCACCGCATTCGCGAGCAAGCCCGCTCCCACAGTTTGATCCAGGTTGTGCCATGAAAAAGGGCCATTCGACTCGCATCGAATGGCCCTTTTTTGTTGTCGCTGAGGTTACTCGGCAATCTGCAACTTGCGCGACTCGGTGTAGACGTAACGCACTTTCTCGTACTCGAACGGCGAGTTCATCTGGCCGTAGCGGAAGTTGGTCTGGTAGCGCTTGTCGACCGCGCGCAGGGCCCAGATTTCCGGGTGGTTGGAGCTGACTTCCGACACATTCAGGTAGTTGATTGCCGATTCGGCGGTGTAGTCCACGGCCAGGCCGGCGGTGTCGCGAATGTTCGACGGGCCGAGGATCGGCAACACGAAGTAGGCACCGCCCGGTACGCCGTAGAAGCCCAGGGTCTGACCGAAGTCTTCGCTCTGGCGCGGCAGGCCCATGGCGGTGGCCGGATCCCACAGACCGGCAATGCCGATAGTGGTGTTGAGCAACAGGCGCGCGGTGGTTTCCATCGAGCGCTTGCCCTTGAACTGCAGCAGGCTGTTGACCAGGTTCGGCACGTCGCCAAGGTTGTTGAAGAAGTTGCTCACCCCGGTGCGCAGGAAGCTTGGCGTCACGTAGCGATAGCCGTCGACCACCGGCAGGAACACCCATTGGTCGAAGCGGTAGTTGAAGTGGTAGACGCGGCGGTTCCACGACTCCAGCGGGTCATAGACGTTGAGTGCGTTGAGCGTCGAGCGCTCGAACTCACGCTGGTCCAGCCCCGGGTTGAACTTGAGTTTGGACAGCGGCTCCTTGAAGCCATCGCTGTCGACCACCACCGGCGCGTTGGCTTTGCTGTTGTCGGCCTGGGCCACGCCTGCACTGAGGAGCGCTGCAATCAGCAGGAGATATTTAGCCACGGAAAAACTCCAGCATGGCGTCGCTGTTGACGCGGTAGTTAAGGTTGCCGCAATGGCCGCCCAGTGGGTAAACGGTCAGGCGATCGCCAAAGGTCTTGCGCAGGAAACCGAGGTCGCCCGGGCCGAGGATCACGTCATCAGCATTGTGCATGACGGCGATTTTCGGGCTGTCGTGCAGGTAATCCTTGAGTGCGTACAGGCTGACCTGATCGATCAGTTGCAGCAGGCTGCCGCCGTCAGTGCGCGCGCGCCACATCGGAATCACTTGTTCGGTCAGGTAGCAGTCGAAGTCGCATTGCAGCGCACGCTTGAGGAACGGCGTGAGGCTGGTGCCTTCGGTGATCGGGAATTTCGGCGGGGTGATCAGGCCACGACGGTTGATCAGGTCGGAGGTGAAGGCAATGTCTGCCGCCGAGAAACGGAACGAAGTGCCGATCAGCATCGCCATCTGTTCGTTGGTCAGGTGCTGCTTCGACTGCTGGAAGTCGTAGAGCAGGGCGTCATTGAGGTCGATGTAGCCTTTCTGCTGGAAGTAGCGGGTCAGCTTGTTCAGCACCAGTTCATAGAAGGTGGTGCTGTTGTTGATGCCCTTCACCTCGGTCTGTACCAGCTTGTCGAGGTTGCTGATCGAGGTGTAGAGGTTGACCGGCGGGTTGAGCAGCAGGACTTTCTTGAAGTTGAAGCTGCGTCGGGTCTCGTCCAGATGCGCGACGAACGCGGCATCCAGTGCGCCGAGGCTGTAGCCGCTGAGGTAGTACTCGGTGACCGGCAGTTTCGGATGCTGCGCGCGCACGGCCTGCATCACCCGGTACATGTCTTCGGCGTCTTCCTTGGTGATGCCCGGGGTGGCGAAGCGTGAAGCGGCGCTGATGAAGTCGAAGCTGGTGGGCGACGACAACTGCACGACGTGGTAGCCGGCCTTGTAGTAGAGCTTCTTCAGGTATTCGTTGAGCGTGCTGTCATAGCGCGCACCGGTGCCGGCGATCAGGAAGATCAGCGGCGCCGGTTTGTCCTGCTCGGCGATGCGGTAGGTGAGTTTTTTCACCGCCCAGAAATTGTCCGGGAGGATGAAGGCGCGTTCCGGGCGCAGGGTGATGCTGTGGTCGGACTGATTGATCTCGTCGTTCGACGGCAACTCCGGGCGCAGGTCCGGTGGCGTGGTGGCGATGGTCGCCTCGAACGGGTTGGTCAGGGGATAGCCATAACTGGCGGCATCGATATCCACCGCCAGTGCGGACGCACTCAGAATAAGGCCGCTGAACAGCGCGGCGAAGCGCAAGGAACGGAGCATGACTGGATCCCTTAAAGGAAGGTGCCGAATGAAGTTCGCAGGCTATGACCACCGGGCTCGCGCCAAAGTGCCATGCCTCGGCACCAAACAGGCAGAATTCGGAGTAATAGTAGCTGGACGATACACTTTGCAAGGCGCGGATGACCAGTTAACAGTTGTTAGTGCTTGCCAATGCGTGCGGGCAGATTAAGCTGGCCGCCGATTTCGTTGATTGGAGAGATTCATGTCCCGCCGCTTGCCCGTGATTCTGTTGCTCGTGCTGTTGCCGCTGTGGCTGGCCGCCAGTTATGGCGCGCGTTATGGCTTCATGGAGGACGGACAGTGGGTTGGCATCTGCGTCGATGAAGCGAGCCGTTGGGAATGCTCGGTGCGTTCGAACCTGGGGCTGATGATCCACTTCAAGGTGTTGGGCTGGACCGCGCTGGGTGCGGCGCTGCTGGGTTTTGTGTTGCCCGGGCGGGCAGGGTGGTGGCTGGCGGTGCTGGCGCTGGTGTTCGGGTTGCCGGCGCTGGCGTTGTACAACACGACGCTGGCGGTGTTTGCGCTGGTGATTGCCGGGTTGCGGTTGGTCCGGGAATCCCGTAGCGCCTAAGAGTCAGCCTTCGCGAGCAAGCCCGCTCCCACATTCGATTGCATTCCAACTGGAGGAACCCGATTAAATGTGGGAGCGGGCTTGCTCGCGAAGGGGCCAGACTGGCCTCTGGAGATCAGCGATTGCGAACCCGCAGGCAGCGCCACAACGCCGCCACCATCAACCCGCTGACCAGCGCCCAGCCCCACGCCTGCTGATTCAACAATCCTTCTTCATACAGCTGCGGCGCAATGCCGGCGCCGATGATAAAGGTCAGCAGGGCGATTTCCCGGCGTGGCACGCTGACCGGACGGCACACGAAAACCAGCGCCGGCAGGATGAACGCCATGCTGGCGAAACTGCGATAACGCGCGTCGAACACCATCTCCAGCATCATCACCGCCGCCGCAAAACCGGCCACGGCAACCAGCCATCCAGCACGCCGTTCCAGCAGATGGAACGCCCGTTCACGCCAACCCTGGCGGTTGCTCAAGGTCAGCGCGGCATGCGCCAGCACCAACAGATTCAACGCTGTCAGCAAGCCGACCCACAGCCATTCGCTGGCAAACCGCGTGGTCACTCGCGCCAGATCGCCCCAGGCGCCGATCGAGCAGGCTGCAACTGCCGCAAGCAGGGGCAGAACCAACGCCGATTGCGTGGTGCGAACCCGGCCGCCGAGTAGCAGCGTGCCGAGGAAAATCAGCCCGCCGATGCCCAGCCATTCCTTCCAGTACGGCACGTTGGTCACCGGTCCGGCGAGCACACCCTTGTCCTGGCGATCGGCATCAAACAGGCCCCAGTAACCGCCGACCGCACCTTCGCTGCCACGTTTCCATGGCTGGTCGAACGCCTCGATCAGGTTGTAATGCCAGCCTTCCTTCTCGGCCATCGCGACAAAACCGCGAATGAACTTGGCCTCGTTGACCCGGCTCGGCAGGGCGGTCTCTCGCTGGCGACCTTCGCTGGGCCAGCCGGTTTCGCCGATCATCACGTCCTTGGGCGCGAATTTGTTGCCGAACACCTGACGCACATCCGCCACATGTTGCAGAGCGACGTCAATGTTCGACGGATCATCTTCCCAATACGGCAGCAAGTGAATGGTCAGGAAATCCACCGCCGGCGCGACTTCCGGGTGCTTGAGCCAGAACTCCCAGACATCGGCATAGGTGACCGGTTGCTTGACCTGGCTTTTGACCTTGTTGATCAGCTTCGCCAGTTGCGCGCCGGTGACTTCCTTGCGCAGCAACGCTTCGTTGCCGACGATCACCGCGCTGACCACATCCGGGTTGGCGTTGGCCGAAGCAATCAGCAGGTCGACTTCTTTCTCGGTGTCCGCCGGGTTGCTGTTGACCCAGGCGCCGATCATCAACTTCAGACCGTGCTTGCGCGCCAGTTGCGGCAGGGCTTCGAGGCCGGTCATCGAATAAGTGCGGATACATTCGAAACGCGTCGCCAGCAGGGCGAGGTCGGCGTCCATGCGCTCCGGGCGCAGCTTGAACGGCACGTCGAACGGCGACTGGTCCTTGTCGAATGGCGTGTAGGAGGCGCATTGCAACTTGTGCGTCGGGGTCGCGGCGTCCGGCAGGATCACCGGTTTGCCGAGGCCGTACCAGAAGCCGCCAAGGGCAAACAGGCCGAGCAGGCAGGCGAAGAGATAAGGAACAAACGGGAAGCGGGAAGTCGCGGACATGGTCAGGCCGAGTGGCTGCAAAGCGACGCATGTTACCTGCATTTATCCGCGGGTTGGTGGCCTGCATGATTTGCACATGCAAAGTTCGGGCGGATTGTCTGGCGCCAATTATTCAGAGGCGATTAATGGCCTTCTGATGTCGTTTCTCGGTGTATTGAGGTCGCTGACAGAGCAGGTCGCTACGGGCGTCAGGCCGATGATCGAAAGCGTCAGTACTCCACTGGCATTCGAGCGAGTTTGCGGTCAGGCGTGATGGGGGCGCTGTGCACCATAACAATACGTTGACGATGCCCGGCATCCGTCGGGCGCAGCATTTCGGGGAAGTAAACGATGAAGATGCGACGACTTTTAGGCGCAGGTGCCGCTCTGGTACTTGCGATGAGTTCCACATTCGCCAGCGCTGAAAAACAGACCCTGAACATCGGTTACGTTGACGGCTGGTCCGACAGCGTCGCGACCACTCACGTAGCGGCCGAGGTGATCAAGCAGAAACTCGGCTACGACGTGAAGCTGCAAGCCGTCGCCACCGGGATCATGTGGCAGGGCGTGGCCACCGGCAAACTCGACGCGATGCTCTCGGCATGGCTGCCGGTGACCCACGGCGAGTACTGGACGAAGAACAAGGATCTGGTCGTCGATTACGGCCCGAACTTCAAGGACGCGAAAATCGGCCTGATCGTGCCGGAGTACGTCAAGGCGAAATCGATCGAAGACCTCAAGACCGATGACACCTTCAAGAACCGCATCGTCGGCATCGACGCCGGCTCGGGCGTGATGCTCAAAACCGATCAGGCGATCAAGGATTACGGCCTGGACAAATATACGCTCAAGGCCAGTTCCGGCGCCGGCATGATTGCCGAGCTGACCCGTGCGGAGAAGAAGAACGAATCGATTGCCGTCACCGGTTGGGTGCCGCACTGGATGTTCGCCAAGTGGAAACTGCGCTTCCTCGACGACCCGAAAGGCGTGTATGGCGCGGCTGAAACCGTGAACAGCATCGGCAGCAAAGAACTCGCGACCAAGGCTCCGGAAGTCGCCAAGTTCCTGAAAAACTTCCAGTGGGCGTCGAAAGACGAGATCGGCGAAGTCATGCTGGCCATCCAGGACGGCGCCAAGCCTGAGGCGGCGGCCAAGGATTGGGTCGCCAAACACCCGGATCGCGTGGCTGACTGGACCAAATAAAAGTACCAACAACGCCTGACCCCTGTGGGAGCGAGCTTGCTCGCGAAAGCGGTGTAACAGTTGACAGAAATGTTGGCTGACACGACGCCTTCGCGAGCAAGCTCGCTCCCACATTTGTTTCCAGCGACAAGTCCCGTCTTGCAGGGTTTACGGCTGTCTCAAAGCCTCTTTCCAATTCTTTCGGCTAATTACCGTCCGAAAATTGGCGAAAACGTCATGTCGTTCTAATACTAAGGTCGTCTGGAACCCGTTCCGCAGCCGCATACAGTGGATACGTTCCAACAATAATCTGTGCTGCGAGGATAAAAACAATGAACGACAGCATTTACCTCTCGATTCAAAACAGCCCGCGCTTCAAGGAGCTGGTGCGAAAAAGAGAAAAATTCGCCTGGATACTCTCGGCGATCATGCTCGGGCTGTACTCCGGATTCATCCTGCTGATCGCATACGGGCCGCAAGTGCTCGGGGCGAAACTCAGTCCCGGGTCGTCGATTACCTGGGGTATTCCGATTGGTGTCGGTCTGATTGTCTCGGCCTTCATCCTGACCGCGATCTACGTACGGCGCGCCAACGGCGAGTTTGACGACCTGAACAATGCGATTCTCAAGGAGGCTCAGCAATGATCCGGCGTCTACTGGCTCTTTTGAGCATCGCAGCGTTCGCGCCAGCCGTCTGGGCCGCTGACGCCTTGACCGGCGAAGTCCACAAACAACCGCTCAACGTTTCCGCCATCGCCATGTTCGTGGTGTTCGTCGGTGCGACCCTGTGCATCACCTACTGGGCCTCGAAGCGCAACAAGTCGGCCGCCGACTACTATGCAGCGGGCGGCAAGATCACCGGGTTCCAGAACGGTCTGGCGATTGCCGGTGACTACATGTCGGCGGCGTCCTTCCTGGGGATTTCCGCGCTGGTGTTCACCTCCGGCTACGACGGCCTGATCTACTCGATCGGCTTCCTGGTGGGCTGGCCGATCATTCTGTTCCTGATCGCCGAGCGCCTGCGTAACCTGGGTAAATACACCTTTGCCGACGTGGCGTCCTACCGCCTCGGGCAAACCCAGATCCGCACCCTGTCTGCCTGCGGTTCGCTGGTAGTGGTGGCGTTCTACCTGATCGCGCAAATGGTGGGTGCCGGCAAGCTGATCCAGCTGCTGTTCGGTCTCGACTACTACGTGGCGGTGATTCTGGTCGGTATCCTGATGTGCATGTACGTGCTGTTCGGCGGCATGCTGGCGACCACCTGGGTGCAGATCATCAAGGCGGTGCTGTTGCTGTCCGGTGCCTCGTTCATGGCGCTGATGGTGATGAAGCACGTCAACTTCGACTTCAACATGCTGTTCTCCGAGGCGATCAAGGTTCACCCGAAAGGTGAAGCGATCATGAGCCCGGGCGGTTTGGTGAAAGATCCGGTTTCGGCGTTCTCCCTGGGTCTGGCATTGATGTTCGGTACTGCCGGCCTGCCGCACATCCTGATGCGTTTCTTCACCGTGAGTGATGCGAAAGAAGCGCGCAAGAGTGTGCTGTACGCCACCGGCTTCATTGGTTACTTCTACATTCTGACCTTCATCATCGGCTTCGGCGCGATCCTGCTGGTCAGCACCAACCCGGCTTTCAAGGATGCGGCGGGCGCTCTGCTCGGCGGCAACAACATGGCGGCGGTGCACCTGGCTGACGCGGTGGGTGGCAGCATCTTCCTCGGCTTCATCTCGGCGGTGGCGTTCGCGACCATTCTGGCGGTGGTGGCCGGTCTGACTCTGGCCGGTGCTTCGGCGGTGTCGCACGACCTGTATGCCAGCGTGATCAAGAAGGGCAAGGCCAACGACAAGGATGAGATTCGCGTGTCGAAGATCACCACCATCGCCCTGGGCGTGCTGGCGATCGGTCTGGGTATCCTGTTCGAGAGCCAGAACATCGCGTTCATGGTCGGCCTGGCGTTCTCCATCGCGGCGAGCTGCAACTTCCCGGTGCTGTTGCTTTCGATGTACTGGAAGAAGCTGACCACCCGCGGTGCGATGGTCGGTGGCTGGCTGGGGCTGGTGAGTGCGGTGGGGCTGATGATCCTTGGTCCGACCATCTGGGTGCAGATTCTGCATCACGAGAAGGCGATCTTCCCTTACGAGTACCCGGCGCTGTTCTCGATGGTGATCGCGTTCATCGGGATCTGGTTCTTCTCGATTACCGACAAGTCCGCAGCAGCCGAGAACGAGCGGGCGCTGTTCTTCCCGCAGTTTGTGCGTTCGCAGACTGGCCTTGGGGCGAGCGGGGCGGTTTCGCACTAAGTTCTGGTTACGTGGTTTGAGTGAAATGCCCTGGTTGAGAGATCGGGGCATTTTTTTTGTGGGCGGTTATCGGGCTGGAATTGTGTGCATATCCGTTGCTGCGGTCACGGCCTCCTATGGTTCCGCCCTTACGGCGGGTCACTTTTGGCAAACGCCCCAAAAGTAACCAAAAGGTCTGTGCCCTGACGTTCGGCCCTCGCTTAGGCTCGGGTTCCTTCGCTCCGGGATTCATCCGGGGGGCAGCGCCTACGGTTTGCTTCGCTGCACCTCCTCTCGCTGTGTTTGGCTGCGCCAAACGGTCGCTGCGCTCCCACCCCCGGATCAATCCCTCCACTCAGCCTGCCGACGGGCCCTCAGATCAAAAGCGGTACTCGAGCTAACGCTCATTGTGTTGAGTGGTGGAAAAGCATGCGGTCGGCTTGTGTTCTGTGTTGGATCTACCCCTCACCCCAGCCCTCTCCCAAGGGAGAGGGAGCCGATTTTTGAGCCTTTCAGAACCTGAGTTCGACTGGGTGTTTCACGTCGGCGTAACTCTCCCAAACACCGCGATCAGTCCCCTCTCCCTCCGGGAGAGGGCTAGGGTGAGGGGCTCTTGATCTGGTTTTTGATCTGGCTTTGGCTTTTGATCTTTTGCCCCTTCGGCAGGCCGAGCGAAGGTGTTCACCCGGGGGGTTAGGCGCGCAGCGCCATGCGGCGAAGCCGCATACATCGAGAGGAGGTGCAGCGAAGCAAACCGGAGGCGATGCCCCCGGATGGACACCGTAGCGAGGGAACACTGAGCCTCAGCGAAGTGCCGTACGCCGGGGCAAGACTTTTTGGTTACTTTTGAGGCGTTTGTCAAAAGTGACCCGCCGTAAGGGCGGAACCATAGGAGGCCGTTACCGCAGCAACGGATATACACCCAAAACCCCAAAACCCAGTCGGCCCACAGGCCGCTGCGACCAGACAAACAAAAACGGCCTCTATATAAGAGGCCGTTCCCGATACAACTTCAAGACGTTATCGCAAGACAAGCCTTATTTGCGGTCTTCCAGCTTGGTGATATCACGCGACTCGTAGCCAGTGTACAACTGGCGCGGACGGCCAATCTTGTACGGGCTGGAGAGCATTTCTTTCCAGTGCGAAATCCAGCCCACAGTACGCGCCAGAGCGAAGATCACGGTGAACATGCTGGTTGGAATGCCGATCGCCTTGAGGATGATCCCCGAGTAGAAGTCGACGTTCGGGTACAGCGAGCGCTCGATGAAGTACGGGTCGGTCAGCGCGATCTCTTCCAGGCGCATGGCCAGTTCGAGTTGCGGATCGTTGTTGATGCCCAGTTCTTTCAGCACTTCGTCGCAGGTCTGCTTCATGACAGTCGCGCGAGGGTCGCGGTTCTTGTAAACGCGGTGACCGAAGCCCATCAGTTTGAACGGATCGTTCTTGTCCTTGGCCTTGGCGATGAACTTGTCGATGTTGGACACATCGCCAATCTCGTCAAGCATGGTCAGAACGGCTTCGTTCGCACCGCCGTGGGCAGGGCCCCACAGTGCGGCGATACCGGCGGCGATACAGGCGAACGGGTTGGCACCCGAGGAACCTGCCAGGCGCACGGTGGACGTCGATGCGTTCTGCTCGTGGTCGGCGTGGAGGATGAAGATCCGATCCATGGCCTTGGCGAGTACCGGGCTGATCGGTTTGATCTCGCACGGGGTGTTGAACATCATGTGCAGGAAGTTTTCCGCGTACGTCAGGTCGTTGCGCGGGTACATCATGGGTTGGCCCATGGAGTACTTGTAAACCATCGCTGCCAGGGTTGGCATCTTGGCGACCAGACGGATCGCGGAGATTTCGCGATGCTGCGGGTTATTGATGTCCAGGGAGTCGTGGTAGAAGGCCGAGAGGGCGCCGACTACGCCGCACATGACGGCCATCGGGTGGGCGTCGCGACGGAAGCCGTTGAAGAAGGTTTTCAGCTGCTCGTGAACCATGGTGTGGTTTTTCACGGTGCTGACGAACTGGGCCTTCTGTTCTGCAGTCGGCAATTCGCCGTTGAGCAGCAGGTAGCAGGTTTCCAGGTAGTCCGACTTTTCAGCCAGCTGTTCGATCGGGTAGCCGCGGTGCAACAGAATGCCGTTGTCGCCGTCGATATAGGTGATCTTCGATTCGCACGAGGCGGTCGACATGAAACCCGGGTCGAAAGTGAAGCGGCCCGTGGCCGTCAGGCCCCGAACATCGATTACATCGGGACCAACGGTGCCGGTTAAAATGGGCAGCTCGACGGGGGCTGCGCCCTCGATGATCAACTGCGCTTTTTTGTCAGCCATGTGGCCTCCTATTTATGCTTGAACCATCAGACAGACCCCCCACGCAGGGCCCGCACCACTATAGTGAGATAAATTCGAATGTCAATTTGCCTAAAGTCTTGCTCCAGAAGGCTTTAAGCGCACTTTTTCCTCGAAATTGACTGCCATTTACGCCTTTTATGCGACTTGTGCAATCAGCTATTGGGGGTAGGTGATTGCGTTGTCATTAGTAGCCTAACTGTCTATACTCGGCCACCGACCGCCAAGGGCTTTTGGGCTTGCTTTCATTGGGGGTCGCATCCCTGGGTGGTGGTTACCTGACCAGTGCACTCCCCAACAACTTTGCCCTGATTGTTAGGGGCTCTTCAGTGTGAAAAAAAAGCCGTGAAAAGCCAACGACCTGTAAACCTAGACCTAAGGACCATCAAACTCCCAGTCACTGCTTACACGTCCATTCTTCACCGTATCTCCGGTGTCATCCTCTTCGTGTGCCTTGCCATCATGCTTTACGCATTGGACAAGTCGCTGAGCTCCGAGGAAGGCTTCGGTCAGGTGAAAGCGTGTCTGACCAGTCCGCTAGCCAAGCTAGTGATTTGGGGCATCCTGTCCGCTCTGCTGTATCACCTGGTTGCCGGTGTGCGCCATTTGATCATGGACATGGGCATCGGTGAGACGCTGGAAGGCGGCAAGCTGGGCTCGAAAATCGTTATCGCCGTTTCCGTGGTGGTAATCGTTCTGGCAGGAGTCTGGATATGGTAACTAACGTCACGAACCTCTCGCGTTCGGGCCTCTATGACTGGATGGCGCAACGTGTGTCGGCGGTCGTTCTCGCGGCTTACTTCATTTTTCTGATCGGATACGTCGTGGCCCACCCAGGCCTCGAGTACGCCCAGTGGCATGAACTGTTCGCCCACAACGGGATGCGTATTTTCAGCCTCCTGGCCCTTGTTGCTCTCGGCGCTCACGCCTGGGTCGGCATGTGGACCATCGCGACTGACTACCTGACGCCAATGGCGTTCGGCAAGTCCGCGACGGCTATACGTTTCCTTTTCCAGGCAGTATGCGGCGTTGCAATGTTCGCTTACTTCGTCTGGGGTGTGCAGATTCTCTGGGGTATCTGAGTCATGGCTAACATTCCAACGATTTCTTTCGACGCTATCATTATTGGTGGTGGCGGTGCCGGCATGCGCGCTGCGCTGCAGCTGGCGCAGGGCGGTCACAAGACTGCGGTGATCACCAAGGTTTTCCCGACCCGTTCGCACACTGTATCCGCCCAGGGCGGCATCACCTGCGCGATCGCGTCCGCTGACCCGAACGATGACTGGCGCTGGCACATGTACGATACCGTCAAGGGTTCCGACTACATCGGTGACCAGGACGCTATCGAATACATGTGTCAGGAAGGCCCGGCTGCCGTTTTCGAGCTGGACCACATGGGTCTGCCGTTCTCGCGTACCGAGCAAGGCCGTATCTACCAGCGTCCGTTCGGTGGTCAGTCCAAGGACTACGGTAAGGGCGGCCAGGCTGCCCGTACTTGCGCAGCGTCCGACCGTACCGGTCACGCACTGCTGCACACCCTTTATCAGGGCAACCTGAAAGCCGGTACCACGTTCCTGAACGAGTACTACGCGGTCGACCTGGTGAAAAACCAGGAAGGCGAGTTTGTCGGTGTGATCGCGATCTGCATCGAAACCGGCGAAACTTCGTACATCCGCGCCAAGGCCACCGTACTGGCAACTGGCGGTGCTGGCCGTATCTACGCTTCCACCACCAACGCCCTGATCAACACCGGTGACGGCGTCGGCATGGCGCTGCGTGCTGGCGTGCCGGTACAAGACATCGAAATGTGGCAGTTCCACCCGACCGGCATCGCCGGCGCCGGTGTACTGGTGACCGAAGGTTGCCGTGGTGAAGGTGGTTACCTGATCAACAAGCACGGCGAGCGTTTCATGGAGCGTTATGCTCCGAACGCGAAAGACCTCGCTGGTCGTGACGTGGTTGCCCGCTCGATGGTTAAAGAAATCATCGCCGGCAACGGTTGCGGTCCGAATGGCGACCACGTAATGCTCAAACTCGACCACTTGGGCGAGGAAGTGCTGCACAGCCGTCTGCCAGGTATCTGCGAACTGTCGAAGACTTTCGCACACGTTGACCCGGTGGTTGCTCCGGTTCCGGTTGTTCCGACCTGCCACTACATGATGGGCGGCGTTGCCACCAACATTCATGGTCAGGCGATCACCCAGAACGCCGAAGGCGTGGATCAGATCATTCCGGGTCTGTTCGCCGTAGGTGAAGTGGCTTGCGTATCGGTACACGGTGCCAACCGTCTGGGCGGCAACTCGCTGCTCGACCTGGTGGTATTCGGCCGCGCTGCCGGCCTGCACCTGGAAAAGGCGCTGACCGACGGCATCGAATACGACGACGCTACCGAAGCCGACATCGAAGCTGCCCTGTCGCGTTTGAACGCGCTGAACGGCCGTACCGATGGCGAAGACGTGGCTACCCTGCGTCGCGAGCTGCAAAGCTGCATGCAGAACTACTTCGGTGTATTCCGCACTGGCGAATACATGCAGAAGGGTATCGCTCAGCTGGCCGATCTGCGCAAGCGCATCGCCAACGTGAAGATCAACGACAAGTCGCAAGCGTTCAACACCGCGCGTATCGAAGCTCTGGAACTGCAAAACCTGCTGGAAGTGGCTGAAGCTACCGCCATCGCGGCCGAAGTACGTAAAGAGTCCCGCGGCGCTCACGCCCGTGAAGACTTCGAAGACCGTGACGACGAAAACTGGCTGTGCCACACCCTGTACTTCCCGGGTGAGAAACGCGTCGCCAAGCGTGCCGTAAACTTCTCGCCGAAGACTGTTCCGACTTTCGAACCTAAAGTCCGGACTTATTAAGGGTGATCGCCATGTTGCAAGTCAGTGTTTATCGCTACAACCCTGATCAGGACGCTGCGCCGTTCATGCAGGAATTCCAGGTCGATACCGGTGGTAAAGACCTGATGGTGCTGGACGTGCTGGCCCTGATCAAAGAGCAGGACGAGGGTTTCTCCTATCGTCGCTCTTGCCGTGAAGGCGTCTGCGGCTCCGACGGCATGAACATCAACGGCAAGAACGGCCTGGCGTGCATCACGCCGCTGTCCGCTGTCGTAAAAGGCAACAAGTTGATCGTTCGTCCGCTGCCAGGTTTGCCGGTTATCCGTGACCTGGTTGTCGATATGAGCATCTTCTACAAGCAATACGAGAAGGTTAAGCCTTACCTGCAGAACGACACGCCGGCTCCGGCCATCGAGCGTCTGCAGTCCCCTGAAGAGCGTGAAAAGCTCGACGGTCTGTACGAGTGCATCCTGTGCGCCTGCTGCTCGACCTCGTGCCCGTCCTTCTGGTGGAACCCGGACAAGTTCCTGGGTCCAGCTGCCCTGCTGCAAGCGTACCGCTTCCTGGCAGACAGCCGTGACACCAAGACGTCCGAGCGTCTGGCTTCGCTGGATGACCCGTTCAGCGTCTTCCGCTGCCGGGGCATCATGAACTGCGTCAACGTATGTCCGAAAGGCCTGAACCCGACTAAGGCCATCGGTCACATCCGTAACATGCTGCTTTCGAGCGGCGTGTGATTCAGCTGCTGTAACCGTAGAACCGCTGTAACGAAGAGGCTGTGGCGCGGGCTTCAACCCGCGTCATGGCTATAACCAGAGCAGTAGCCACAAGCTGCAGCTCTTATTTTGAAGAAATGAGACAAGCAGGGGCATCCGGGCTGGTACCCGGACTATCAGCGTGATCCTAAGTGGCTTGTTTTGGTCGCTGCATTCGGACTTCTGCAAGTTTGCTCGGTATTGACGCCGATGGTGTTCCCCTAACCGAGGGTGACCAAGCATGCAAGAAAGCGTGATGCAGCGCATGTGGAACAGCGCCTACCTTTCAGGTGGAAACGCTGCCTATGTGGAAGAGCTTTATGAGCTCTACCTGCACGACCCTAACGCTGTGCCAGAAGAGTGGCGCACCTACTTTCAGAAGCTGCCTGCCGACGGCAGCTCTGCCACTGATGTTTCGCACTCCACAATTCGCGATCATTTCGTGCTGCTGGCAAAGAACCAGCGCCGCGCCCAACCGGTTTCCGCCGGGAGCGTGAGCAGTGAGCACGAGAAGAAGCAAGTTGAAGTGCTGCGATTGATCCAGGCCTACCGTATGCGTGGCCACCAGGCAGCCCAGCTTGACCCGCTGGGGCTGTGGCAGCGTCCTGCACCTGCAGACCTGTCGATCAATCATTACGGCTTGACCAATGCCGATCTTGATACGACCTTCCGTGCCGGCGACCTGTTCATCGGCAAAGAGGAAGCGAGCCTACGCGAAATTCACGAAGCGTTGCAGCAGACATATTGCCGC
This sequence comes from Pseudomonas sp. MIS38, assembly GCF_019891575.1. Lineage (NCBI taxonomy): Bacteria > Pseudomonadati > Pseudomonadota > Gammaproteobacteria > Pseudomonadales > Pseudomonadaceae > Pseudomonas > Pseudomonas sp. MIS38. The sequence goes on from NZ_JAFLXF010000029.1 coordinate 27,814, forward strand.
ACCATCGGCGCTGAATTTACGCACATCACCGATTCCGAGCAGCGCCAGTGGTTCCAGCAGCGTCTGGAAAGCGTGCGTGGTCGTCCGACGTACTCCGCCGACATCAAGAGCCACCTGCTCGAGCGCGTGACTGCCGGTGAAGGCCTGGAAAAATACCTGGGCACCAAATACCCGGGCACCAAGCGTTTCGGTCTGGAAGGCGGCGAAAGCCTGATTCCGATGCTCGACGAGCTGATCCAGCGTTCCGGTTCCTACGGCACCAAGGAAGTCGTCATCGGCATGGCCCACCGTGGCCGTCTGAACGTGCTGGTCAACACCTTCGGCAAGAACCCGCGCGAGCTGTTCGACGAGTTCGAAGGCAAGAAGAAGGTCGAGCTGGGTTCCGGTGACGTCAAATACCACCAGGGCTTCTCGTCCAACGTGATGACCACCGGCGGTGAAGTTCACCTGGCCATGGCGTTCAACCCGTCCCACCTGGAAATCGTTTCCCCGGTGGTAGAAGGTTCGGTTCGCGCCCGTCAGGATCGTCGTAACGACCCGACCGGTGAGAAGGTGCTGCCGATCTCCATCCACGGTGACGCTGCATTCGCAGGTCAGGGCGTGGTCATGGAAACCTTCCAGATGTCGCAGACCCGCGGTTTCAAGACCGGCGGTACCGTGCACATCGTGATCAACAACCAGGTCGGTTTCACCATCAGCAACCCGCTGGACTCGCGTTCCACCGAGTACGCCACCGACGTTGCGAAGATGATCCAGGCGCCGATCCTCCATGTGAATGGTGATGATCCGGAAGCCGTGCTGTTCGTGACCCAGTTGGCCATCGATTACCGCATGCAGTTCAAGCGTGACGTGGTGATCGACCTGGTCTGCTACCGTCGTCGCGGCCACAACGAGGCCGACGAGCCAAGCGGCACCCAGCCGCTGATGTATCAGCAGATCACCAAGCAGCGCACCACTCGTGAGCTGTACGCTGATCGTCTGACTCAGGCCGGTGTACTGGACGCTGAACGTGTTCAGGCCAAGGTCGACGAGTACCGCAATGCGCTGGACAACGGTCTGCACGTAGTGAAATCGCTGGTCAAAGAGCCGAACAAAGAGCTGTTCGTGGACTGGCGTCCGTATCTGGGCCACGCCTGGACTGCGCGTCACGACACCCGTTTCGATCTGAAGACCCTGCAGGAACTGTCCGCCAAGCTGCTGGAAATTCCGGAAGGCTTCGTGGTTCAGCGTCAGGTCGCGAAGATCTACGAAGACCGTCAGAAGATGCAAGCCGGCGGCCTGCCGATCAACTGGGGTTACGCCGAAACCATGGCGTACGCGACCCTGGCGTTCGAAGGTCACCCGATCCGCATGACCGGTCAGGACATCGGCCGCGGTACGTTCTCGCACCGTCACGCTGTACTGCACAACCAGAAAGACGCGGGCACCTACATTCCGCTGCAGAACCTGTACGACGGTCAGCCACGCTTTGACCTGTACGACTCGTTCCTCTCGGAAGAAGCGGTATTGGCCTTCGAATATGGTTACTCGACCACCACGCCAAACGCGCTGGTGATCTGGGAAGCCCAGTTCGGCGACTTCGCCAACGGTGCACAGGTTGTTATCGACCAGTTCATCACCAGCGGCGAGCACAAGTGGGGCCGTCTCTGCGGTCTGACCATGCTGTTGCCGCACGGCTACGAAGGTCAGGGTCCTGAGCACAGCTCGGCTCGTCTTGAGCGTTACCTGCAGCTGTGCGCCGAGCACAACATTCAGGTGTGCATGCCGACCACCCCGGCCCAGATCTACCACTTGCTGCGTCGTCAGGTGATTCGTCCGCTGCGCAAACCTCTGGTAGTGCTGACGCCGAAGTCGCTGCTGCGCCACAAGCTGGCCGTCTCGACCCTGGAAGATCTGGCTGAAGGTTCGTTCCAGACCGTGATCCCGGAAATCGATGCCCTGGACCCGAAAAAGGTCGAGCGCGTTGTTCTGTGTAGCGGCAAGGTCTACTACGACCTGCTGGAAAAACGTCGTGCCGAAGGCCGTGACGATATCGCCATCGTGCGTATCGAGCAGCTGTATCCATTCCCTGAGGACGACTTGAAAGAAGTCCTGGCGCCTTACACCAACGTCAAGCATGCCGTCTGGTGTCAGGAAGAGCCGATGAACCAGGGCGCTTGGTACTGCAGCCAGCATCACCTGCGTCGCAGCATCGGTAACCTCGACAAGTCTCTCGTACTCGAGTACGCGGGCCGCGAGGCTTCTGCTGCCCCAGCATGTGGTTACGCATCGATGCACGCCGAGCAGCAGGAAAAACTGCTGCAAGACGCGTTTACCGTTTAACGCCTTCGCGCACCTGAAACCGAATTTAAGGAACCACAGATAATGGCTATCGAGATCAAAGCCCCCACTTTCCCGGAATCGGTTGCCGATGGCACCGTTGCCACCTGGCACAAAAAACCGGGCGACGCCGTCAAGCGTGACGACCTGATCGTCGACATCGAAACCGACAAGGTCGTACTGGAAGTGCTGGCTACCGCCGACGGCGTGCTGGGCGCAATCGTCAAAAACGAAGGCGACACCGTTCTGTCCGACGAAGTCCTGGGCTCCATCGAAGCGGGCGGCGCTGCTGCCGCTGCTCCAGCCGCCGCTGCTGCTCCGGCCGCTGCTGCCGCTGCCCCGGCTGCTGCCGAAGGCGAAGACGATCCTGTTGCTGCTCCGGCTGCGCGCAAGCTGGCTGAAGAGAACGGCATCAACATCGCTTCCGTTGCCGGTACCGGCAAAGGTGGTCGTGTGACCAAGGAAGACGTGGTGGCTGCTGTTGCCGCGAAGAAAGCCGCTCCGGCTGCCGCACCTGCCAAGGCTGCTGCTCCGGCTGCCGCTGCTCCGGTATTCGCTGCCGGTGATCGCGTTGAGAAGCGCGTACCGATGACCCGTCTGCGTGCCAAGGTTGCCGAGCGTCTGGTTGAAGCCCAGTCGAACATGGCAATGCTGACCACTTTCAACGAAGTCGACATGACCGAAGTCATGGCGCTGCGTTCGAAGTACAAGGACCTGTTCGAGAAGTCCCACAACGGCGTACGCCTGGGCTTCATGTCGTTCTTCGTCAAGGCTGCCACCGAAGCGCTGAAACGCTTCCCGGCGGTCAACGCTTCGATCGACGGTGCAGACATCGTTTACCACGGCTACGCCGACATCGGTGTTGCCGTTTCCAGCGACCGTGGTCTGGTCGTTCCGGTTCTGCGTAACGCCGAGCTGATGAGCCTGGCTGAAATCGAAGGCGGCATCGCCACGTTCGGCAAGAAAGCCCGTGACGGCAAACTGTCGATGGAAGAGATGACCGGCGGTACCTTCACCATCACCAACGGTGGTACCTTCGGTTCGATGATGTCGACTCCGATCGTCAACCCGCCGCAGGCAGCGATTCTGGGCATGCACAACATCATCCAGCGTCCTATGGCCATCAACGGTCAGGTCGTGATCCGTCCGATGATGTACCTGGCACTGTCCTACGATCACCGTCTGATCGATGGCAAAGAAGCTGTAACCTTCCTGGTGACCATCAAGAACCTGCTGGAAGATCCGGCTCGTCTGTTGCTGGATATCTGATAGAAGCAGCCATGCGCTGCGGGTGGCGTACCGTCGGCAACGGCGGTACGGCCCGCAGCGCGCGGCTTGAAGCTTTTCGCTAAAGAGGATTTTTTGAATGTCGCAGAAATTTGACGTAGTAGTGATCGGTGCCGGCCCTGGCGGCTATGTAGCTGCCATCAAGGCCGCGCAGCTGGGTCTCACCACTGCCTGCATCGAGAAGTACACCGACGCTGAAGGCAAACAGGCCCTCGGCGGTACTTGCCTGAACGTCGGCTGCATTCCGTCCAAGGCGCTGCTGGACAGCTCCTGGAAGTACAAGGAAGCCAAAGAGAGCTTCAACGTTCACGGTATCTCGACCGGCGAAGTCAAAATGGACGTCGCTGCGATGGTTGGCCGCAAGGCTGGCATCGTCAAGAACCTGACCGGCGGCGTTGCCACTCTGTTCAAGGCCAACGGCGTTACTTCGATCCAGGGCCACGGCAAGCTGCTGGCTGGCAAGAAAGTCGAAGTCACCAAGCCGGACGGTTCGGTTGAAGTCATCGAAGCCGAAAACGTCATCCTGGCTCCAGGTTCGCGTCCGATCGACATTCCGCCGGCTCCGGTCGATCAGAAAGTCATCGTCGATTCGACTGGCGCTCTGGAATTCCAATCCGTACCTAAGCGTCTGGGCGTGATCGGCGCTGGCGTGATCGGTCTGGAGCTGGGCTCGGTCTGGTCGCGTCTGGGTGCAGAAGTGACTGTCCTGGAAGCTCTGGACACGTTCCTGATGGCAGCGGACACCGCCGTTTCCAAGGAAGCGCTGAAAACCCTGACCAAGCAGGGTCTGGACATCAAGCTGGGCGCTCGCGTCACCGGTTCCAAAGTCAACGGCGACGAAGTCGTTGTTAACTACACCGATGCCAACGGCGAACAGACCATCACTTTCGACAAGCTGATCGTAGCCGTTGGTCGCCGTCCGGTGACCACTGATCTGCTGGCTGCCGACAGCGGCGTGACCCTGGACGAGCGCGGTTTCGTGCACGTTGACGATCACTGCGCCACCACCGTACCGGGCGTTTACGCCATCGGTGACGTGGTTCGCGGCATGATGCTGGCTCACAAAGCCTCGGAAGAGGGCATCATGGTTGTCGAGCGCATCAAGGGCCACAAAGCCCAGATGAACTATGACCTGATCCCTTCGGTTATTTATACTCACCCGGAAATCGCGTGGGTTGGCAAAACCGAGCAGGCCTTGAAAGCCGAAGGCGTTGAAGTTAACGTCGGCACCTTCCCGTTCGCCGCTTCCGGCCGTGCCATGGCCGCCAACGATACCGGTGGTTTCGTCAAGGTCATCGCTGATGCCAAGACTGACCGCGTATTGGGCGTGCACGTGATTGGCCCAAGCGCTGCAGAACTGGTTCAGCAGGGCGCGATCGGTATGGAATTCGGCACCAGCGCTGAAGACCTGGGCATGATGGTTTTCTCCCATCCGACCCTGTCTGAAGCCTTGCACGAAGCTGCTCTGGCTGTGAATGGCGGCGCCATCCACATTGCCAACCGCAAGAAGCGTTAAGACACAATAAGAAACCACGGCGGTTGCGGCCCGTCGTGAGCCTTGCGAGCAAGTCTCACCGCGGAATGTCCGCTGGACGCAGTCTTGCGTAGCTGCACCGGGTATCCGGAAAGGCTACGCAAGCAGCAGTCACAGGTGGCGCGGCACTCATCAAGAGCGCAGCGCCGAATGCGCAGTACCTAACGAAGACGGTAAAAAGCATGAATCTTCACGAGTATCAGGGTAAGCAGCTGTTCGCTGAATACGGCCTGCCAGTTTCCACTGGTTACGCAGTAGACACCCCGGAAGCAGCAGCAGAAGCTTGCGACAAAATCGGCGGCAGCGAGTGGGTTGTCAAAGCCCAGGTCCACGCCGGTGGTCGCGGTAAAGCGGGCGGCGTCAAGCTGGTTCGCAACAAAGAAGACGCCAAGGCCTTCGCACAGCAGTGGCTGGGCAAGCGTCTGGTGACTTACCAGACTGACGCCAATGGTCAGCCAGTCACCAAGATCCTGGTTGAATCGTGCACTGATATCGCTAAAGAGCTGTACCTGGGCGCTGTCGTTGACCGTTCGAGCCGTCGCATCGTGTTCATGGCTTCCACCGAAGGTGGCGTGGACATCGAGAAAATCGCTCACGACACTCCAGAAAAAATTCTGAAAGCCACTATCGATCCACTGGTTGGCGCTCAGCCATTCCAGGGTCGCGAGCTGGCGTTCCAACTGGGTCTGGAAGGCAAGCAAGTTGCCCAGTTCGCCAAGATCTTCGTTGGTCTGGCCAAACTGTTCCAGGATCACGATCTGGCCCTGCTGGAAGTGAACCCGCTGGTGATCAAGGCTGACGGCGATCTGCACTGCCTGGACGCCAAGATCAACATCGACGCCAACGCCATGTACCGTCAGCCTAAGCTGAAGACTTTCCACGATCCGTCGCAAGACGATCCGCGCGAAGCGCACGCTGCCAAGTTCGAACTGAACTACGTAGCCCTGGAAGGCAACATCGGCTGCATGGTCAACGGTGCCGGCCTGGCCATGGGTACCATGGACATCGTCAACCTGCACGGCGGCAAGCCAGCCAACTTCCTCGACGTAGGTGGTGGTGCTACCAAAGAACGCGTTACCGAAGCATTCAAAATCATTCTGTCCGACACCAACGTCGCTGCAGTACTGGTTAACATCTTCGGCGGCATCGTTCGCTGCGACATGATTGCCGAAGGCATCATCGGCGCCGTGAAAGAAGTCGGCGTGAAAATCCCGGTTGTTGTTCGCCTTGAAGGCAACAACGCTGAGCTGGGCGCTAAAGTACTGGCAGAAAGCGGTTTGAACATCATCGCTGCTACCAGCCTGACCGACGCTGCTCAACAAGTTGTCAAAGCTGCGGAGGGCAAATAATGAGCGTCCTGATCAATAAAGACACCAAAGTTATCTGCCAGGGTATTACCGGTTCGCAAGGTAGTTTCCACACCCAGCAAGCCATCGAATACGGCACCAAGATGGTTGGTGGCGTAACTCCGGGCAAAGGCGGCACCGAGCACCTGGGTCTGCCAGTGTTCAACACCGTTAAAGACGCAGTAGCTGCCACTGGCGCTACCGCCAGCGTGATCTACGTTCCGGCTCCTTTCTGCAAGGACTCGATCCTGGAAGCTGCTTTCGGTGGCATCAAGCTGATCGTCTGCATCACCGAAGGCATTCCTACCCTGGACATGCTGGACGCCAAAGTTAAGTGCGACGAGCTGGGTGTTACCCTGATCGGCCCTAACTGCCCAGGCGTGATCACCCCAGGCGAATGCAAGATCGGCATCATGCCAGGTCACATTCACTTGCCAGGCAAGGTCGGTATCGTTTCGCGTTCCGGCACCCTGACCTACGAAGCTGTGAAGCAGACCACTGACGCCGGTTTCGGTCAGTCGACCTGCGTCGGCATCGGTGGTGACCCGATCCCGGGTTCGAACTTCATCGACATCCTGAAGCTGTTCCAGGAAGACCCGAAGACCGAAGCGATCGTGATGATCGGCGAGATCGGCGGTTCGGCTGAAGAAGAAGCGGCTGCCTACATCAAGGCACACGTGACCAAGCCGGTTGTTTCCTACATCGCTGGTGTGACTGCTCCTCCGGGCAAGCGCATGGGCCATGCTGGCGCAATCATCTCTGGCGGCAAAGGCACTGCAGACGAGAAATTCGCTGCGCTGCAAGACGCAGGCGTAAAAACCGTGCGTTCGCTGGCAGACATCGGCAAGGCCCTGGCCGAGCTGACCGGTTGGGCTGTCAAGTAAGCCTCGTGCTTGACTGACGCTTCACCAGACAAAGGCCACCTTCGGGTGGCCTTTGTTGTTTCTGGCATCTGCGTTTTAGCGGGCATTTGTGGTGAGGGGATTTATCCCCGATGGGCTGCGAAGCGGCTCCAAACCCGATGTATCCAGCCAATCGAAAAGCGCTACAAGTTCTCAATCAGGGCTGCTTCGGCCCATCGGGGATAAATCCCCTCACTACAGGGTTCGTGCTCTACCTACAGAGTTCCATGTAGGAAAAATAGATGCGTAAATGCGACACAGACACGTCGTGTATCGGATAGTTCGCCCTCAAACAGTGCGTTTGTCAGACAAATTCGTTAGGCTAGCAGCCATTTTTGCGTCTGCCGCCCACAAGGCATGCAACGCGCTAAACGGGTCAGTCTTATACGGACTGACAGCATTTCCCTAACCCCACAGGGAAATCCCCCTCTAAATTCCGATTCAGTAGTGTGGTATTTCCTTAATGAAAGTTTTGAAAGGTCAGGACATCCTGGCACTGGGCTTTATGACATTTGCCCTGTTCGTCGGGGCCGGCAACATCATTTTCCCGCCTATCGTCGGCCTGCAGTCCGGACCTAACGTCTGGATGGCGGCGTTGGGCTTTTTGATCACGGCCGTCGGTCTGCCAGTGGTCACCGTCGTCGCCCTGGCCAAGGTCGGTGGTGCGATGGATGCACTGAGCAGCCCGATCGGCAAGATCGCCGGTGGTGTGCTCGCCGCGGCATGCTACCTGGCGGTCGGCCCGCTGTTCGCCACCCCGCGGACCGCGACCGTGTCGTTCGAAGTGGGTCTGGCGCCGCTGACCGGCGAAAGCCCGCTGGCGCTGTTCCTCTACAGCTCGGTGTACTTCCTGCTGGTGTTCTTCATCTCGCTGTATCCGGGCCGTCTGCTCGATACCGTGGGGCGTTTCCTCGCGCCGCTGAAAATCATCGCCCTGGCGGTACTCGGCATCGCCGCGTTCGCCCTGCCGGCCGGGGATATCGGTCAGGCCACGCCGGAATACGTCGCGGCACCGTTCTCTCAGGGCTTCATCAATGGTTACCTGACCATGGATACCCTTGGCGCGCTGGTATTCGGTATCGTCATCGTCAACGCGATCCGCTCCCGTGGCGTCGAGTCGCCTGCGCTGATCACCCGTTACGCGATCATTGCCGGCCTCATCGCCGGTGTCGGTCTGGCGCTGGTGTACATCAGCCTGTTCCGCCTCGGCTCCGGCAGCCACGAAGTCGCGGTCGGTGCCACTAACGGCGCGGCGGTGCTGCATGCTTACGTGCAACACACCTTCGGTTCGCTGGGCAGCGGTTTCCTCGCGGTGCTGATCTCGCTGGCGTGCCTGGTGACCGCGGTCGGTCTGACCTGCGCCTGCGCTGAATACTTCAGCCGCGTGCTGCCGCTGTCCTACAAGACCCTGGTGATCATCCTCGCCGCGTTCTCGCTGCTGGTGTCCAACCTGGGCCTGACCAAGCTGATCGCGTTCTCGATCCCGGTGCTGACCGCGATCTACCCGCCGTGCATCGTTCTGGTGGCTCTGAGCTTCTGCAAGGACTTCTGGCATGAACACGGGCGGATCCTCGGCCCGGTCATGCTGGTGTCGTTCCTGTTCGGCACCATCGACGCGCTCAAGGGCGCCGGTCTGGCCGACTGGATGCCGTCGCAGCTGTCGCACCTGCCGCTGAGCGAGCAGGGTCTGGCGTGGCTGGTGCCATGCGTGATGACCCTGGTGGTCGCCGTGGTCTGTGATCGCCTGCTGGGCAAGCGCAGCGAAGCCGTTGCCTGACGTTGTCTGACCCGCCACAAACGGGGCTTCAGCGCTTAAACAGAAATGCCCCGTATCAATCGATACGGGGCATTTTTTATGGGCGTCTGGCAGTGTCTTTTTCCGCGAGCTAACGTCGAAGCACTGCACAGATTTTATGTAGGAGTGAGCCTGCTCGCGTTGGCGTCGTACCTGTCGGATCAATGCCGGGTGTGCCAGCGAATCGCGAGCAGGCTCACTCCTACAGGTAATGCATCCACACTTCACAGGAAAACGAATGTCGTTCATCCAAGCCAATCTGATCCACCTGCTGGCCGCGCTCTGGTTTGTCATCTGCTGGGGCGGCTACACCCGTTATGCGTCGTGGAAGGCCCGCGACACCGCGTGCCTCGCCAGCGTGCTGCACCTGTATCGCGAAGACTGGATGCGCCGCATGCTGCTGCGTGACAACCGTATTGCCGACGCCAGCGTGATCGGCAATCTGGAGCGCAACGCCTCGTTCTTCGCCTCCAGCACTTTGATCATCCTCGCCGGCATTCTCACCGTGCTCGGTGCGTCCGAACGCGCCGTGTCGCTGCTGGCGGATATCCCGATGGTGCAGCAGGCGTCGCAGGGCATGTCGGAGATCAAGTTGCTGTGTCTGGCGCTGGTGTTCGTCTATGCGTTCTTCACCTTCAGTTGGTGCATGCGTCAGTACAACTTTGCTGCGGTGCTGGTCGGTTCCGCGCCGATGATCGGTGAGCGTCAGGTCTCGGAGCAGGAGCGCAAGGCGTTCGCACTGCGGGCGGCGCGGGTGATTTCGATGGCGGCGAACCAGTTCAACTTCGGTCTGCGCTCTTATTACTTCGGCATGAGCATGCTGGCGTGGTTTGTCAGCCCGTGGCTGTTCATGTTGATGAGTGCCGGGGTGGTCATCGTGTTGTACCGCCGCGAGTTTCATTCCGACGTGCTGGATGTGATGGTCTATACCCCTACAGAGGCACCATTGCCCGAAACCAATAAAGAGGCTGCTTGATGAGTATTCCGTTCTGGTGTGTGTTTATCAGTGCACTGTTGATTTACATCGCGCGCATGCCGGTGGGCAAGGCCATGAAAGAGCAGGGTGGTTACAACAACCATCTACCGCGCCAACAGCAGGCGCAACTCACTGGCTATGGCGCGCGGGCGCTGGCGGCGCACCAGAACTGCATCGAAGCGTTCATCCTGTTCGCCGTGGGTGTGCTGATGGCGCACACCACGCAAACCCAAGGCTGGTTGATTGATGCGCTGGCGATCATCTTTGTGATCGCGCGAATTCTTTACGTGTGGTTATACCTGGCGGATAAACCATCCCTGCGCAGCCTGGTGTGGCTGGTCGGCCTGATCTGCAGTTTGTTGCTGATGATTAGTCCGACTTTTAGAACCGTATTGCTCTAAGAAAGCCTCTAAGCCAAGACTGACAAAAAATCACAGGCAAAAGAAAACCCGCACTTGGCGAGTTTTCTTTTACTGCATCAAGTCGCAATTATTGCTTCTTGGCAGCTTCTTCCTGAGCAGCTTGATTCGATTCAGCCTGAGCTTTGGCAGCTTCGGCGTTTTCTTTTGCTGCGTCGTTCACTTTATCCTGAGCTTTGTTCATGTCTTGCTGAGCTTGCTCAGCATGTTGGTTTGCATCTTGAGCTTTGTCCTCGGATTTTTTATCGCAGGCAGCGAGACCGAGGGAAGCGGTCAACATCAAGGCAATAGCTAAAGTCTTACGCATGGGGTGTTTCTCCTTATGGAAAATAACTACTGGCCTTAAGAGCGCAGCGCCAAAGGTTAAGTTCCTCATTTCCTTCAGATATATAAGTTTGTTTTTTAGTGGAACTTTTGCGGTATTTCCTACTACTGGCACAAGGCTCTAACGAGAGTAATTATCAAATGGCTGAAAACCCCGTTTTTGAGCGCGCGACACGATTTCTTTCGGCCCTGCGCCATTGTCAGGTGCTCGGTTTGACGGTACACAGCGCCAGCAGCGAAGGGCTGACGGTGAGGTTGCCGTACAGCGCGCAAATCGTCGGCAATCCACAGACCGGGGTCATCCACGGCGGTGCCATTACTTCGCTGATGGACACCGCGTGCGGCATGTCCACGTTGTGCGTGCTGGCGGAGTTCGAAGTCTGCCCGACCCTGGACCTGCGTATCGACTACATGCACGCCGCCGAGCCGAACAAGGACGTCTATGGCTTTGCCCAGTGTTACCGGGTCACCACCGATGTGATCTTCGCTCGCGGCTTTGCTTATCAGGATGACCCGAGTCAGCCGATCGCCCATGTCGTCGGCACTTTCATGCGCATGGGCAAAAACCTGAAAGGCACCCAGGGATTTGGCGGCAAGGTCAAAGGAGAGAATCGATGAGCGATGACTGGAAGCAACAACTGCTGCAGGCTCACGCTCAGGGCGACTACGCGCCGCTGCTGCGGATAATTCCTTACGCCGGGTTGATCGGCGTCGAATGTTCCCGGGTCGGCGATGAATTGCTCTTCAAGCTGCCGGCGAACAAGGACAACATTGGTAACCCTTTATTGCCGGCGATCCATGGCGGGGTGATTGCCGGGTTCATGGAGCTGGCAGCCGCGTTGCATTTGCTGATCTTCACCGGTTCGCCCGGGGTGCCGAAGATCATCGACTTTTCTCTGGATTATCTGCGCGCCGGGCAGTTTCGCGACACTTGGGCCAAATGTCAGGTCTGTCGCCAGGGGCGGCGCGTGGCCAACGTTGCCATCACGGCCTGGCAAAGCACCGAGAGCGAACCGATTGCCACCGCCCGTGCACATTTCAAAATTGATGAGCCCTTGAAATCCTGAACGCTGCCCCCAACTCAGTGAACAACCCGCCGCCGACCCTCAAGGTCGCGGCCACTGCCATCTGATTGGAGTTTGATGACCATGAGTGTGGAAACTCAAAAGGAAACCCTGGGCTTCCAGACCGAGGTAAAGCAGCTGCTGCACCTCATGATCCATTCGCTGTATTCCAACAAGGAAATCTTCCTTCGCGAATTGATCTCGAACGCCTCTGACGCTGTCGACAAGCTGCGCTTCGAAGCCCTGGCCAAGCCTGAGTTGCTCGAAGGTGGCGCTGAACTGAAAATCCGTGTGAGCTTCGACAAGGACGCCAAGACCGTCACCCTCGAAGACAACGGTATCGGCATGAACCGTGACGATGTGATCACCCACCTGGGGACCATCGCCAAGTCGGGCACCGCCGATTTCATGAAGAATCTCTCGGGCGATCAGAAAAAAGATTCGCACCTGATCGGCCAATTCGGTGTCGGCTTCTACTCGGCCTTCATCGTGGCTGACAAAGTCGACGTGTACAGCCGTCGCGCCGGCACCCCTGCCAGCGAAGGCGTGCACTGGTCGTCGAAAGGCGAGGGCGAGTTTGAAGTCGCCACCATCGACAAACCAGAGCGCGGCACCCGCATCGTCCTGCACCTGAAATCCGCTGAAGACGAGTTCGCCGACGGCTGGCGTCTGCGCAACATCATCAAGAAATACTCCGACCACATCGCGCTGCCGATCGAACTGCCGAAAGAAGTCACTGCCGCTGAAGGCGAAGAGAAGCCTGCCGTTGAATGGGAAACCGTCAACCGCGCCAGCGCCCTGTGGACCCGTCCGCGCACTGAAGTGAAGGACGAGGAATACCAGGAGTTCTACAAGCACATCGCTCACGACTTCGAAAATCCGCTGGCCTGGAGCCACAACAAAGTCGAAGGCAAGCTCGAGTACAGCTCGCTGCTGTACGTGCCGGCCCGCGCGCCGTTCGACCTGTACCAGCGTGAAGCGCCGAAAGGCCTGAAGCTGTACGTGCAGCGCGTGTTCGTGATGGATCAGGCCGAGTCGTTCCTGCCGCTGTACCTGCGCTTCATCAAGGGTGTGGTCGATTCCAACGACCTGTCGCTGAACGTGTCGCGGGAAATCCTGCAGAAAGATCCGATCATCGACTCGATGAAGTCGGCGCTGACCAAGCGCGTGCTGGACATGCTGGAAAAACTGGCGAAGAACGAGCCTGAGCAATACAAGGGCTTCTGGAAAAACTTCGGTCAGGTCATGAAAGAAGGCCCGGCAGAAGATTTCGCCAACAAGGAAAAAATTGCCGGTCTGCTGCGTTTCGCATCGACCCAAGGCGACGACGGCGAGCAAGTTGTCGGTCTGGCTGACTACCTGGCGCGCGCCAAAGAAGGTCAGGACAAGATCTACTACCTCACCGGCGAAACCTACGCGCAGGTCAAGAACAGCCCGCACCTGGAAGTCTTCCGCAAGAAAGGCATCGAAGTGCTGCTGCTGACCGACCGTATCGACGAGTGGCTGATGAGCTACCTCAGCGAATTCGACGGCAAGACCTTTGTCGACGTGGCACGCGGTGATCTTGATCTGGGCAACCTGGACTCGGAAGAGGACAAGAAAGCTGCAGAAGAAGTCGCCAAGTCCAAAGAAGGTCTGGTCGAGCGCCTGAAAACCGCGCTGGGCGACTCCGTTGCCGAGGTTCGCGTCTCTCACCGTCTGACCGATTCGCCAGCCATTCTGGCCATCGGCGAACAGGACCTGGGCCTGCAAATGCGCCAGATCCTCGAAGCCAGCGGACAGAAAGTGCCGGAGTCGAAGCCGATTTTCGAATTCAACCCGAGTCACCCGCTGATCGAGAAACTCGACGGCGAGCAGAACGAAGGGCGTTTTGGCGACCTTTCGCACATCCTCTTCGATCAGGCCGCCCTGGCGGCTGGCGAAAGCTTGAAAGACCCGGCCGCTTACGTGACCCGTCTGAACAAGCTGCTGGTTGAACTGTCAGCTTGATCACGTTGTAGAAAAACCCGCTTCGGCGGGTTTTTTCATTCTGGTGTTTAACTAATCAGGAGTCAGAAATGAGCCAAGTTACTGTACGTTCCGTGGTCTATCAGCTGGATGGCCAGCCCTATGAAGGTCGTCTGGCGTTCGACGCCGAGCACAAGGGCGCGCGCCCGGGCCTGCTGATGGCGCCGAACTGGATGGGTGTCAGCGCCGGTGCGGAGGAGATCGCCAAGTCGGTCGCGGCCAAGGGCTACGTGGTGTTGATTGCTGACGTGTATGGCCAGGCAGTACGTCCGCAGAACGCTGACGAGGCCGGCGCGGCGATGATGCCGCTGAAGAACGATCGTGCACTGCTGCGCAAGCGCATGCAGGCAGCGTTCGAGCAGTTGCAGAAGCAGGGCGAGGCAGCGGTCGATACCTCGAAGCTGGCGGTGTTCGGGTTCTGCTTCGGTGGTTGCTGTGCACTGGACCTGGCGCGCACCGGTGCACCAGTGAAGGCGGCGGTGTCGTTCCACGGTACGCTGGACTCGCCGAATCCGGCGGACGCAAAGAACATCAAGGGCTCGGTGCTGGTACTGCACGGTGCCTCCGACCCGCTGGTGCCGAAGGAGCAATTGCCGGCGTTCGAAGATGAAATGAACGCGGCGAAGGTCGATTGGCAGTTGCTCAGCTACGGCGGTGCGGTGCATTCGTTTACCGATCCGCATGCCAATGTGCCGGGCAAGATGATGTACGACGCGAAGACCGCCAAGCGTGCGTTCAAGTCGATGCATGATTTGCTGGATGAAGTGTTCAAAGCCTGAAGCCTGGAAAGCTAAAAGCCCCCTCACCCTAACCCTCTCCCAAAGGGAGAGGGGACTGATCGGGGGATGCTCAAGGATTACGCCGACCTGAAAGTGCCTTAGTGAATCCATAATCGCCAGGATTTTTCAGGTCGATGTATGACGCCAGATACCTCGGTCGGCTCCCTCTCCCACCGGGAGAGGGCTGGGGTGAGGGTAAAGACTTAACGCGGCAATTCAATCCGCTCCACTTCCCCCGGCACCGTCGGCCAATCCCCGGCCGCCCACTTGTGCCGTGCCTCATCGATCGCCGCCGGATCGCTCGCGACAAAATTCCAGTTGATCCGCCGAGGCCCGTCCAGCGGCGCGCCGCCAAACACCACCGCGTGTACATCACCCTCGGCAAACAGGCTCATCTGTTCCCCGGCCGGCAACACCGCCAGCGCATGGGGTTCGAGGGGCTCGCCATTCAACTGCGCATCGCCACTCAGCACATAAATCGCGCGTTCTTCGTGCTCGGTCGGGATCAGCAAAGTGGTTGCGGTCTGCATCTTTACTTCGGCGTACAGCGTAGGAGAAAGCACCGGCACCGGCGATTCCAGGCAAAAGCCTGACCCGGCGATCATCCGGATCTGCACACCAAGGTTATCGCTGACCGGCAAGGTTGCCGCCGGGTGATGGCTGTAATGTCCCGGACCTTGCTCGTGATCCTTGGGTGAGGCCAGCCAGATCTGCAAGCCGTGCATGGTGAAGCTTTGCTCCCACAGCGGCTCGGGCGTGCGCTCGACGTGGGCAATCGCACTGCCCGCGGTCATCCAGCTGACATCGCCAGCACTGACCACCTGATCGGAGCCGAGGCTGTCCTTGTGCTGGATCTGTCCTTCGAACAGGTAGGTCAGGGTCGACAGACCAATGTGCGGATGCTGTCGGATGTTCATGCCTTTGCCCGCCGGATAAACCGTTTCGAGCATGTGGTCGAAAAACACGAAAGGCCCGATGCTGCGGCATTTGGCTGACGGCAGCGGGCGCAGGATCGGCTGGCCTTCGACGTCTTCGGCGCGCGGGCGGATGATCAGTGGTTGCGTATCCATGGTGCATTCCAGGCTGAGCGGGTGATGCCAGAAGCATAACCCGCCGCTGGCAAGAGGGTGATTACTGGCTGTCGAAGCCTTGTGGGGCGTGGGTTTCGATGCTGACGTCGGTGGTAGTCATCAATTTGTGGATCGGGCAGCGATCGGCGACGCGCAGCAGTTCTTCACGCTGGGCATCGGTGAGGACGCCCTTGAGGGTAAGCGTCACGTGCAGGGCGTATTTGCCTTTCTGCTCTTCGCTGTTGTCGCGTTTGACCTCGACACCCACGCCGGTCAGCGGGATGTCTTTCTTCTTTGCGTACATCTTCAGGGTCAGTGCCTTGCAGGCACCGAGCGCGGCGTCGAAGTAGTCGTGTGGCTCGGGGGCCGAGCCCTCGCCGCCGGCAGACTTCGGCACGTCGGCAAACAATTCATGGTCATCGATCTGTACGGTGTGACGAAAACCTTCGGCGGAGACGGTATTGACGGTAACAGTCATGGCAACCTCACTGGCAGTAGGAAAAAGTCGTTCGATCAAAAAAGGACCTTGCAGTTATAGAGCATTCCTACGGAGGCGCGTTCCACTTTCCTGCAGGATGAACCCTTGTGATCGGCTCAGGGTCTAGGCTATGCCTACCTGCCGGAGATTACTTGTGTCCTTGTTTCGTTTGAGTCTTGCCTGCCTGCTGGCATTCGCCGGTAGCGCCAGCGCCCGCGATTACACCTACAGCGATGCGCACTTGCACTACGTGGACTTCTTCCAGGAAACCGCCGGCATGGCGAAATTGCTCACGGCCATGCAGGACAATTCCATCGACCATGTGATGATTTCCGGTATTCCCGTGGCGAAGAAGTGGCACGAGGACGAACCCAAGCGTCCGCGCTATTACGCCGGCGATGATGCCGATGCCTACTGGTACAGCGCCACCGATGTGATCGTTGCCGATGCCGTGCAAAAGCTGACTCCGGAGCAGCGTCAGCACTTTCATCCGTTCCTGTCGGGCTTCAACCCCAATGACAAGAACTCCGCCGCGCACATCCAGCGCATGCTCGATCTGTATCCGGGGCTGTGGCAGGGCATTGGTGAAGTGTTCACCCGCCATGATGACTTGACGGCGTTGACCGCCGGCGACACGCCACGGGCCAATAACGAGGCGATGAAGCGGATTTATCACCTGGCTGCCGAAAACGATCTGCCAGTGATGCTGCATTCCAACATCACCTCCAAGCGTGAGAAAAATCCGCTGTACTTGAAGGAAATCGAAGAACCCCTGCGTAATCACCCGCACACCCGGTTCATCTGGGCGCACGCCGGCACCAGCGCGGAAATTCATCGGCACCAGACGCAACTCGATTTTCTCCTGCCGACGGTGAGTCGGATGCTTGAAGCTTATCCGAATCTGTTCATTGATCTGTCGTGGAGCATGCTCACGCCGTATCTGTTGGACGAGCAGGGCAAGCCGCGTGCGGAATGGCTGGCATTGGTGGAGAAATACCCTGATCGGTTCATGATCGGCTCGGATGTTGTAGGCCGTTTCACCAAGCTCGGTCAGGAAATGCGCAGCTTCACGCCGTTCCTTGATGCCTTGCCTGAAGAAATTGCGCGTAAGGTCGCCCGGGATAACTTCCTGGCGATATTGCCGCGAACAGCGGCAAAGTCCGGGAAACCGCGCTGAATCGTTAATGCCGAGGGTTCGAAGTATCAAGGCCTTTTGATATCACCTTTTGGTCTTACGCAAATTTTCGCCGGGCCGATACCTTCTAGAGCAACCAGCTGCAGGGTTGATGCAGCGCTTTTGGAAGGAACCAGAGTCATGAGCATCCGTAGTCTCAATATCGCGCCGCGAGCCGGCCTGGGTTTTGGTGTGTTGGCGCTGATGGTGTTTGCCCTTGGGGCGTTCGCCCTGCTGCAAATGGCGAACATGCGCGCCCAGTCTGATGAGGTCGACAACAACTGGCTGCCGAGCGTGATGGCGGTCGGCGAGATGAGTCAGGACATGTTGCGCCTGCGTGCGCTGACCATGCGCCTGCTGCTCAATCGTGACCCGCAGGCGCTGGCGCAGAATGTCGCCAAGCTCAATGATCTGCGCGGTGTCTTGAGCGAAGCCCAACAACGCTATGACGTGTTGATCGTGCTGCCCGAAGAGCGCAAGTTGTTCGACCGCTTCAAGGTCGCCGAGCACAAGTACCTGGAGTTTCAGGCGCAGGTCATGCAGTTGTCCGCACAGAATCGGGTGGAGGAGGCGGCGGCGATTCTCAACGGTGAAATGAGCCCGTTGGCCGACGACATGGCGGCCACCCTGAAGGAGCTGGTCGAGCTGAACAAGCACAACGCCAATCTTGCCACTGAAGCCGCGCGCCTGGTTTTCATCAATTCGCGGGTGTGGGTCGGGGTGATGATTGGCATTACCGCATTGATCACCATCGGTCTGGCGTTGTTGCTGACCCGCAGCATCGTCCTGCCGCTGGCGCAATCACTGGGCGTGGCGGAAGTGGTGGCCGGCGGTGATCTGACGGGCGATATCAACATCTCCGGCAAGGACGAACCGGCGCGGCTGCTGCAGGCGCTGAAAAGCATGCAGCACAACCTGCGCGACACCATTCGGCAGATTTCCGAATCGTCCAGCCAGTTGGCGTCGGCTTCGGAGGAACTGAGTTGCGTCACCGAGGACGCCACGCGCGGGCTGCACCAGCAAAGCCTGGAGATCGAGCAAGCCGCCACGGCGGTCAATCAGATGACCGCTGCCGTGGAAGAGGTGGCGAGCAACGCCGTGGCGACTTCCGAGGCGTCGCGCGAGTCTGACCGGATTGCCCAGCATGGGCGCGAGCAGGTCAACCAGACGGTGACTTCGATCCAGTCCCTGGCTGACGACGTCACGTCCAATGCAACGCAGGTCGAGGATCTGGCGCAGAAGGTTCACGGCATCAGCAAAGTGCTCGACGTGATCCGCTCGATTGCCGAGCAGACCAATCTGCTGGCACTGAACGCAGCGATTGAGGCGGCGCGGGCCGGGGATGCCGGGCGTGGCTTCGCGGTGGTGGCCGATGAGGTGCGGGCGCTGGCCCATCGCACCCAGCAATCGACCCAAGAAATCGAGCAGATGATCGGTGGCATTCAGCAGGGCACCGATTCGGCGGTCAGTTCGATGCAACAGAGCAGCGTCCGCGCCAATTCGACCCTGGAACTGGCCAAGGCTGCGGGTTTGGCGCTGGAGGAAATTGCCTCGGCGTTCACCTTGATCAACGAGCGCAACCTGGTGATCGCCAGCGCCTCGGAGGAGCAGGCAGCGGTGGCGCGGGAGGTGGACCGCAACCTGATGAACATCCGCGATCTGGCGATGCAGACGTCGGCGGGGGCAAATCAGACCAGTGCGGCAAGCCAGGAATTGTCGCGGCTGGCGGTGGATTTGAACAATATGGTGGCCAAATTTTCGGTCTGAGCTGACCCTTGACGATTGCACTCACCCCCTGTGGGAGCGGGCTTGCTCGCGAAGGTGTTGTATCAGATACATCTTCGTTAGCTGGCAGGCCGCCTTCGCGAGCAAGCCCGCTCCCACAGTATTTGTGTGTCGCCTGGGAATCGCAGGCACAAAAAAGCCCCGCATCTGCGGGGCTTTTTGTTGTAGCGGCGGATCAGCTGCCTTTAACGGTTTTGCCGTTGACCGTGCCGTCCTGGAGCATGATGTTGTACTCCTTGCCGTCGGTTTCAACCTGTTGCAGGCGCACCAGCAGGTAATCCCAGTCCTTGGCGAACCACAGCACCGTGATGCGCTTGCTTTGTGTCGGGTCACGCACGCGCTCGACCTTGATTGCATCGATCTTGCCGGCCTTGGTGTCGACTTTCTCGGCACCCAGTACACGGAAGTCATAGGTATCGACTTCACCGTCATCGACCACCTGATAGCTCATGGTCTTTTTGCCGGCGGCCACGTCATGCTGCAGCGCCAGTTGATAGGTCGACTTGTCGACCATGCCACGGTTCAGCGGGATCTTCACCGCGTCGCCCCGGTCAGTGCCGGTGACCATCTTGCTGTTCCAGTCGAAGTCCAGATCAGCCTTTTTTGCTTTGCCCAGACCACCACGTTCGAAGTGGTAGGACTGTGGCAGCAGGGTGTCCTTGTCCAGGGTCAGCGTGCTTTCTTCGGTCAGGCTGGCGATCATCATCGACGCCTTGAAGCTGAGTTTCCAGACGCCGTTGGCTTCCTTGGTCAGGCTGCGTTCGGCAGTGCCGCTCATGGGCAACTGTTTCCAGTCGGCGGTGTAGCTGGCGGAGAACGGTTGAAGGTCTGCCGCCTGCGCGAAAGGCAGGGCGAGCAGAGCGCAAGCGAAGAGCAGGGCGCGACGCATAAAATCTCCTAGTGTCGAATCAAGTGGCCGCTGGCCGCGAGTAACTGGCCATCCAGTAAAGCACCTTGCTCACCGAGTGCCAGTCGGCCTTCGGCAAACCAGCGTACAGCCATCGGGTAGATCAGGTGTTCCTGGACATGCACTCGCTGCGCAAGTGTCTGCGGCGTGTCGTGCAACTCTACCGGTATTACTGCCTGTACGACCAGTGGTCCACCATCGAGTTCCTCGGTGACGAAGTGCACGGAGCAGCCGTGTTCCGCATCGCCGGCCTCGAGCGCGCGCTGATGAGTGTGTAACCCTTTGTATTTGGGCAGCAGCGACGGGTGGATATTGAGCAGACGACCCTGATAGTGGCGCACGAAATCAGCGCTGAGAATACGCATGAAGCCGGCCAGTACCACGAGTTTTGGTTTGAATTCGTCGATCAGTTCGATCAGGGCAGCATCGAAGGCCTCGCGACCTTCGAAAGCCTTGTGATCCAGCGAGCGGGTGGCGATACCCGCGTCACTGGCGCGTTGCAGGCCATAGGCGTCGGCGCGGTTGGAAATCACCGCAGCGATGCGGACCGGGCTGTCGCCGGTCCGCGTGCTGTCGATCAGAGCCTGCAAGTTACTGCCGGTGCCGGACAACAGCACCACGACATCACAGGTTGCGGACATTAATGAGCCTTAAGGTTCTGCAGATCAACCTGGGCAGCGCCTTCGGCAGCGGCAGCGATCTGGCCGATGACCCAAGGCTGTTCGCCGGCGTCACGCAGGGTGTTCAGGGCCACTTCAACGTGCTCCTGAGCCACGCAGATCACCATGCCCACGCCGCAGTTCAGTACGCGGTGCATTTCGGTCTCGTCGACGTTGCCTTTCTCTTGCAGCCAGTCGAAGACCGCCGGGCGAGTCCAGCTGGCCACGTCAACCACGGCCTGAGCGCCTTTTGGCAGAACGCGCGGAATGTTGTCCAGCAGGCCGCCACCGGTGATGTGGGCCATGGCTTTGACCGCGCCGGTGTCTTTGATCAGCTTGAGCAGCGGCTTCACGTAGATGCGGGTCGGGGCCATCAGCAGTTCGGTCAGTGGCTTGCCGTCGAGCTGAACGGTTTCAATGTCGGCACCCGACACTTCGATGATCTTGCGGATCAGCGAGTAGCCGTTGGAGTGCGGGCCGGACGATGGCAGGGCGATCAGCGCATCACCGGTGGCGACTTTCGAGCCGTCGATGATTTCGGCTTTTTCCACGACGCCGACGCAGAAGCCGGCCAGATCGTAGTCTTCGCCTTCGTACATGCCAGGCATTTCAGCGGTTTCGCCGCCGACCAGGGAGCAGCCAGCCAGTTCGCAGCCTGCACCGATACCGGTGACCACGGTGGCAGCTACGTCGACGTTCAGCTTGCCCGTGGCGTAGTAGTCGAGGAAGAACAGCGGTTCTGCGCCGCACACCACCAGATCGTTGACGCACATGGCGACCAGGTCCTGGCCGATGCTGTCGTGCTTGTTCAGGTTCAGCGCCAGGCGCAGCTTGGTGCCGACGCCATCAGTACCGGAAACCAGCACCGGCTGTTTGTAACCGGCCGGGATCTCGCAGAGGGCGCCGAAACCGCCCAGGCCGCCCATGACTTCCGGGCGCGCAGTGCGCTTGGCGACGCTCTTGATGCGTTCGACCAATGCTTCACCGGCGTCGATGTCTACACCGGCGTCCTTGTAGCTCAGGGAGGGTTGCTTGCTCATGATCCAGGCCTTTAGGGGAGGGGATTCAGGGGTAACGACCGAGTTCAGCGGGAACATCGAAATCGAGAGGGCGATGGCCTTACGCGAATTTCGGGGTGCCCGGCTGTTGCCGGTCTGCGAAGGCGCGCGATTTTATCAGGCTTGAGGGGCAGCGGCCATCCTCGCGCCGACGGGCAGGGGCATAATCGACTGAAATTTTTTGCAATTGTGCCGGGCGGCTGCCTGTATAAGGTGTGCCGATTAACCGTCTATCGTTATCACTGTGCAAAAACTTACCGCTAGCGTGTGAATGTTTTGCGATGGCAGATTGTCACAGCCTTGCTTAACCGGTTCACGCGGCCTGTTCCAGCCGCTCCTGTCGACGGGAATTTTCCATGCGTTTTTGTAAATTGTTGGTTGTGGGTTGTTTGTCGTTGGTCAGCCTGGCGAGTCATGCCGAAAACCTCAAGGGTCTCTATCAAGTGCGCCAGCCGGTCAGCAGCCAAGCGCCGGAGGAGCGTGATCGCGCCACTCAGGCGGCACTGGATACGCTGGTGTTGCGCCTGACCGGTGACCCCAAGGCTCCGCAGAATCCGGGGTTGGCGGCGATTCGCAAGGATCCGCAGCAGATCATCAGTCAGTTCGGTTTCGATGCCGGGCCGCCGGAGGTGCTCAAGGTCGATTTCGATCCGGCCACCACCGAGCAGGCGCTGCGTCGCGCCGGGCTGTCATTGTGGGGGGCGAGTCGGCCGTCGATTCTGAGCTGGTGGCTGAACGATTCGACTGAAGGTTCGAGCCTGGTCGGCGACGGTCAGGCAGCGGCTGCACCATTGCGTTCTGCGGCTCAGCATCGCGGCTTGCCGCTGCGTCTGCCGCTGGCGGATCTGAGTGAGCAACTGGTGGCTACCGCGCCAGTGCTGGATGGCACCGATCCCGCGCCATTAAGCGGCGCTTCGGAGCGTTACGGCGCGGATGCGTTGCTGGCGGTGCATGCGCACGAAGAGAGCGGGCAGTGGCAGGCCAAGTGGCATCTGTGGCTGGGCGATCAGAAAGAGGCCGGCAGTGTGCAGGGCGCTGATCAGGCTGCCGTGGCCGATGCGGTGATGCTGGCGGTGGCCGAGCGTCTGGCGCCGCGCTTTGTCGCCAAGCCTGGTGCTTCGGGCCAACAGACCCTGGAAGTGCAGGGCATGAATCTTGAGCATTACGCCACACTGCTGCGGTTACTCGAACCGTTCGGTGTGCGTCTGCAAAGTGTCGATGGTGATCGCATCGTGTATCGGGTCAACGGCAGTGCCGATCAGTTGCGCGCGCAGTTGTCGCTGGCGAAGTTGCAGGAGTTGCCGGCCGAAGCACCGACGCCAGTGGCAGCGCCGCAGCCAGCGGTGGCAGGTGCAGCGCCTGTTGCGGCTCCAGCGCCTGCACCGGTAGCACCTTCGTTGCGGTTTCGCTGGTAAGTCTTTCCTTATATAGAAGCAGTGGGAGTGGTAAATGGCCGATACGCGGCGTTGGTTCTGGCTCGGTGGGGTAGTCCTGCTTTGCGCATTTGTCTGGTTGCTGCATCCGATCCTCACGCCGTTTCTGGTGGCGTTGCTGCTGGCGTATCTG
Source organism: Pseudomonas sp. MIS38 (assembly GCF_019891575.1). Lineage (NCBI taxonomy): Bacteria > Pseudomonadati > Pseudomonadota > Gammaproteobacteria > Pseudomonadales > Pseudomonadaceae > Pseudomonas > Pseudomonas sp. MIS38. The sequence goes on from NZ_JAFLXF010000029.1 coordinate 51,263, forward strand.
TTCGATCCGCTGGTGGATCGGCTGGAGAAACTCGGTTTGTCGCGAACCTGGGGTGTGATCGCGGTGTTCGCCTTGTTCACTCTGATCGTCACCACGTTGCTGTTGGTGCTGGTGCCGATGCTTGCCAAGCAGTTGGTGCGTTTGTATGAGTTGGCGCCGCAAATGCTTGACTGGCTGCAGCACACGGCGCTGCCGTGGGCGCAATCGAAGCTGGGCCTGTCTGACGGCTTCTGGAAGTTCGACAAGGTCAAGGCAGCGATCAGCGAACACATGGGGCAGACCACTGACATCGTCGGTGTGGTGCTGAGTCAGGCGACGGCCTCGAGTCTGGCGCTGATCGGCTGGCTGGCGAATCTGGTGCTGATTCCAGTGGTGAGTTTTTATCTGCTGCGCGACTGGGACGTGATGATGGCCAAGATCCGCAGCCTGTTGCCGCGTGATCGTGAAGAAACCATCGTCTCGCTCGCCGGTGAGTGCCACGAAGTGCTCGGCGCTTTCGTGCGCGGGCAACTGCTGGTGATGCTGGCGCTGGGCGTGATCTACGCAGCGGGCCTGATGATTGTTGGTCTGGAACTGGGGCTGTTGATCGGCCTGATCGCAGGCCTCGCGGCAATCGTGCCGTACATGGGTTTTGTGATCGGTATTGGCGCGGCGCTGATTGCCGGGCTGTTCCAGTTCGGTGGCGACCTGTACCCGATGATCGGCATCGTTGCGGTGTTCATGGTCGGGCAGGCGCTGGAAGGCATGGTGCTGACGCCGCTGCTGGTCGGCGACCGGATCGGCCTGCATCCGGTGGCGGTGATCTTCGCGATCCTGGCCGGCGGCGAGCTGTTCGGCTTTACCGGTGTGCTGCTGGCATTGCCGGTGGCGGCGGTGATCATGGTGCTGGTGCGTCACGTGCACGATTTGTACAAGGACTCGGATATTTACAGCGGGGCAGATGATCCCGAGTTGTAATCCGATCACGGGCGGCCCGGCATTGTGCCGGGTTGGCCCGGGTTTTGCGGCGGGTTCGTTCGATACCGCGTCAGAGAAACTGTCATAAAACCAGCGTGTTAACGCAAACCTTTGATTTTGCTTGGGGTCTGTCGCATTGTGCGCTCAGCTTCACGGGTATAAACTTCGCAAACTTTACACAGAGGCCACTAACGGTTCCTTGAGAACTGTTCAGTCAGCATGAAACCGATTCAGCTGCCCCTAGGTGTGCGTCTGCGTGACGACGCCACCTTCATCAACTACTACCCAGGCGCCAATGCCGCTGCACTCGGCTATGTCGAGCGCCTATGCGAAGCCGACGCCGGCTGGACCGAAAGCCTCATCTACCTGTGGGGCAAGCATGGGGTAGGGCGTACGCATCTTTTGCAGGCGGCATGTCTGCGTTTCGAGCAGATGGGTGAACCGGCGGTGTATCTGCCGCTGGCCGAGCTGATGGATCGTGGTATCGAAATCCTCGACAACCTTGAGCAGTACGAACTGGTCTGCCTGGATGACTTGCAGGTGATTGCCGGCAAGCCGGACTGGGAAGAGGCGATGTTTCATCTGTTCAACCGCCTGCGTGACAGCGGTCGACGTTTGCTGATTGCCGCTTCAACCTCGCCGCGCGAGCTGCCGGTGAAGCTGGCTGACCTCAAATCGCGCCTGACCCTGGCGCTGATCTTCCAGATGCGTCCGCTCTCCGATGAAGACAAATTGCGTGCCCTGCAATTGCGCGCGTCGCGTCGCGGTCTGCACCTGACCGATGAAGTCGGACACTTTATTCTGACTCGCGGCACCCGCAGCATGAGTGCATTGTTCGACCTGCTCGAACAGCTGGATCAGGCCTCGTTGCAGGCGCAACGCAAGTTGACGATTCCGTTCCTGAAAGAGACCCTCGGTTGGTAGCCAGCCCTTGAAATACGAGGCTTTCAGCACGTTTCGACATATTTCAGGCGCCAGAAAATTCGCGTTTCCGCAACGTATGCAGACCGCGTATCGAGTCAAATGGGCTTAAGCGCTTAGATGTAAACGAGAAACCGGGAAGTCACAAAAAGATCGATTGAATTTGCAAATGAGGCCGATAGCGGGCATAGTCTCGGCTTCTTTACAACTTCAGCCACGGTCGTGCCCATGCTAAATCGCTTCGCACCCCTCGTGCCTCTCGCACTCGTCACCCTGTTGTTCGGTTGCGCTGCTCATTCTCCAGTTCAAGAGCAGCCTCAGCAGGTTAAAAATTCTGCCACTGCCCAGTCTTCCGTTATTTACCAGGAAGAGCTGGACACCGAAAAAGAACTCTCGGACTTCAACAAGAAGCCGTACGAGCTCCCGGTTCTGGCCGACAGTATCCTTGAACGCGGCATGTCCCTGATCGGTACCCGTTACCGTTTCGGCGGTACCTCTGAAGCCGGCTTCGACTGCAGCGGTTTCATCGGTTATCTGTTCCGCGAAGAAGCCGGCATGAATCTGCCGCGCTCCACCCGTGAAATGATCAACGTCGATGCGCCTCTGGTCTCGCGCGGCAACCTTGAGCCGGGCGATCTGCTGTTCTTCGCCACCAATGGTCGTCGCGGTCGTGTAAGCCACGCCGGGATCTACCTGGGTGACAATCAGTTCATCCACTCCAGCAGTCGTCGCAGCGGCGGTGTTCGCATCGACAGCCTGGGTGACAGCTACTGGAGCAAGACCTTCATCGAAGCCAAGCGCGCCCTCGCGATGGCTCCGACCGTGGTCACCGCTCGCAAGTAATTCCCCCGTTGTCGCCACGTCCGTGGCGACAAAAACGGTGCCCGGCAAGGGAGTAGACCTAGACTTTACAAGGTGAAGTTAAAGTCTTACTTGAAGTTTGCCGCGTAGCCGCTAGAATCCTGTATCTATATTGATGGCAAACCGCCTGCGTGCTCCGCAGGCGGTTTTGTTTCTGTCCATTCGGCAGAGAAAGCCGCAGCCAGATCAGGATGTTCTGCTTATGACGATGTCGGCCCGCCTCACAGTGATTTTCTTCGCAGCGCTGCTCAGCGCCTGCGCCAGCCGCACTCCGCCGCCTGCTCCCGTGGTACGCGCCCCGGTGGTGTTCGGGCCTTCCCAGGCTTTTTCGCCGGCTGCTGAAGACGTGCTGTTTCGCGCGCTGGGCCTGGTTGGCACACCTTATCGCTGGGGCGGCAACACACCGGATTCCGGGTTCGATTGCAGTGGCCTGATCGGTTTCGTCTACCGCGATGCTGCCGGTATCTCTTTGCCGCGTTCGACGCGCGAGATGATCGTGATGCAGGCGCCGAATGTCGGCAAAGAGGGTTTGCAGACCGGCGACCTGATCTTCTTCGCCACCAATGGCGGCTCGCAGGTCAGTCATGCGGGGATCTACGTCGGGGAAGGGCGCTTCGTGCACGCGCCGGCCACCGGCGGCACGGTGAAGCTGGACAGTCTGTCGAAGGCGTACTGGCAGAAGGCGTACCTGAGTGCCAAGCGGGTGTTGCAGCCGGAGCATCTGGCGCATAACCCGTAAACGCTGAAAATCTAAATGTGGGAGCGGGCTTGCTCGCGAATGCGGTGTGTCATTCACCCATGATGTTGAATGACCTGACGCTTTCGCGAGCAAGCCCGCTCCCACATTTGTTATGTGTCGGGCCCTGATTTATTTAGCGGCCGACACCCGCCAAACCTTGTTCCCCACATCATCCGCCACCAGCAAACCACCTTGCTGGTCGATCACCACGCCTACCGGGCGACCCAAAGCGTTCTCGTCCTTGTCGAGGAAACCGGTCAGCACATCCACCGGTGCTCCATTCGGCTTGCCGGCCGCGAACGGTACGAAAATCACTTTATAACCACTGTGCGGTTTGCGGTTCCACGAGCCGTGTTGACCGATGAACGCGCCTTCCTTGAACTGCGCCGGCAGGCTGTTGCCTTCGGCGAAGGTCAGGCCCAGCGAGGCAGTGTGCGGGCCGACGGCGTAGTCCGGGGCGATAGCTTTGGCCACCAGATCCGGATTCTGCGGTTTTACTCGCACATCCACGTGTTGACCGTAATAGCTGAATGGCCAGCCGTAAAAACCGCCGTCCTTGACCGAGGTGATGTAGTCCGGCACCAAGTCGCTGCCGATCTCGTCACGCTCATTGACCGCTGTCCACAGCGCGCCTGTCGTGGGCTCCCACGCCAGGCCGTTGGGGTTGCGGATGCCCGAGGCGAAGATCCGGTGGTTGCCGGTGGCGCGATCGACTTCCCAGATCGCGGCGCGACCTTCTTCTTTATCCAGACCATTCTCGCCGACGTTGCTGTTCGAGCCGACAGTGACGTACAGCTTACTGCCGTCATTGCTGGCGATGACGTTTTTGGTCCAGTGATGGTTCAGCGTGCCGCCCGGCAGATCGGTGACTTTGATCGGCTGGGTCTTGATCTCGGTCGCGCCGGATTCGTAGTGGAAGCGCAGCAGGCGATCGGTGTCAGCGACGTACAAATCGTTACCGACCAGGGTCATGCCAAACGGCGAATTGAGATTTTGAAGAAACACCGTGCGGGTCTCGGCCACGCCGTCGTGGTCGGCGTCGCGCAACAGGGTGATGCGGTTCGGGCTCGGCACACCAGCGCCGGCCTTGCCCATGACTTTCTTCATCACCCAGCCACGAATGCCGCTGCTGTCGTCAGGCTTGGGCGGAGCGTTGGTTTCCGCCACCAGCACGTCACCGTTGGGCAGCACGTAGAGCCAGCGCGGATGATCGAGGCCTTCGGCGAATGCTGCGACTTGCGTACCGGCTACGGCGGTCGGTTTACCGCCTGCAGGCCAGCCGACCGCCGGGGCGATGTTCACCGTCGGGATCAGGGTTTTGTTTGGTTCAGGCAGCTTCGGCGACGGACCGGTGCCGTCAGAAACTTGCAGGCTGGAGGATTCACCGCAGGCGGCGAGCCCTCCGGCGAGGGCGATGACGAGAGCGAGTTGGGTTTTGCGCATTACTGATCTTCCCTATGAATGCATGCCTAATCATAGAGGAGTGCGCGCACCCGATGGTTCAACCGCTCAACCACGGGCCTCTTTGAACAGCACGGCGATGCCTGGGTGATAGTTACCCGCTTCGCTGCGCAACTTGCGGTAGGCGTAGGGGAAATACCAGGCCACTGCGCAGCAGTGTTCCTTTTGCAGGTCGTCGACCATGTCCTGCAACTCTTCGGGGCTGGCGCTGTGTTGGGCTTTTTGCGGGGCGACGAACAGGCAACCGAGCTTGAGGTCGCTGGCAAAACTGATGCGTTTGGCGTCGCTGGTGATGTCCAGCAGGGCCTGGGTCAGATTGAGGTTGTTGACCCGTGGCCAGCGCTGGGTGGCCTGAAGGTAGGCGCGGTCTTCGGCGCCGGCGATGAACAGATCGGCGCGGGCATTGCGTTCGCCTTCCTCGTTCTGCTTTCGGGTCGAGGTATCACAAAGGGTCACCAGCTCGGCCATCCAGGCGGCCGCGGAGAGCAAGCCGAGATTGGCTTTCTCGTCATGCCAGTAAGGGGTGTCGTTGTCGCCGCGTACAGCGTTGTAGCGGTCGATACAGTCAAACCAGCGTTCAAGCATCGGGCGCAGGAATTCCAGGCGCGGGTTGCTGATGATCATGCCTTGCATCGTCATCATCCTTATTGTTGTGATGTGCTTTTCAATCAAAAGCATGGCTCTTTGATATCACTTGTCTCAGTGTGGCACAAGATTGGCGTCAGATAATTGATCGACGGCAGTTATTCGCCCGACGGCCCCCTCTTTAATTGACGCTCCACCCCCAACCCTCTAACCTTCGCGGCTTGTTTCAGGTGCTCTGTGACGCATGTCGACAGAGTGAAACAGGGAAGCCGGTGAGGGTTGTCTTCAGGCGAAGCACGATCACGATCCCGGCGCTGCCCCCGCAACGGTAAATGAGTGAAAACTGTGCATTGAGCCACTGTGTCGACGACGCGGGAAGGCGCGCAGTCAGGCGATTCGCCGCTCATGAGCCCGGAGACCGGCCTGATCCATCCAGCGGCATCACGGTGGGCGATGCCAGGCTTTTTGCCGTCTATTCTTGTGCCTGCCCGCCGTTATCCAGCCTCAACGGAGAGCTCCCCCATGACCGATTCCCCCGAGCGCGACGAACGCCATCTGGCGCGTATGCAGCGCAAAAAAGCCGTGATCGACGAACGCATCGCCAATTCGCCTGACGAATGCGGTCTGGTGCTGGTGCTCACCGGCAATGGCAAAGGCAAAAGCAGCTCGGCGTTCGGCATGCTCGCCCGCGCCATGGGCCACGGCATGCAGTGCGGCGTGGTGCAGTTCATCAAAGGCCGCAACAGCACGGGCGAAGAACTGTTCTTCCGCCGTTTCCCCGAGCAAGTGCGCTTTCACGTGATGGGCGAGGGCTTCACCTGGGAAACCCAGGATCGCCAGCGTGACATCGCCGCCGCCGAAGCCGCGTGGGAAGTGTCCCACGAGCTGCTGCGTGATCCGTCGATCGGCCTGGTGGTGCTGGACGAACTGAACATCGCCCTCAAGCACGGCTACCTCGATCTGGATCGAGTGCTCAGTGACTTGCAGGCGCGTCCGCCGATGCAACACGTGATCGTCACCGGTCGCGCGGCCAAGCCGGAAATGATCGAGATGGGCGATACCGTTACCGAAATGGGCATGCTCAAACACGCCTTCCAGGCCGGCATCAAAGCGCAGAAAGGCGTCGAACTTTGAATCAACCACGTCACTGCCCGGCGGTACTGATTGCCGCGCCGGCCTCCGGTCAGGGCAAGACCACCGTCACCGCCGCGCTCGCTCGCTTACATCGTAACCAAGGGCGCAAGGTGCGCGTGTTCAAGTGCGGCCCGGACTTCCTCGACCCGATGATTCTCGAGCGCGCCAGCGGTGCGCCGGTGTATCAACTGGACATGTGGATGGTCGGCGAGCAGGAAAGCCGCCGTCTGTTATGGGAAGCCGCCGCCGAAGCCGATCTGATCCTGATCGAAGGTGTGATGGGCCTGTTCGACGGCACGCCGTCCAGCGCCGATCTGGCGCGGCATTTCGGCGTGCCGGTACTCGGCGTGATCGACGGCACCGCCATGGCCCAGACCTTCGGCGCATTGGCGTTGGGGCTGGCGCGTTACCAGCCGGATTTGCCTTTTGCCGGCGTGCTGGCCAACCGTGTCGGCACTTTGCGTCATGCGCAATTGCTCGAAGGCAGCCTCACCGAAGGTTTGCGCTGGTACGGCGCGCTGTCCCGCGAGACCGGGATCGAGTTGCCGAGCCGCCATCTCGGCCTGGTGCAGGCCAGTGAACTGAATGACCTCGACCTGCGTCTCGACGCCGCCGCCGAAGCGCTGGCCAGCAGTTGCGAGGTAGCGCTGCCACCGGCCGTGGAGTTCGCCGCGCCTGAAATGATCAACGCTGAACCGCTGCTCGACGGCGTGCGCATTGCTGTCGCTCGCGATGAGGCCTTTGCCTTCACCTACGGCGCCAGTCTCGACCTGCTACGGGCGATGGGCGCCGAGTTGAGTTTCTTCTCGCCGATCCGCGATACGCAATTGCCCGAGACCGACAGTCTGTATCTGCCCGGCGGTTATCCGGAATTGCACCATGTCGCGCTATCGCAAAACGTGGCAATGCTCGATGCAATCCGTGCGCACCACGCCGCTGGCAAACCACTGCTCGCCGAGTGCGGCGGCATGCTCTATCTGCTCGACGCGTTGACCGATGTCGACGGCACCCGCGCCGAACTGGTCGGGCTGCTGCGCGGTGAGGCGGTGATGCAAAAACGTCTGGCGGCACTGGCACTGCAAGCGGTGGATCTGCCAGAGGGCTCGCTGCGTGGGCATACCTATCACCATTCCCTGACCAGCACCGAACTGACCCCGATTGCCCGGGGCATCAGCCCGAATGGCGGGCGCGGGGCCGAGGCGGTTTATCGGGAAGGGCGGATGACGGCGTCGTACGTGCATTTCTACTTTCCGTCGAATCCGACTGCGATTGCCGCATTATTTGCGCCAGACCTCAAGGCCGCCTTCGCGAGCAAGCTCGCTCCCACATTGGATCACCTAACCCCTGTGGGAGCGGGCTTGCTCGCGAAGAGGCCATGAGCGACAACGCATACACTGAGGCCGAGCGCACAGCGGTCTATAAAGCCATCGCCGAACGCCGCGACATGCGCCACTTCACCGGCGGCACGGTCGAGCCGGAGCTGCTGCGCCGTCTGCTGGAAGCCGCGCATCAGGCGCCCAGCGTCGGTCTGATGCAGCCATGGCGTTTCATCCGCATCAGCGATCGCGCCTTGCGCGGGCAGATCCAGAACCTCGTCGAAGAAGAACGCATCCGCACCGCTGAAGCCCTCGGCGAGCGCAGCGATGAGTTCATGAAGCTCAAGGTCGAAGGCATCAACGACTGCGCCGAAGTGCTGGTGGCGGCGCTGATGGACGATCGTGAAAAACACATTTTCGGCCGTCGCACGCTGCCGGAAATGGACATGGCCTCGCTGTCCTGCGCGATTCAGAATCTGTGGCTGGCGTCCCGTGCCGAAGGACTGGGCATGGGCTGGGTGTCGCTGTTCGAACCGCAGGCACTGGCCGATCTGCTGCAGTTGCCGGCCGGGGCCAAGCCGTTGGCGGTGTTGTGCCTGGGGCCGGTCAAGGCATTCTATCCGGCGCCGATGCTGGTACTCGAAGGGTGGGCGCAGGCGCGGCCGCTCAATGAGTTGCTGTACGAAAATTATTGGGGAGTGAGTCAATGAGTGTGGCGTTGTTGAGTGTCGCCGCGGTCGCGCTGGATGCGCTGCTGGGTGAACCGAAACGCTGGCATCCGCTGGTGGCGTTCGGCAATTTTGCCGGACGCATCGAGCGCCGTTTCAATGCAGGCGGGCGCGGCTGGCGCAGTCACGGGGTCACCGCGTGGGTGATCGCGGTGCTGCCGCTGACCTTGCTCGCCACCGCGTTTTCCTGGGCACCGTACGTGGGCTGGATCGTCGAGATTCTGGCGCTGTATTGCGCCCTCGGCATGCGCAGCCTCGGTGAGCATGTCGCGCCGGTAGCCGCCGCCTTGCGCGCCGATGATCTGGAAGAAGCGCGCAAGCGTGTTGGCTATCTGGTCAGCCGCCAGACCAGCGAACTGGACAGCACCGCTGTTGCGCGCGCGGCCACCGAGTCGGTACTGGAGAACGGCAGTGACGCGGTGTTCGCCGCGCTGTTCTGGTTTGTCGTGGCCGGCGCGCCGGGCGTGGTGCTCTATCGCCTGAGCAATACGCTCGACGCGATGTGGGGCTATCGCAACGAACGCTTCGAGCGCTTCGGCTGGTGCGCGGCAAAAATCGACGACGTGCTCAACTATATTCCGGCCCGGCTGGTGGCGCTGACCTACGCGCTGCTGGGCAACACTCGGCTCGCCTGGAAATGCTGGCGCAGCCAGGGCCCGCAATGGGACAGCCCGAATGCCGGTCCGGTGATGGCGGCCGGTGCCGGTGCATTGAATGTCGAACTGGGCGGGCCGGCGATCTATCACGGCGAACTGCATGAGCGTCCGCAACTGGGCGAAGGTGCGCCGGCCGATGCCGATTCGATTGATCGCGGCTGGCAATTGGTCCAGCGCGGGGTATGGTTATGGCTGCTGATTCTCTGCGTGGGGGCTGAATTCTATGCTTGAGCACGGTGGCCGGCTGCGCAAGGCTGCACTCGATTACGGGATTGCCGAGGCCGACTGGCTCGACTTATCCAGCGGCCTCGCGCCGTGGCCGTTTGCGGTGCCGGAGATTCCGCTGCGCGCCTGGGCACGCTTGCCGGAAACCGACGACGGGCTGGAACAGGCCGCGTGTGATTACTACGGCGCTTCGCAGGTGCTGCCGGTGGCCGGTTCGCAGATGGCGATCCAATTGCTGCCGCGTTTGCGCCGCGCCGGCAAGGTCGGTGTGTTGTCGCCGTGTTATGCCGAGCACGCCGAAGCCTGGCGTCGCAGTGGTTACATCGTGCGCGAAGTGCTGGAGCAGGAAGTCGAGTTCTTTCTCGACAGCCTCGACGTGCTGGTGGTGGTCAATCCGAACAACCCCACGGGTCTGAGCCTGACCCCGGCGCGGCTGCTCGACTGGCACGCTCGGCTGGCCCAGCGTGGCGGCTGGCTGGTGGTCGATGAAGCGTTCATGGATAACACACCGCAGCTGAGTCTGGCGTCGCATACCCATCAAGTTGGCCTGATCGTGTTGCGCTCGTTCGGCAAGTTTTTCGGTCTGGCGGGGGTGCGTCTGGGCTTTGTGCTGGCCGAGCGCAAACTGCTCAGATTACTCGCGGAACAGGTCGGGCCCTGGGCGGTCAGCGGGCCGACGCGGGTGCTCGGTCAGGCTTGCCTGCAAGACACCGAAGCGCACACCCGGCAACGCATTCGCAGCGATGAAGCCAGTGAGCGCCTCGCGTTGTTGCTGGAGCGCTATGGCTTCAAACCTCAGGGCGGTTGCGCGTTGTTTCAGTGGCTGATCACCGAGCACGCGCCTGCGCTGCACGAGTTCATGGCCCGACGCGGCATCCTCCTGCGCATCTTCACCCATAACAGCAGCCTGCGTTTTGGCCTGCCTGCCAACGCCGCTGAAGAAGCGCGTCTCGAACAGGCGCTGCAAGCCTTTGCCAAGGAATCGAAATGACCACGCTGATGGTGCAAGGCACCACGTCCGACGCCGGTAAAAGCACGCTGGTGACGGCGCTGTGCCGCTGGGCCACCCGTCAGGGCGTGGCGGTGGTGCCGTTCAAACCGCAGAACATGGCGCTCAACAGCGCGGTGACCGCCGACGGCGGCGAGATCGGCCGGGCTCAAGCGGTGCAGGCGCAAGCCGCGCATCTCGAACCGCACACCGACATGAACCCGGTGTTGCTCAAGCCCAACAGCGACACCGGCGCGCAGGTAATCATCCATGGCCGCGCGGTCACCAGCATGAACGCGGTGGCGTATCACGACTACAAAGCCATCGCCATGCAAGCGGTGCTCGCGTCGCACCAGCGGCTCAGCGCGGCGTATCCGCTGGTGATGGTCGAAGGCGCTGGCTCGCCGGCCGAGATCAATCTCCGTGCCGGGGACATTGCCAACATGGGCTTTGCCGAAGCGGTGGATTGCCCGGTGCTGCTGATCGCCGACATCAATCGCGGCGGCGTTTTTGCGCATCTGGTCGGCACGCTGGAGTTGCTTTCGCCGAGCGAACAGGCACGGGTCAAAGGTTTCATCATCAATCGTTTTCGCGGTGACATCGCCTTGCTGCAACCGGGCCTCGACTGGCTGGAACAGCGCACCGGCAAACCGGTGGTGGGCGTGCTGCCGTACGTGATGGATCTGCACCTGGAAGCCGAGGACGGCATCGACCAGCGCCAGACCGACAAGGCCGAGCAAGTGCTGAAAGTGGTGGTGCCGGTGCTGCCGCGCATCAGCAATCACACTGACTTTGATCCGCTGCGTTTGCATCCGCAGGTCGATCTGCAATTCATCGGCTCGGGGCAGGCGATCCCTGCCGCCGACCTGATCATCCTGCCCGGCTCGAAAAGCGTGCGCAGCGACCTCGCGTATCTGCGCGCCAACGGCTGGGACGCGGCGATTAATCGGCACTTGCGCTATGGCGGCAAGTTGCTAGGGATCTGCGGCGGTCTGCAAATGCTCGGCGAGCAAGTGCACGATCCGCTGGGCCTCGAAGGCGCGCCGGGTTCCAGTGCCGGCCTCGGTTTGCTGGCGTTCGAAACCGCGCTGGAAGCCGAGAAGCAGTTGCGCAATGTCCGTGGGCATCTGGCGCTGGAAAACGCCGAGGTCAGTGGCTATGAAATCCATGCGGGCGTGACGCTGGGGCCGGCGCTGGAGAACGCGGCGGTGCATCTGGATGACGGTCGTTGCGACGGCGCGCAGAGTCTGGACGGGCAGGTGTTCGGCACTTATCTGCACGGCTTGTTTGAATCACCGCAAGCCAGTGCCGCGTTGCTGCGCTGGGCCGGGTTGAGCGATGTGCAGGAGGTGGATTACCACGGCTTGCGCGAGCGCGATATCGAGCGGTTGGCGGATCTGGTGGAGCAGCATCTGGATACCGGGCTGCTGCGTCAGCTCTGCGGGATTTAGGCTGGCTGTTACGGCCTCTTCGCGAGCAGGCTCGCTCCCACTTTGGAACGCATTCCCATGTGGGAGCGGGCTTGCTCGCGAAGGGGCCGGTGCCTCAATACATAAATGACAGGACATCTCCATCCTCCACAGGGGAGTGAGGTGTTTCAGCCACTGCGGTCACTGTGGGAGCGGGCTTGCCCGCGAAGAGGGCGATTGCCTCAACACATAATTTTCAGGATGTCCCCATGCTCCAACTGATCCTCGGCGGCGCCCGCTCCGGCAAAAGTCGCCTGGCGGAAAAACTCGCCAGCGACAGCCATCTGGCGGTCACTTACATCGCCACCAGCCAGCCGCTGGACGGTGAGATGAACGAACGCGTCGCCCATCACCGCGCCCGGCGTCCGGCCGAATGGGCGTTGATCGAAGAACCGCTGGAGCTGGCCCGCGTCCTGCGTGAAAACGCCAGTGCCGAGCGTTGCCTGCTGGTCGACTGCCTGACCCTGTGGCTGACCAATCAGCTGATGCTCGATGACGCCGCGCGTCTCGCCGCTGAACGTGAAGCCCTGCTGAACTGCCTGGCGTCATTGCCGGGGGAAATCATTTTTGTCAGCAACGAGACCGGAATGGGTGTCGTGCCGCTGGGCGAATTGACTCGCCGCTACGTCGATGAAGCCGGTTGGCTGCATCAAGCTCTGGCCGAGCGTTGTCAGCGAGTCGTCCTGACCGTCGCCGGCCTGCCCCTGACCCTGAAAGGACCTGCGTTATGACCCAAGCGTGGTGGTTGAACCCGTGCCAATCCGTGAATGCCGATATCGTTGAACAGGCGGCGGCGCGCCAACAGCAACTGACCAAACCGGCTGGCTCCCTCGGTCGCCTCGAAACCGTGGCGGTGCAACTGGCCGGATTGCAGGGGCAGATCAAACCGACGCTCGACCAAGTCTGGATCGCAATTTTTGCCGGCGATCATGGGGTGGTCGCGGAAGGCGTTTCCGCGTTCCCGCAGGAAGTCACCGGGCAGATGTTGCTCAACTTCGTCAGCGGCGGCGCGGCGATCAGCGTGCTGGCGCGGCAGCTCGATGCACAGCTGGAAGTGGTCGATCTGGGCACCGTGACACCGACGTTGAATCTGCCGGGCGTGCGTCATCTGAACATCGGCCCGGGCACGGCGAATTTCGCCAAGGGCGCGGCGATGACCCAGGCACAGGGCGAACTCGCCTTGCAGGCCGGTCGCGACAGCGTGCTGCGCGCCAAAGCCGTTGGTTCAGAGTTGTTCATCGGTGGCGAAATGGGCATCGGCAACACCACTGCCGCCAGTGCGCTGGCGTGTGCCTTGCTCGATTGCCCGGTGGTGCACCTGACCGGTCCCGGTACCGGGTTGAATGCCGAGGGCGTCAGCCATAAAGCGCAAGTGATCGAGCGCGCACTGGCGCTGCACGCAGCACAGCGCGGCGATGCGCTGCAAACCCTGTTCAACCTCGGCGGGTTTGAAATCGCCGCACTGGTCGGCGCGTACCTGGCCTGTGCGCAGGAAGGCGTCGCGGTGCTGGTCGACGGCTTTATCTGCACGGTCGCCGCGTTGGTCGCGGTGCGGCTGAATCCGGCCTGCCGCGAGTGGCTGCTGTTCGGTCATCGTGGGGCCGAGCCGGGCCATCGCCATGTGCTGGAAACACTTAACGCCGAACCGTTGCTGGAGCTCGGCCTGCGTCTGGGCGAGGGCAGCGGCGCGGCATTGGCCGTGCCGCTGTTGCGTCTGGCCTGTGACCTTCACGGGCAGATGGCGACGTTCGCCGAAGCCGCGGTGGCGGATCGTCCGGCATGACCTTGCGTCTGGACCTGCTGCGCCACGGTGAGACTGAGCTGGGCGGCGGTTTGCGCGGCAGTCTCGATGATGCGCTCACCGAAAAGGGCTGGGCACAGATGCGTGCCGCGGTGCTGGTGGGCGGGCCGTGGGACCGGCTGATCAGTTCGCCGCTGCAGCGTTGCGCGCGGTTCGCTGCAGAGCTGGGCGAACAACTGAATCTGCCGGTGCAGTTGGACAAGGATCTGCAGGAACTGCACTTCGGTGCCTGGGAAGGCCAGAGCGCAGCGGCGTTGATGGAGACTGATGCCGAAGCGCTGGGGCTGTTCTGGGCTGATCCCTATGCCTTCACCCCGCCGCAGGGTGAGCCGGTCAGCGATTTTGCGGCTCGCGTGCTGGGCGCGGTTGCGCGGTTGCATCAGGCCAATGCCGGTGAACGCGTTTTGTTGATCAGTCATGGCGGCGTGATGCGTCTGTTGCTGGCGCAGGCGCGAGGTTTGCCGCGTGAGCAGTTGCTCAATGTCGAAGTCGCGCATGCTTCATTGTTTTCCCTGACCGTTGAAGCCGATGGTTCGCTCAAGGAAGGTCACTGAGATGCTGCCACTGTGGATCGCCCTGCAATTTCTCAGTAGTTTGCCGATTCGTCTGCCGGGGATGCCGGAGCCGCAACAGCTCGGGCGTTCGCTGTTGTTTTATCCGCTGGTGGGGTTGCTGTTCGGAGGGATCCTCTGGGCATTCAACCTGGCGTTGGCCGGCGCACCGTTGTTGCTGCATGCGGCGCTGTTGCTGACGGTGTGGGTGCTGCTCAGCGGCGCGCTGCACCTCGACGGACTGGCCGACAGCGCCGATGCCTGGCTTGGCGGTTTCGGTGATCGCGAGCGCACGCTGACGATCATGAAGGATCCGCGCAGCGGGCCGATTGCCGTGGTGACGCTGGTGTTGGTGTTGCTGCTGAAGTTCTGCGCGTTGCTGGCGCTGGTCGAGCAGGGGGATGCGGTGATGTTGATCATCGTGCCGTTGCTGGGGCGGGCGGCGCTGCTGGGGCTGTTTCTGACCACGCCGTATGTGCGCGCGGGTGGGTTGGGGCAGGCGTTGGCTGATCATTTGCCGCGTAGAGCTGGTTGGTGGGTGCTCGGGGCGAGTGTGCTGGCGTGTTTGCTGATTGCCGGGGTGAAAGCGATTGTTGCGCTGGTTGTCGCGTTCGTCGGGTTTGTCTGGCTGCGGCGGGTGATGGTGCGGCGGTTGGGCGGGACTACGGGCGATACGGCGGGGGCGTTGCTGGAATTGCTGGAGATGGTGGTGTTGGTTGGGGTGGTGTTGGTCTGAGCCATATATGTAACCGTGCTGGCCCCTTCGCGAGCAAGCTCGCTCCCACATTTGGAATGCATTCCCCTGTGGGAGCGGGCTTGCTCGCGAAGGCGACCCGTCAGGCGCCGGAAATGTTCTTGAATCACTACATGTAACTTGATTTAACACAGTCGCGGGTATATACACGCATCATGCTTCCTTCTCAGTGTTTGTGCACCAACCTGCGTCGCGCCGCTCGTGGCGTCAGCAGGCATTACGACGGCGCTCTCGACGGCTTCGGGATCAACGTTGCCCAGTATTCTTTGCTGTGCAACCTGCAGCGTCTGGATCAACCGAGCATCTCGGAACTGGCCGAAGCCATGGGTCTGGATCGCAGCACCCTGGGGCGCAACCTGCGGGTGCTCGAAGGCGAGGGCCTGGTGGCGCTGGCCGAGGGCGAGGACATGCGCAATCGCATCGTCCGGCTCACCGAAACCGGTGCACAACGCCTCGCGGCGGCGCTGCCGGCCTGGGAAGCGGCGCAACAGCGATTGATCGATCGTCTGGGCGCCGAGAAGCGTGAAACCTTGCTGCGACTGTTGGATGAACTGGCCTGAAGGCCGGTTTTTCCGGTTTTAAGCGGGTATATACCCGCGAACGGAGAATAACAATGACATCGATGTGGCGTACGTGCGGTTGGGTGTTGCTGGGAAGTGCGCTGATTCTGGCGTTGTCATTGGGCGTGCGGCACGGCTTCGGTCTGTTCCTGTCGCCGATGAGTGCGCAGTTCGGCTGGGGGCGCGAAGTGTTTGCCTTCGCCATCGCCTTGCAGAACCTGATCTGGGGTCTGGCGCAGCCGTTCACTGGCGCCCTGGCTGACCGTTTCGGTGCGGCGAAAGTGGTGCTGGTCGGCGGCGTGCTGTATGCCGGGGGCCTGGTGTGCATGGGGCTGTCCGATTCGGCGCTGACCCTGTCGCTGAGTGCCGGTCTGTTGATCGGTATCGGTCTGTCCGGTACGTCGTTCTCGGTGATTCTCGGCGTGGTCGGTCGTGCGGTGCCGCCGGAAAAACGTAGCATGGGCATGGGCATCGCCAGTGCTGCCGGTTCGTTCGGCCAGTTTGCGATGTTGCCGGGCACGCTGGGTTTGATCGGCTGGCTCGGCTGGTCGGCGGCGCTGTTGGTACTCGGTTTGCTGGTGGCGCTGATCGTGCCGTTGGTGAGCATGCTCAAGGACAAGCCGCTGCCGGTGTTCGGTCATGAGCAGACCCTGTCTGAAGCGCTACGCGAAGCCTGCTCGCATTCCGGGTTCTGGTTACTGGCGTTCGGATTTTTCGTCTGCGGCTTCCAAGTGGTGTTCATTGGCGTGCATCTGCCGGCCTATCTGGTTGATCAGCATCTGCCGGCAACCGTCGGCACCACAGTGCTGGCGCTGATCGGGCTGTTCAATATCTTCGGTACTTACACCGCCGGCTGGCTCGGCGGGCGCATGTCCAAGCCGCGTCTGCTGACGGCGTTGTATCTGCTGCGTGCGGTGGTGATCGTGCTGTTTCTGTGGCTGCCGGTGACGACGACCTCGGCGTACCTGTTCGGCATGGCCATGGGCTTCCTCTGGCTGTCGACGGTGCCGTTGACCAACGGCACGGTGGCGACCTTGTTTGGCGTGCGTAACCTGTCCATGCTCGGCGGTATCGTGTTCCTCTTTCATCAACTCGGCTCGTTCCTCGGCGGCTGGCTGGGTGGGGTGGTGTATGACCGTACCGGGAGTTATGACTTGATCTGGCAAGTGGCGATTCTCTTGAGCCTGCTGGCGGCTGCGCTGAACTGGCCGGTGCGCGAGCGTCCGGTGGCGCGTCTGCAACCGGCTGTCGGCGCCGTATGAAGCGTTCCTGGCCGCGAATCGCCTTCATCGCACTCGGCGCGCTGTTGCTGGCGCTGGTGTGGTGGGGCTGGCATCAGGGCGGGCTGGCGTTGATGCAGTTGGGCATGGGTGCTTGCTTGTAGGCTTGGAGGGCGAGTAACGTCGATGTCTGATAACCGCATCAAGGATGCCGACATGTTCATGCGCTGGTGTGCTGTACCCGCGTTGCTGATGGCGTTGACCGGACTGGCCCAGGCCGCTGACTGTCCGGAGGCGCTGCAAGGTTCGTTGCCCAAGTTGCGCGCCAAGGAATCCGTCGATCTGTGCCAGCGCTACGCCGGCAAGCCGCTGGTGGTGGTCAATACCGCCAGTTTCTGTGGCTTCGCCCCACAGTTCGAGGGCCTCGAAGCGCTCAATCAGCACTACAAGGCGCAAGGCCTGGAAATGCTCGGCGTACCGTCCAATGACTTCAAGCAGGAGTCCAAGGACAGCGCCGAAACCGCCAAGGTCTGCTACGCCAATTACGGCGTGACCTTCACCATGACCGAGCCGCAGAAAGTCCGTGGCGACGATGCTACTCACCTGTTCAAGGTGCTGGCCGAGCAGAGCAGCGCGCCGAAGTGGAATTTCTACAAGTACGTGATTGATCGTCAGGGCAAGGTGATCGCGAATTTCTCCAGTCTGACCAAACCGGATGATCCGGAGTTTATTGCGGCGGTTGAAAAGGCCATCGCCTCAAAACCGCTCAACTGATAACACACGCTTTTTGTGGGAGCGGGCTTGCTCGCGAAGGCTGCGGATCATTCAGCACTTGTTCTGGATGTCAGACCGCATTCGCGAGCCAGCCCGCTCCCACATTTGATCTGTGGTATTTGAATAGGCACAAAAAAGCCCCGCTTTCTGTAAAGAGAGCGGGGCTTTTCTGTGGGCGAGGGTTTAGCCTCGCCGTGCAGCATCAGAAGCGGTAAGTAGCGCCAACACCGAAACCGTTTGCCGAGTTTTCATACTTGGCATCGTAGGTCTGGCCACGATCGTTCTGGTTGTGGATCTTGACCGACTCTTCCTTCAGGTACGAGTAAGCCACGTCGATGGTCAGGTCTTCGGTCGGGCTCCAGCCGGCACCGATGCTGAAGATCGTGCGGTCGCCAGTAGGAATGCGTGGCGAACGGTCGACGTTGTTGGTCGGCGACTGATCGAAGGTCAGACCGGTACGCAGTACCCATTCCTTGTTCAGTTGGTACGAAGTACCCACGGCGTAAGCCCAGGAGTCGTGCCAGTTCTGGTCTTCGGTGATCTCGCCAAACTGACCGGCCAGCAGCGGCTGTACGCCCGAGTTTTCAACGGTGATCTTCTTCAACTGGCTCCAGCGGGTCCAGGTCGAACCGGCATAGACGTTCCAGCGGTCGTTGATCGCTTGAGTAACCGAGAAGTCCACGGATTCAGGTGTGGTGATCTTCAGCGAAGCGTCGTACTTCTGGCTGGCGCCCAGACCGACTGCAGCCAGTGCGCCGTAGTTGACCTTGGTGTTGCCTTCGAGCTTGTAGTCGACTTTCGAGTGGTAGGTCAGACCCAGGCGAGTGGTGTCGGTGGCCTGTACCAGTACGCCGATGTTGTAGCCCAGCGCGGTGTCGTCACCCTTGATCTTGACCTTGCCGTCCGGCGCCAGCTGAGTCACCGAGAGGTTGGACTCGAGGGTGCCGTCGATGCGGTTGATGGTCGGGCCGAAACCGATCGACACCACGTCGTTGAACTTGTAGCTGACGGTCGGCTGGAAGGTGATGACCTGGACTTCGGACTTGCTGCCGAAGTAACGGCCGCCAAAGCCTTTTTCGTAGTCGGTAATCAGACCGAACGGCACGTACACGCCGAGGCCGAATGCCCAATGCTCATCGATCGGTTTGACGTAGAAGCCCATAGGTACGGAGGTGAAGGGCACCATGTCGCCTTTGTTGCTGCCGCCGTTAGGGCTGGAGCTGGCGTCGCTGATATCGGTCTTGGCATCGAGGAATGCAACACCGCCGGTGACTTGTTCGCGCGTGATGCGCGACATGCCGGCAGGGTTGCCATAAACAGTGCTTGCGTCGTCGGCAGAAGAGGATCGCCCAGCGTAACCAGTGCCCATCCCGCTGATGCTGTGTTCGTTGATGGCAAAGCCAGCTGCGAAGATCTGGGTGGATGCCATGGTAACGGCGAGGCTAAGGGTGGTTTTGAGCATGACTTTTTTCATTATTAGAACTCCTGGTGATCACCGGGGCGAAAATTACCAACATTTTCGTCCCAGCGCTATAGTCCGTATGGCTTGAGTTAGAGCGGTTTTGTAGGACAATCCGACCAGATTCGCGACCTGTTGAGCGATCTTCTGAAACTCGCCAGTCAACACGCGACCTGATTCACCGGTGAAACACAGGTTTGCCAGGCGTAGGTGAAGTCGCGCAGACGACCTTGCGGCTGGAAGGTCTGACGCCAGATTCGCGCCATGCCCAGCAGATCGTCCGGGGCGGGGAGGGTGGTGTGTTGTTCTTCTACCAGCAGCCAGGCGATGGCGGTGGCGTAACGCAGGTTGACGGTCAATTCCAGGTGCGGGCCGCTCAAAAAAGCATGTTGGCTGGCGAGGCCGCGAACCAGGCTCGCACGCTCCGGATCGAGTGCCAGATAGTGATCCCAAAGGGCCTGGTGGCGGTGCTCGGCAATCCGGTAGAGGCCGTGGCCACGGCGGTCATGCAGGGCGGAACCGAGGGCGGACTGGCTGGCGGCAATGCCCAGCAGCAGGGATTCGGCAGTTGCGCAGTGGCGTCCCAGATAAATCAGTGTGGGACGGATCACATAGCGGCACAGTTCGCTGGCAGCGATACCCATAAAACCCTCGGATCTTGTAATTGGGCGGCGATACCTGAAGGGGCCTTGGCAGCGGTGGATCGACTCAGGCTCGCCGAAAGCGGATCAAGCCGCTTGAGTTGAAGTGTAGTGTCATATTCGCGACGTAAAGGCCTGTTTTTAAAATATTTCCGGCAGCGAGCCACAGGCGTTATATCCGAAGGTGCTTAGGCCTGAAGGGCTAAAAGCGAAATATCGGGCAATAAAAAACCCCGCATTTTGTGCGGGGCTTTTGCTTTTGCAGCCTTTTCGGCTCTCAGGCAATCAATGCCTGACGCGTACGATCAATAATGGCCTGCAGCGGTTCGGCGCTGGAGTATTGATCGGGGTACAGACGCTCGCTGTGGCGAGCGATCCCGTGTTCATTGACCACGGTGAAGCTGAAGCAGCCTTTGCGAGCGGCCATGATCAGGCAGTTCATTGGGGCAAAAGCGTTGGTTAGGGTGCGAATGGCATCCTGAGTCTGGATTTGAGTAGACATAGTTATTAGGTGTTCCTACAAATGACACGGATAAGAACCGTGCAACGTTAAAACGTTCCAGTAATGTCGACCACCATTGGTCGAACAAAGAACCCGACTGGAACAAAGCAGCCAGTTTGAAGCGCTGATAAGTTGGCGCGCTTGGGCTGGCAGGTAGGTACTTAGGAGGACAGGCAACACATCGAGGGCAAAGGTTCTGGGCCCGGGGTGAAGATCCTGATCAATTTGCAGGCTGGTTCGGTCAGAGTAAGTGGTCTTCGCAACACCCTTTGCATTCATTCAAAGGCAGTGTCGGCGCAAGATTTACCTGGAAACCATCGAGGGGTCGTTCCCGCTTTTTTCGGTGAAGGGCTTCTGGGAAGAAGATTGACCGTGGGGATGTGTTCGACCGGAATTGACTTTCAGCTTGGTACTAACGCCGCGGATAGTAACGGAACGTCCTGGGCAATGCAAACCCGGCGGCAAAAAAAGATTTCGGTCGGTGGCGCGGATCACGGGGGACCGGGCTGGCCCCTTCGCGAGCAGGCTCGCTCCCACAGGAGAACGGGGCCGATTGTAGGAGCGAGCCTGCTCGCGAGAAACCATCCGTCGCCACAAAAGCGTGCAGCCATGCCCAGCGCCAACCCGCTTATCCCCAGTCCGAGGCGCAAAACGGGCCAAAAAAGCGCATCGATATAACCGGGTAACAGGTACTTGTGCACATTAGTTGCGCAGACGGTAACCTTGCTGTCATATCAATCCTGACCCCGATGGCTGCCTGTATCAAAAGTTTAAGTCAATGAAAAATATCGTCTTTTTTTGTTGGTGAAAAAATCGTCAGTTTGACTGCGAGCCCCATTCCACAAGGCTTTGCGGAGGTTCGGGAGCGGTTGTCCACTGAGTTATCCACAGCTTCTGTGGATTGTCCCTAGCGCTTGCTCTAGGACGGGCGTGCCGGGTTTTTTTCGACTTTACCTGTACGAAAAAGAGAGTAGAGTGGCGCGCCTTCCGATCTGTCCCACAGTGTTTTATGAAGTTTCGCTCAGTATCAGACTCTGTTACCTCCGAACACCCTCGTGTTACCCCTCCCAAGCGATTTTCCGTGCGTGTGGCCGAATGGCTGCTCGACAGCCCGCGCCTGGGCGATAGCCGTAATGCCAAGCATCTGGCGGGGCGTCTGCTCAAGCAACCGGCGCGCGAAGGCGTGGTCGCCGCGCAAAGTCGTCTCGGCCAATTGATGTGCCGCGAGTGCGGCAATGCCCGTGATCGGCGCATCGGGCAGGATCTGCTGCGCCAGGCCGCCCGCGCTGGCGACCGTCGTGCACAACGGGAACTCGGTCTGCTCGAAGACTGAGCTGTCCAACGCCCCACGCCTTGGTTAACCTTCAGGCTTTATCGAATCGGCAGGAGTGGCTATGGCTATGGACTTGACCAGCGTGTTGCTGGGTCTGGCGGGCGCGGGATTGCCGCTGCTGGCGCTGGCCTGGCAACTGCAACGGCGGGCCAGTGATCGGCAAGCCGAGGTCGCCTTGCTCGAAGAGCGTCTGGCCATGGCGCAACTGGCGCAGGACGGGCTCAACGCCCAAATTGAAGCCAGCCGCGATGAAATCGTCGACCTCGGCCAGGCCAATGCCGCCAAACAGGCGGAGCTGGCGGCCCTGCGCCGCGAAGTCGAGCTGCTGCAGATCGAGCGCGATGATGCCCGTGACGCTTCCCACGCCTGGAACATCGAGCGTGCCAACAAAGAGGCCGAATTGCGGCGTCTCGACGCACAGGCCGCGTCGCTCAACGCCGAACTGCGCGAGCAACAGGAAAGCCATCAACAACGCCTCAACGACCTGCAAGGCTCGCGCGATGAGCTGCGCGCGCAATTCGCCGAGCTGGCAGGGAAGATCTTCGATGAACGTGAACAGCGTTTTGCCGAGACCAGTCAACAGCGCCTCGGGCAGTTGCTCGATCCGCTGAAAGAACGCATCCAATCCTTCGAAAAACGCGTGGAAGAAAGCTATCAGGCCGAAGCCCGCGAACGCTTCTCGCTGGCCAAGGAGCTGGAGCGTCTGCAAGCGCTGAATCTGCGCCTGAGCGACGAAGCGACCAACCTGACCCGCGCCCTCAAAGGCCAGAAGACCCAGGGCAACTGGGGTGAGCTGATTCTTGAGCGGGTGCTGGAACACGCGGGTCTGGAGAAGGGCCGCGAGTACCAGACTCAGGTCAACCTCAAGGGGCCGGACGGCGAGCGCTTCCAGCCGGATGTGATCATTTACCTGCCGGGCGACAAGCAGGTGGTGGTCGACTCCAAGGTCAGCCTCACGGCGTATCAGCAGTACGTAGCCGCCGAAGACGACACCCTCGGCCAGATCGCGATCAAGCAGCACGTGCTGTCTCTGCGCAGTCACGTCAAGGGCCTCGCCGGCAAGGATTACAAGCGTCTGGAAGGCCTGCACAGCCTCGATTTCGTCTTGCTGTTCGTGCCGATCGAAGCGGCGTTTTCTGCCGCCCTGCAAGCCGAGCCGGCGCTGTTCCAGGAAGCGTTCGACCGCAACATCGTGATCGTCAGTCCGACCACGTTGTTGGCGACGTTACGGGTGATCGACAGCCTGTGGAAGCAGGAGCGGCAAAGCCAGAACGCGCGGGAAATCGCCGAGCGTGCCGGCTGGCTGTACGACAAGTTCGTGCTGTTCATTCAGGATCTGGACGAAGTCGGCAATCGCCTGCAACAGCTGGACAAGGCCTACAGCTCGGCGCGCAACAAACTCACGGAAGGGCGCGGCAACCTGGTCAGCCGCAGTGAGCAGCTCAAATTGCTCGGCGCGCGGGCCAGCAAGAGCCTGCCGGCGGATCTGCTGGAGCGGGCGATGACCGATGTCGATGGGCTGGTCGAGCTCCCGGAATAACCCGAAGAGCTTCGCGAGCAGGCTCGCTCCCACAGTGAAATGCATTCCAAAGGTGGGAGCGGGCTTGCTCGCGAAGGCGTCAGCGGTAGCGCTGCAACACTCAAGTCGAACGGTTACAACGGCACATACCGACTCAACAACGCCCGCAACGCCGCCGGTTTCACCGGTTTGGCCAGATAATCCAGCCCTGCCGCATGCACCTGCGCCACCGTCTCCGGGCGGCCATCGGCGCTGATCACCACCCCCGGCACCGGCTCGCCTAACGTGGTGCGCAGCCACGCCATCAGCTCGGTTCCGGTATCGCCGTGGTCGAGGTGATAGTCGACCAGTGCCAGTTGCGGTCGTACGCCATCGTTGAGCAGCGCCGCGCATTCCTCGCGATTGCGCGCCGTCCACACCTGACAGCCCCAACGGCTCAGCAGGCTGTTCATGCCAATCAGAATGCTGTCTTCATTGTCGATGCACAGCACCTGCGCGCCGCTGAGCAACTTGCCGTTCAACTCCACCGCGGCGTTCTGCGGCAGTGATTGCGCCCGGGCCAGCGGTACGCTGACACTGAACACGCTGCCGCGCCCCGGCCACGAGCGTACGCGCAGGGTGTGGCCGAGCACGCGACATAAACCGTCGGCAATCGCCAGGCCCAGCCCAAGACCTTTTTCGGCGCGGGTCTGATGGCTATCGAGGCGCTTGAACTCCTCGAAAATCACTTGTTGTTTGTCTTCCGGAATCCCCGGTCCGCGATCCCACACTTCCAGACACAGTTCACTGCCGCGACGGCGTACGCCCAGCAGCACCGGGCCCTTGGCGTAGCGGAACGCGTTGGTGAGGAAGTTCTGCAAGATCCGTCGCAGCAGCTTGATGTCGCTGTCGATGCGCAACTGGCTGCCGCGCACACGGAACTTCAGGCCTTGTTCCTGGGCCAGCGCCTTGAATTCGGCGCCGAGCGTGTCGAACAGCTCATTGAGCGCGAACGACTTGCGATCCGGGTTGATCTTGCCGTTTTCCAGGCGGGAAATATCCAGCAGGTCGCTGATCAGGTCTTCTGCCGAACGCAGCGAACTGTCGAGGTGTTGCACCAGTTTCTGCGCCTCGCTGCTCAAGCCGTCGTCCTGATGGGAGAGGGCGGCAGAGAACAGGCGCGCGGCGTTTAGCGGCTGCATCAGGTCATGACTGACGGCGGCGAGGAAGCGGGTTTTCGACTGATTCGCGGCCTCGGCATGGCCCTTGGCTTCGGTCAGTGCGACGTTGAGCTGTGACAACTCCTGCGTACGCTCGCTGACCCGTTGTTCCAG
The DNA here is from genome assembly GCF_019891575.1 of Pseudomonas sp. MIS38. NCBI lineage: Bacteria > Pseudomonadati > Pseudomonadota > Gammaproteobacteria > Pseudomonadales > Pseudomonadaceae > Pseudomonas > Pseudomonas sp. MIS38. The sequence continues at coordinate 75,730 of NZ_JAFLXF010000029.1, forward strand.
GCCTTCGTTGGCCTCGGTCAGCGCCTGCTCGGCTTCGCGGAACGCGGTGATGTCGGTGAAACTCATGACGAAACCGCCGCCGGGCATCGGGTTGCCGATCAGCTCGATCACCCGGCCATTGGGGAACAGGCGTTCGGACGTGTGCGCGCGGCCCTGACGCATCCAGTGCAGGCGCCGGGCGACGTGGACTTCCGCTTCGCCGGGGCCGCACAGGCCGCGTTCGGCGTTGTAGCGAATGATGTCGGCAATCGGCCGGCCGACGCTGATCAAGCCGTCCGGGTAGTTGAACAGCTCCAGATAACGCCGGTTCCACGCCACCAGTTTCAGCGACTGGTCGACCACGCTGATGCCCTGGGTGATGTTCTCGATCGCGCCTTGCAGCAGGGCGCGGTTGAACTGCAGCACTTCCGAGGCTTCGTCAGCGATCCGGACGACGTCCTCCAGCTGCATTTCCCGGCCTTCAATCGCGGCTTTTACTACCGCGCGCGTCGACGAAGCGCCGAGCACACCGGCCAGCAGACGTTCGGTGTGGGCGATCCATTCGCCGTCAGCATTCTGGTTCGGGTTGAAGCCCTTGCCCTGGCGGTAAGCGAAACGAATGAAGCTCTGTCGCGCGCGCTCTTCACCGACAAAGCGTGCCGCCAGTTGCAGCAAATCATCAATCTGCACCGCGAGCATCGAGCGCGCACTCGGCCGCGCGCTGATTTCCTGACCAATGAAGCGCCCGGCCTGCCAGTGTTCCGAAACCCGCGTGCGCGACAGAACCGAGACCCAGGCGAACAAGGTGAAGTTGCCCGCCAGCGACAGCACCACGCCTTGGGTCAACGGAGTGATCGGCAGGTTCAGCGGGTTGCTGTGCAGCCACGCCAAGCCCGGGAACGTGCTCAGCGACCAGCCGAGGCTGTGGGCGGCAATCGGCAGGATCAGCGTGTAAAACCAGAGGAACGTACCGGCGGCCAGACCGGCGAACACCCCACGGCGGTTGGCCTGTTTCCAGTACAGCGCGCCGAGCATCGCCGGGGCCAGTTGGGTGACGGCGGCGAAGGCGATCTGGCCGATGGTTGCGAGGCTTGCGGTGGAGCCGAGCAAGCGGTAACTGACGTAGGCCAGCAACAGAATCAGCACGATGCTCACGCGGCGCACCGAGAGCATCCACTGACGGAACACTTCGAACGGGCGCTCGGCGTTGTTACGGCGCAGCAACCACGGCAAGAGCATGTCGTTGGAAACCATGGTCGACAGCGCTACGCTGGCCACGATCACCATGCCGGTGGCGGCCGACGCGCCGCCGATGAACGCCAGCAACGCCAGGGCCGGATGGGCCTGGGCCAGCGGCAGGCTGATCACGAACGAGTCGGGCAGTACGTGGCTCGGCAGCATCATCTGCCCGGCGAGGGCGATCGGCACCACGAACAGCGCGGCCAGCGCCAGATAAGCCGGGAACACCCACTTGGCCAGACGCAGGTCCTGCGGGTCGATGTTCTCCACCACGGTGACGTGAAACTGCCGCGGCAGGCAAATGATCGCCATCATCGCCACCCCGGTCTGCACCACCATCGATGGCCAGTTAATCGTTTCCTTCCAGTATTCCTCGAGGCGCGGCGCGAGCATCGCCTGATTGAACAGGTCGTCAAAACCGTCGTACAGCCCGTAGGTCACGAACGCGCCAACGGCAAGAAAGGCGAACAGCTTGACCAGCGATTCAAACGCAATCGCCAGCACCATGCCGCGGTGGTGCTCGGTGGCATCGAGGTTGCGCGTACCGAAGACGATGGTGAACAGCGCCAGTACCAGCGAGACGATCAGCGCGGTGTCCTGGGCGCGGGTGCCCATGGCGTCGGCCCCGGCGCCGATCAGCAGGTTCACGCCGAGGACGATGCCTTTGAGTTGCAGAGCGATATAGGGCAGGACGCCAACCAGGCAGATCAGCGCCACCACCACCGCCAGCGATTGCGATTTGCCGTAGCGCGCGGCGATGAAGTCGGCAATCGAGGTGATGTTCTCCTGCTTGCTGATCATCACCATTTTCTGCAGGACCCACGGCGCGCCCAGCAGCAACAGGATCGGCCCGAGGTAGATCGGCAGGAATGACCACAGCTGTTCGGCGGCTTGGCCGACGGCGCCGAAGAACGTCCAACTGGTGCAATAAACCGCCAGTGACAGGCTGTACACCCACGCGCGCATCCGCGGCGGCAACGGTGTGCTGCGACGGTCGCCGTAGAAGGCGATGGCGAACATGATGGCCATATAGGCCAGGGCGACGGCGGCGATCAGCCCGGTGGACAGCGACATGCAACACTCCCGACAAAAGACTCCCCGGCAGTCCTGCCCGGGCGGACAGTCTCGCATGAGTATGGCGGTTAGTCAGTGTCGACCAAGGTCGTGGCGTGGCGGGGTGTCGCAGGTTTGAGACCGGGTGGTTCTGAGGTGACTGGTCGGGCCTCTTCGCGAGCAGGCTCACTCCTACAGGTGGAACGCATTCCAATTGTAGGAGTGAGCCTGCTCGCGAAGGCGTCAGTCCTGTTTCAGCGCGATATCGATCAACCGATGCAGCTCATCCACCTCCAGCGCCGCCGCCGAAAACAGGATCCGGAACACCACCGGCGCCACCACCAGATTGATCAGATGATCAACGCTCGGCGCCGGCTCGTCAGGGTGACGCTCGATGATGGTCTGCAACTGCGCGCCAAGAATCGTCACGCAGTACCCCGGCGTGGCGCTGGCCTGCACGTCGCGCATCATGTTGCGCCCCGGCTCCGAACTCATTTCGTCCAGATATTGCTCGGCCCAGGCGCGGATATCACCGCGCAGGTCACCGGTCACCGCCGGTTCGCTGTCAGGGCGCATGCGGGCGAGGGCGACGTCGGCGAGCAACGCCGCCAGATCACCCCAGCGCCGATAGATTGTCGACGGCGTGACCCCGGCGCGCGCAGCGATTTGCGGGACGGTCACGCTGCTGCGCTCCTGTTCTTGCAGAAGCGCGCGGACTGCCGAATGAATCGACTCTTGCACCCGGGCACTGCGGCCGCCGGGGCGTAAACCTTCTTTAATAGCCATGCGCCAGACCTTAACACAAAGAATTTGCTTTAAGCCAAAGCCGAGAGCACACTCCGCAAAAGCAAAAAATTAGCTTTTGCGGAGTGTGCCCATGACCAGCCTTGCTTCCAACCGTGGCAGCCTGATTTTTCTGGCGATCACCTTACTCAGTTTTCTCGCCGCTTCCACGGCGCCGACGCCGTTGTATCACCTGTATCAGGATCAACTGCACTTCTCGGCAGCGGTGCTGACCCTGATTTTCGGCGTGTATGCCCTGAGTCTGCTGGCGGCGCTGTTGACGGTCGGTTCGCTGTCCGATCATCTGGGGCGCAAACCAGTGATTTTCACTGCCGTGCTGCTCAATGCGCTGGCGATGGTGCTGTTTATCAGCGCCGACAGTGTTGCCTGGCTGATCAGCGCCCGCGTGCTGCAAGGTTTCGCCACCGGCATGGCCACCGCCGTTTTGAGCGCCACACTGCTCGACACCGATCGCCAACAAGGGCCATTGATCAACAGCGTCGCACCGTTGCTCGGCATGGCGCTGGGCAGCATGGGCTGCGGCTTGCTGGCCGAGTTCGCCCCGGCGCCGTTGCAACTGACTTACTGGCTGCTGCTGGCGCTGTTTGTGTTGCAGGCGGTGTATGTCTGGCGTCTGCCGGAAAGCGTCACCCCGCAATCCGGGGCCTGGGCTTCACTGCGGCCAACCCTGCATGTGCCGGTTCAGGCGCGTTCGACCTTATGGCGTGTGCTGCCGCTGAACACCGCAACCTGGGCCCTCGGCGGCTTTTTTGCCTCACTGGCACCGTCGCTGGTGCGCACCGCCACGGGCTCGACGTCGAACCTGATCGGCGGCGCGACTGTCTCGGCGTTGACCGTGACCGGGGCGCTGATGATTTTCACTTTGCGCAATCGTCCCGCCGGCAAAGCCCTGCAAATCGGCTCCAGTCTGCTGCCTATCGGCGTGCTGCTGATTTTGCTCGGCGTGCACAGCGCCAGTCTGGCGCTGTTTTTCCTCGGCACACTGGTCGCCGGTTGCGGCTTTGGCTCGGGTTTCCTCGGCGCGGTGCGCAGCCTGGTGCCGTTGGCCCTGCCGCATGAACGGGCCGGTTTGATGTCGGCGTACTACGCGCTGAGTTATCTGGCGTTCTGTTTGCCGGCGTTGCTGGCTGGGCATTTGACTATCAGCTTTGGTTTGCTGGCGACTACTGACTGTTACGGCTTGGCATTGGTGGTTCTCTCAGTAAGCGGTCTGATTCTGATCTCGCGTCAACCTCTGGTCTCGCGCATTAACCTCAATCCTTCCGCGGGTGAATAATTGTTTGATGGCAAAACGCCTGTTCACTACCATGCGAACCATTATTCGCAGTGAAATGATTTGAGTGAACGAGAATGGATGAAATCGGCGAATTGCTGGGACGCTTGCAGAATGGCAAGGGTGGATTACGTCCTGCTGAGAAGCGCTTGCTGGATTGCTTCAAGCGGGGAGTGATTGCCACCATCACTGACGAGCTCCCCGTCTCGTCGACTGCGGAGAATGTTGTACGAGCAACTTTCCTGCGCGCTCTGATCCTGACGTATTCCAAAGGAGCATTTCTTGGGGAGAATCTTTACCTGCAAGGTGCCTTTATCGAAGGGCCACTTTTTTTAGCGGGCATTTGCGTGACCACCCCGGTCACTTTTAAGAATTGTTTGTTTGAACGGGACCTCAATGTCCGAGGCGCCAGCTTTGAACGTATGCTCAAATTTGAAGGTTGCTCGCTCAAATCTTTTTTAGGTGAACGAATTGTTGTCAATGACAGCCTGGTCTTTTCATCAACTTCTACCAATGGTCTTGTCGAACTCGGCTCGGCCCGAATTGCCGCCAGGCTGGTTTGTTTAGGTTCACAATTTGATGGTGGGGGGGAGTCGTGCCTGGATGCCTCTTTTGCCGAAATACGTACGGGTGTTTATCTTAATGGCGGCTTTTCTGCAAAGGGCTTGGTACGTTTCAGGTCTGCCGTAATTGGCGGGCAATTCAATTGCGTAAATGCAAGTTTTACTGTTGATGACGAACAGTCTCTCGACTTGGATTTTGCTTGTATCAATGGTCCTGTCTTTCTCCGGGACGGCTTTACTTCGAAAGGCACTGTTAATTTGCTGGGTGCAAGGATCTCGGGCCAGTTGAGCTGTAGGCGTTCGAAATTTTTTGCGATTGGAAATGCACATGCGATGACCGCTGAGCGCGCTTTTATCAGAGGTAACGCGCTTTTCAGTCAAGACTGTGAAATCCAGGGGCGACTGCAACTAGCTGGTTTGGAGGTCGAAGGAAATGTTGAGTTTGATGGCGCTGCCATACAGGAGCTACGAGCAAATGAGATGAGAGTGAAAGGGAGGCTCGATTTGCGCGACCTCAAGTCCGCTCCCAAGCAAATCTCGTTTTTAGGAACCAGCGTCGCGACCATCAATGACGATCTTGCTTCATGGGGAGAGCGCCCGATTCTCAATGGTTTTATCTACGACTCTGTGGATGTGCATAAACCGATGCCAGTCAGTGAGCGCATGACATGGTTGAAAAAGCAGAAAGCCTGTCTGGAAAAAGACGAGACGTCACCGATGACATTCAAAGAGCATTTTCGTCCTCAGCCCTGGCGCCAATTGCAGCAAGTACTTGAATCTACTGGCCATACCGAAGAAGCCAAAGAGGTGGGTATTGAGTATGAGCAGTGCTTGCGTGAATCTGGTCGCATTGGTCAGTCACCGAGTACCTGGTCCCCGTCTTTTCGAAAGCTTTACGCCGCCTCCGCGAAGTTCTTGCACTTTCTTTATGGTTATCTGACTGGCTTCGGCTACCGTCCGATGCTACTGCTGCCATGGTTCGCACTGGTTTGGGGATTTTGCACATTGGTCTACTGGAGTGCCGCCAGTTTCGGAGTATTTGCTCCCAGTAATCCCCTGATTTTTCAAAACGAAGCTTATGACACCTGTCGTCCGGACCGGGAGCAGGTGTGGCTCAAAAAGAGTAGTTATCGCACGCCGGCAGAGCTGCCAGATGCGTTCAAGGGATCGGGTAATTGGTATTTATGTGAGAAGCTGCGTGAAGAATATACCGGGTTCAGTCCGATCGCATTCTCACTAGATCTACTACTGCCTCTGGTTGACCTGCACCAGGAAAATGACTGGGCTCCACTGATTGAAACACCAAAAGCCAATCCGGTTTTTGAGTTTTTTAGCTTCTTTATCAGTGGCAAGCGTTGGGTCCGATTTGTGATGTGGTGCGAGATTCTTGCTGGATGGGGCTTCAGCCTGCTGTTTGTCGCTGTGGTTTCTGGTTTGGCACGTCGCAAGGAATAGGACATCGATGAAGATTATCCGCAGCAAGTCGTTCACCGCCGAGCGTGCCTGGGGTGCGCTGGACATTGCCAACATGAACGGCATCACCACGCGCCTGCACTGGACTGATCAGCCTTACAAATGGCACGTCAACGATGGTGAGGAAGTGTTTGTGGTGCTCGATGGTCAGGTGCAGATGCGTTATCGCGAACAGGGTGAAGAAAAGCAGGCGCTGCTTGAGGTCGGGGACATCTTCTACGCCTCAGTCGGTACCGAGCACGTGGCGCATCCGCAGGGCGCGGCGCGGATTCTGGTGATCGAAAGCGAAGGCAGTGTTTGACTGCTTATCTGTAAAGTAGATAACAGATAGAGAAATTACCCGTTATATAGATATTCGATTCGGTTCTACCATGGGCTCAACCTCACCTGAGGACAGGAGTTCATGATGACTTGCCCCAACACCGCCAAACCCGGCATCAAGCCGTTCAGCCAGCTTCAGCATCCACGTGAAGTGATCCGTCAATTCACCCCGAACTGGTTCGCCGCGACCATGGGCACCGGCGTGCTGGCCCTGGCGCTGGCGCAATTACCGGTGGCGATTCCCGGGCTGCACGCGGTGGCCGAGGGTTTGTGGCTGTTCAACATTCTGTTGTTCACCTTGTTTACCTTCGCCTATGCCGCGCGCTGGATTTTATTCTTCGATGAAGCGCGGCGGATCTTCGGTCACTCCACTGTTTCGATGTTCTTCGGCACCATTCCCATGGGTTTGGCGACCATCATCAACGGCTTTCTGCTGTTCGGTCTGCCACGCTGGGGCGAGGGCGTAATTCATCTTGCCGAAGTGCTGTGGTGGCTCGACGTGGCGATGTCGCTGGCCTGCGGTGTGTTGATCCCTTACATGATGTTTACCCGCCAGGAACACAGCATCGACCAGATGACCGCGGTCTGGCTGTTGCCGGTGGTGGCGGCGGAAGTGGCGGCGGCCAGCGGCGGTTTGCTCGCGCCGCATCTGGCCGATGCTCACGCGCAACTGGTGGTGCTGACCACCAGCTACGTGCTCTGGGCATTTTCCCTGCCGGTGGCGTTCAGCATTCTGACCATCCTGTTGCTGCGCATGGCGCTGCATAAACTGCCTCACGAAAACATGGCCGCCTCAAGCTGGCTGGCCCTCGGCCCGATCGGCACTGGTGCGTTGGGCATGTTGCTGCTGGGCGCTGATGCACCAGCGATCTTCGCCGCCAACGGGCTGCCGGGTATCGGTGAAATCGCTGCAGGCGTAGGGCTGGTCGCCGGTATCACCCTGTGGGGCTTCGGCTTGTGGTGGATGTTGATGGCGCTGCTGATCACCGCGCGTTACCTGCGTGACGGCATCCCGTTCAACCTCGGCTGGTGGGGTTTTACCTTCCCGCTGGGCGTGTATTCGCTGGCGACCCTCAAACTCGCCAGCACGCTGAACCTGGATTTTTTCAGCGTGGTCGGCTGCATGCTGGTGAGCCTGCTGGCGGTGATGTGGCTGATCGTCGGTAAACGCACCGTGCAAGGCGCGTGGCGCGGTGAGCTGTTTGTCTCACCTTGTATTGCAGGGTTGAAGAAATAACCTGAAAAGTTTAGGTAAGGTGTGGCCTGGATCGCCGATCGAGATTCCAATAAGCAGATCCAGGCCATTCTCTACCGACCTCAGGGAAACACGGAAGATGAGTCACCCCTCACAGTTCAACCTGCTTCGCACTCGGCGCTTTCTGCCGTTTTTCATCACGCAGTCGCTGGGCGCGTTCAATGACAACGTGTTCAAGCAGTCGCTGATCCTCGCCATTCTGTATCGGCTGACCATCGAAGGTGACCGTTCGATCTGGGTCAACCTGTGCGCGCTGCTGTTTATCCTGCCGTTCTTTCTGTTTTCGGCGTTGGCCGGGCAGTTCGGGGAAAAATTCGCCAAGGACGCGTTGATCCGTCTGATCAAACTCGCGGAAATCGCGATCATGGCCGTAGGATCGATCGGTTTCCTGTTCGATCACCTGTCGCTGATGCTGGTGGCGCTGTTTGCCATGGGCACGCATTCGGCGCTGTTCGGGCCGGTGAAGTATTCGATCCTGCCGCAGGCGTTGCGTGAGGATGAACTGGTTGGCGGCAACGGGCTGGTGGAGATGGGCACGTTTCTGGCGATTCTCGCCGGGACCATCGGCGCCGGGATCATCATGTCCTCGACGCACTACGCGCCGCTGGTTTCGACCGCGATTGTCGGGATTGCGGTGCTCGGTTATCTCGCCAGTCGCAGCATTCCGCGCGCGGCGGCGGCCTCGCCGGAAATGCGCCTGAACTGGAACATCTTCAGCCAGTCCTGGGCCACGCTGAAACTCGGTCTGGGCCAGACGCCTGCGGTGTCGCGTTCGATTGTCGGCAACTCGTGGTTCTGGTTTGTCGGGGCGATTTACCTGACGCAGATCCCGGCCTACGCCAAGGAATGGATGCACGGCGACGAAACCGTGGTGACGCTGATTCTCACGGTGTTTTCAGTAGGCATTGCGCTGGGTTCGATGCTTTGCGAGAAACTCTCCGGGCGCAAGGTCGAGATCGGTCTGGTGCCGTTCGGTTCGTTCGGCCTGACCGTGTTTGGCCTGCTGCTGTGGTGGCATTCCGGTGGAATCCCGGAAAGCGTCAACGGCCACAGCTGGACCGAAGTGCTGGGCTTTGCGCATACCTGGGCGGTGCTGGTCGACATTTTCGGCCTCGGCATTTTTGGCGGTTTCTATATCGTGCCGCTGTACGCGTTGATCCAGTCGCGCACCGCCGAGAACGAGCGGGCGCGGGTGATTGCCGCCAACAACATTCTCAACGCTCTGTTCATGGTGGTGTCGGCGATCGTTTCGATCGTGTTGCTGAGTGTGGTCAAACTGTCGATTCCGCAATTGTTCCTGGTGGTGTCGCTGCTGAACATCGGCGTCAACGCCTACATCTTCAAGATCGTCCCCGAGTTCAGCATGCGTTTCATGATCTGGCTGCTCAGCCATTCCATGTACCGCGTCGAGCACCGCAACCTCGAGGCGATCCCGGACGAGGGCGCGGCGCTGTTGGTGTGCAACCACGTGTCGTTCGTCGATGCGCTGCTGATTGGCGGCGCGGTGCGTCGGCCGATTCGCTTTGTCATGTACTACAAGATCTACAACCTGCCGGTGCTGAACTTTATCTTCCGCACGGCGGGGACGATTCCGATTGCCGGACGCAACGAAGACATCCAGATCTACGAAAAGGCCTTCACCCGGATTGCCCAGTATCTGAAGGACGGTGAGCTGGTGTGCATCTTCCCCGAAGGCAAGTTGACCACCGATGGTGAGATCAACGAGTTCAAGGGCGGCCTGACGCGGATTCTCGAAGAAACGCCGGTGCCGGTGATTCCGCTGGCGTTGCAAGGGTTGTGGGGGAGTTTCTTCAGCCGCGATCCGAACAAGGGGCTGTTCAAGCGGTTGTGGTCGCGGGTGACGTTGGTGGCGGGTTCGGCGGTCGAGGTTGAGGCGGCGCAGCCGGCGAAATTGCAGGGGTTGGTGGGGGCGTTGCGCGGGACTGTCAGGTAGTTGTCACCTGATATGGCCCTATCGCGAGCAGGCTCACTCCTACATTTGAAGCGCGTACCCCTTGTAGGAGTGAGCCTGCTCGCGATAGAGGCCAGTGGCCTAAGCGCTGACCTTGAGACCAATCAACCCGGTAATGATCAACGCCACACTGGCCAGCCGAATCAATGCCATCGACTCGCCAAACAGAATGATCCCGGCAATCACCGTGCCCACGGCACCGACTCCGGTCCAGATCGCATAAGCCGTACCCAGCGGCAATTCCTTCATTGCCAGACCCAGCAGGCCAAGGCTGATGGCCATGGCCGCAACGGTCAGGACGGTGGGGAGCGGGCGGGTGAAGCCGTCGGTGTATTTCAGGCCGACGGCCCAGCCGACTTCGAACAGGCCGGCGAAAAACAGAATGATCCAGGACATAAGAGACCTCCATCGATTGACGGGGCCGTCCCCAGATTGATAACTCGATCGAGCCGCAGGGTCGTCCCCGCGTAGCGCAACAGTCTGCCGAGCATTAATCCGGGGATCAAGTTTCCCGGTCAGTCGGCTGGCTGCTGCGCTAGCGCCTCACGGTCTTCTTTCTCGCTCATGCGCCGGAAGTACGTCGAGAGCAACGCCCCGGAAATGTTGTGCCAGACGCTGAACAACGCGCTCGGCACCGCGGCCAGCGGCGAGAAGTGCGCACTGGCCAAGGCCGCGCCCAACCCCGAGTTCTGCATGCCGACTTCCAGCGCCAGCGACTTGCGCTGCGCCAGTGGCAACTTGAACAGGCGTCCAGTGAAGTAACCCAGCAAGTAGCCGAAGCTGTTGTGCAGCATCACCACGGCCATGATCAGCAGACCGGATTCGGCGATTTTCGCCTGACTGGCGGCCACCACGGCGGTGACGATGATCACGATGCTGACCACCGACACCAGTGGCAACACGTCCACCGCGTGGCGCACCTTGTCGCCGAGCACGCGTTGCGCGACCACGCCGAGCACGATCGGCAGCAGCACCACTTGCAGAATCGACCAGAACAATTCCATGAACGAAACCGGCAACCACGCCGAAGCCAGCAGCCAGATCAGCGCCGGGGTCAGCAACGGGGCGAGGAGGGTGGTGACGGCAGCAATCGCCACCGACAGCGCCAGATCGCCGCGGGCCAGCCAGGTCATGACGTTGGAAGAGGTGCCGCTTGGGCAGCAGCCGACCAGAATCACCCCGACCGCGATTTCCGGCGGCAGGTGGAAGATCTGGCAGAGCAACCACGCCACGCCGGGCATGATCACGAAATGTGCGACCACGCCCAGAGCCACGCGCCACGGATGGCGGGCGACGGCAGCGAAGTCACCGAGTTTGAGGGTCAGGCCCATGCCGAACATCACCAGCCCCAGCAGCGGCACGATCGCGCCCTTGAGGCCGAGAAACCACGCCGGTTGCAGGAACGCGATCACGGCGAAAATCAGAACCCAGTAAGCGAAAGTGTTGCCGACAAAGCGGCTCAGTGCAGCCAGTGCGCGCATGGCCTGTTCCTTATTATTAGTTACACCACAAAACCAATTGTGGGAGCGGGCTTGCTCGCGAAAGCGGCGGGTCAGCCAAGTTAATGTTGAATGACACACCGCTTTCGCGAGCAAGCCTGCTCCCACATTGGGATTTCACAAGGGTTTTAGATCCCCTGCGGAGTCTCTTCACCGCCCAACGCTTCCACCAGCGCCGGCAGGAAGTCGCCGAAGGTCAGCATCATCAGGGTGAAGCTGGCGTCCAGTTGGCCTAGGGCCTCGTCGCCACCGTCCTGTTCCGCCTGATCCTGCAGCAGGTCTTCGAACTTCAGGCGTTTGACGGTCATCTTGTCATCGAGCATGAACGACAGTTTGTCCTGCCAGGCCAGCGACAACTGAGTCACGACTTTACCGGTGCTCAGGTGCAGCTGGATTTCTTCGCTGGTCAGGTCCTGACGCTTGCAACGCACGATGCCGCCGTCTTCGTGGGTATCGCGCAGCTCGCATTCGTCCAGTACGAAGAAGTCCGGGGCGGCTTGCTGGGTGGTGACCCATTCGGTCATCACGGCCGTCGGTGCGGTTTTCACGGTCAGTGGACGCACGGGCAGGGTGCCGAGCACTTCACGCATTGTGGAAAGCAGGTCTTCGGCACGTTTCGGGCTGGCCGAGTTGACCAGGATCAGGCCCTGTTTCGGCGCGATGGCGGCGAAGGTCGACGAGCGACGGATAAAGGCGCGCGGCAGGAACGCCTGGATGATTTCATCCTTGATCTGATCGCGTTCCTTCTTATAGACCTTGCGCATCTGCTCGGCTTCGATCTCTTCGACCTTCTCCTTGACCGCATCGCGCACGACGCTGCCCGGCAGAATGCGTTCTTCTTTACGCGCAGCGATCAGCAGGAAGTCACCGCTGACGTGCACCAGTGGCGCATCTTCGCCTTTGCCGAACGGCGCGACGAAACCGTAGGTGGTCAACTCCTGGCTTGCACATGGACGCGCCAGTTTGGTGGCCAGTGCAGTTTCCAGCGCCTCGGCATCGACAGGCAGGTCTTGGGTCAGGCGATAGATAAGCAGGTTTTTGAACCACATGGGGTGAGTCTCTCCTTTATACAAAGGGGGGCATTATTGTCTTCGCCGGGTCATAGGCCAACCCTTCTCTAAGCCTTTGGAAGGCCTGAGAAAATTAATTAAAAAAGTGCTTGCCAGAGGTTGGGTCGCTCCGTAGAATGCGCGCCACACCGAAGCGAAGGGTGATTAGCTCAGCTGGGAGAGCGTCTGCCTTACAAGCAGAATGTCGGCGGTTCGATCCCGTCATCACCCACCATTCGTT
>NZ_JAFLXF010000030.1:0-71968 GCF_019891575.1 Pseudomonas sp. MIS38
AGTCAATACATAGGGTGACTGTCACACCGCCTTCGGGAGCAAGCCCCCTCCCACATTTGATTCATTGTCAGGGCTCGAGGCCGATCCGGAAGAACTCGCCGCCACTCCATACGCCCAACCAGCGCTGCCCATCGATCTCACGACTGACCGCCAGTTCCACCAGTTGGTAAAACACATTGCGGTGAATCAACGCTTCGAGGTTGGTGCGCACGTGCACGTAAGGCGCGGGTTCCTGAGTCACCGGGTCGATCTCGACGCGGATCGGATGTTCCGGCCCGGCCTCAGCAGTCTCTTCAACGTTGGTAGTGAAACGCAAGACCTGCGCTTCGCCCTCGCCTTCGGCTTCCACGGCAATCGCCACGAACGGCGCATCGTCGACTTTGATCCCGACCTTCTCGACCGGGGTAATCAGGAAATAATCATCGCCGTCGCGGCGGATGATGGTGGAGAACAGCTTGACCATCGGCTTGCGCCCGATCGGCGTACCCAGGTAATACCAGGTGCCGTCGCGGGCGATGCGCATATCGATGTCGCCGCAGAAGTCCGGGTTCCACAAGTGCACCGGCGGCAGGCCTTTGGTTTTGGGGATCTGTCCCAACAGGTCATTGGCTTTTTGCGGTCCACTCATGGCGTACTCCTTGGTTTATTGGTCGCCGACTCCCAGCAGGCTGCGCGCGTATTGCGCCAGCGGCGGGCCGATCAGGTCTTCCGGCTTGTTATCGTGGAACGTCAGTAAACCGCCACGACTCTTGATGCGTGCAGTATCAATCAAATACTGGGTGCTGGTCTCGATCAACATGATCTGAATCACCCCGCCATCGATGCCGAGGCGATCCACGGCTTCCTGATCGAGCCATTCGTCAGAGTTGCCGATACGGTCGTCAGCCTTGGCGAAACGGGTGTACAGCAGGTAGTGGGCGCCGGCATCGCGGGCTTCGCCCATCGCCTGATCGAGGCCTTCAGGGGCACGGGCGCGGCGGACCATCGGGAAGTATTCGACAAAACCCTTGAACGCTTCTTCGGCCACCACGTTCGGGCGCGGATAGGAGCCACCCGGCGGTGCAAATGCGCCCTGAGCGATGTAGATGAACGAATCCGGCTGAATGCGGAAGTTGTTCACCCGACGGCTGTCGCTGTGATCCAGCAGCCCCGCGTCGCTCATCTGATAGCGAGTGCCTTCGGCCATATCGCTGACAGTCATACAGCCGCCAAGCGCCAAAACGGCCAGCAGCAAAACCAGGCTACGCATCCTCATCCTCCAGAAGCCGGTGACGGAAAACCGGCGAATGGCCGTTGGATGCAGCTTTTGCGCCAGCTCAGGAAATTCGTTGATTGTAAGATCGTATTCGCGAGCAAGCTCGCTCCCACAGGAGAATGCATTCGAAATGTGGGAGCGAGCTTGCTCGCGAAAGCGGTTGTTCAGCCGCCGATAATCTTCATGACCGTAGCGCCACCGGAGAACGCCACTTCCTGCTTGTCGCCCAACGCCTTTACCAACAGACGCTGCAATGCCGGCAACGCCTGATGACGTGGCTTGTCGAGCAGATCACCGACATAGTGGCGGTTGCTCGACGACAGGCAGCCATGCAGCCAACCGGTCGACGACAGACGCAAGCGCGAACAGGTTCTGCAGAACGGCACGCTTTCGTTGGCGATCACGCCGAAATGGCCGCGGCCCGGTATCGCATAGCGCACGGCCGTGGCATCCACCGGCGCATCTGCCTGGGCGTACTCGTAGCGCTCGCCGATCAGGCTCAGCAGTTGCTGCAGGCTGACGAACTGTTGCAGGAAGGCGTTGGAGTCGGTGGCGAGGTGGCCCATGCGCATCAACTCGATGAAACGCAACTCATAGCCCCGTTCCAGGCAGTAATCGAGCAGCGGCATCACCTGATCCAGGTTCTGCCCACGCAACGGCACCATGTTGACCTTGATCTTCAGTCCCGCGGCTTTTGCCTGGTCCATGCCATCGAGCACGGTCGCCAGATCGCCGCCACGGGCAATGCTGCGGAACGCGCCGGCATCCAGGGTATCGAGGGATACGTTGATCCGGCGCAGACCGGCATCCACCAGTAGCGGAAGTTTTTTCGCCAGGAGTTGACCGTTGGTGGTCAGGCTGATGTCTTCCAGGCCCATCTTGCCGACGGCGCTCATGAAAGATTCGAGTTTGGGGCTGACCAGCGGCTCGCCACCCGTGATGCGCAAGCGCTCAATGCCGGCGGCTTCGATCAGATAAGCCACGCCGCGGGCCATGGCCTCGGCCGACAGTTCATCCTGCGCAGCCACCAACCGCTTGCCGTTGGGCACGCAGTAGGTACAGGCGTAATTGCAGGCTGAAGTCAGGCTGATGCGCAAATTGCGAAAACGCCTGCCTTGACGGTCAACGATCATGATCACTCCGGCGATAGAATTTCGAGCCGCTAAAACTTGACTCACAAATCAAGTTTTAGCAAGCCCTATGCCTGAGTATATTCCTGCGGTACTGCGTCATGTAGCGAAATCATGGCGCAATAAGGCCGCTGAATGATTCAGCTGCTCGGCGTTTCCGGATCACGCTTGCGCTTGTTGCCCATGCGCACGCCGATGTCCATCAGGAACTGGAAGAAACCTTCCTGATCTTCCAGCACATTGCTCCAGAACGGCGAGTGATACAGCGCCACCGCGCCGTGCACCAGCGCCCAGGACGCGCAGTAGTGGAAATACGGCGGCACGTCTTCGAGCTTGCCTTCGCTGATCCGGCCCTTGATGAGCAGGGTCAGGCGTTCGAAGTTCGAGGCACGGATCTTGTGCAGCTCCTCGACCATTTCCGGCACCTGATTGCCTTTTACCACCTTCTCTTCGAGACGGTCGAACAGGCGGTAGCGCTGCGGGTCGCGCATGCGGAATTCGAAGTAGGCACGGGACAGCGCTTCCTTGTCCTTGTCGACATCGGCCGAATGCAGCAGCTCGTTCAAATCACGCTCGTAATCGAGCATCAGCCGCAGATAGATCTCGGCCTTGGATTTGAAATGCTTGTAGATCGTGCCTTTGCCGATACCCACGGCATCAGCAATCATCTCGACGGTGACGCTGTCTTCACCTTGTTCGAGGAACAGCTTGAGCGCGGTATCGAGAATTTCTTGCTCGCGGCGACGAAACTCACGGACCTTACGAGGTTCTTTGTGCATAAGAAAAGGTCTGTAGGGGTCAAAATTCGAAGCCGCGTATTATGCCTAACTTGCACAAAAATGCACGGATCATCCGACCATATCTGCGTTTCTTGTTCATTTTGCGAACGCCGGGGGTGCAATGAGAACTCAACTGAAGCGCACGTATTCCAAATTTGTTTAAAAACCCCGACCGGCTAACTGGACTGAACGCCAGACTGATCAATACTTGAACTGTCGGGCGGCATCTCCCCCAAGTGCCGTGCCGGTAAAGGTACCAAGGGACCGCGTGCCTTTGTTTTACTCCTAATGGTCTTAACCCGGATTCACCCCCCAGAACCCGGGTTTTTTTTGCCTGCGATTTGGCGGTGACCTACATGGCAGATTTGACAGAGGCCAGCGTAAACAGGCGCTTGAAGTTCTCGGTGGTCTGCTCGGCAAACCGCTCGTAGCTCTCCCCACGCAGCATCGCCAGAAACTCAGCCACCTCACGCACGTACTGCGGCAGATTCGGTTTACCACGATAAGGGATCGGCGCCAGATACGGCGAGTCGGTCTCCACCAGCAAGCGATCGGCCGGCACCTTGCTCGCCACGTCGCGCAGAGCGTCGGCATTGCGGAAGGTGACGATGCCCGACAGGGAAATGTAGTAGCCCATGTCCAGCGCGGCTTTGGCCATGTCCCAGTCTTCGGTGAAGCAATGCAGCACACCGGCCTGGGGCAACGCCGCTTCTCGCAGCAGCTCAAGGGTATCGGCACGGGCGCCACGGGTGTGGATGATCACCGGTTTGCCGGTCTGCTGTGCGGCTTGCAGGTGCAGGCGGAAGGATGCCTGCTGCAGCTCGGCGGCTTCCGGTTCGTAGTGATAATCCAGACCGGTTTCACCGATCGCCACCACTTTCGGGTGATTGAGTTCGTGCAGCAGCCAGTCCAGCGCCGGCGCCGCGCCCGGTTGCACATCCAATGGGTGCACACCAACCGAGCAATCGACGTCGTCGTAGCGCTCGGCGAGGGCTTTGACGTCGGCGGCGTTATCGGCACTCACGCCGATACACAGGAAGTGCCCTACCCCGCGTTGGCGAGCCGCATCGAGTGCAGCATCCAGCGAGCCGTCGTGGGCGGCGAGGTCGAGGCGATCAAGGTGACAATGGGAATCTACGAGCATAAAAAAGACGGCTACTTACATCGTATGAGTGGGACGGTCGGATTTCAGTGCTCCGGCCAGATGGGTTTCAATGCGACTGCGGGCGGTGTTGTCGCCATCGTTGAATTGCACGCCGACGCCGGCTGCGCGGTTACCCTGAGCGCCTTTGGGGGTGATCCAGGCGACCTTGCCGGCCACCGGAATCTTCTCCGCCTCGTCCATCAGGTTCAGCAGCATGAACACCTCGTCGCCCAACTTGTAGCTCTTGTTGGTCGGGATGAACAGGCCACCGTTCTTGATGAACGGCATGTAGGCGGCGTAAAGCACCGATTTGTCCTTGATCGTCAGGGACAGGATGCCGTTGCGCGGCCCGGGGCTGATGGCTTCATTCATGTTGACCTCCACTGCTGATGTTCAGAGTCTAGGTACACATTCTTATCTTTGACCAGGCAATCCCGCCCATTGCACCAACAACGCTTCCAGCAGCAGTGCCGGGTTGAGGTTGGCTTTGCTCAGGACTTTCTGCCGCTGGGCGAGAATCCAGTCCTGTATATCGAGGACTTTGCCTTGGGCGCTTTTTTGCGCCAGGTACTGCACGACTTTGCGCATATCGGTCAGACCGAGACCGGCTTCATCCTGGGTCAGTTGGTAGCGCAGGATCAGGCTCGACCAGTCGCAGAACCAGTCGAACAGGCGCAGCATCGGAATGCTTTTCCACTCTTCGGCCAGTTGCGTCGGCGATTGCTGCTGCTTGAGCAGCTTCTTCACCCCTTCGACCACCTGCGCCCGCTGTTCACGCACGCCTTGGGACTGCAGACTGACCGCCGCCAGTGGCGAACCGGCCGCCAGCGTCAGCAATTCGACGCGCTCCTCTTCGGAGCACTCCGGCAACGCCTGCGCCAGCCATTGCAAGCTCATGGCCTCACCGGGCAGCGGGCACGCCTGCTGCACGCAACGGCTCTTGATCGTCGGCAGCAAACGGCTCGGCTGGTGGCTGACCAGCAACAACACGGTATCGCCGGACGGCTCTTCGAGGCTCTTGAGCAAGGCGTTGGCGGCGTTGATGTTCATCGACTCCACCGGCTCGATCAGCACCACCTTGCGCCCGCCCAGCTGCGCGGTCTGCACCACGAAACTGACCAGATCACGGACCTGATCGACCTTGATCGCCTTGTCGGCTTCTTCCGGCTCAAGGATGTAATTGTCCGGATGGCTGCCGGCCTTGAGCAGCAGGCAGGACTTGCACTCGCCGCACGCTTCCGGCGTAGGACGCTGACAGAGCAGGCTGGCCATCAGGCGCTCGGCCAACGCGCGCTTGCCGATCCCGGCCGGGCCGTGCAGCAAGTACGCGTGGGCGTGCTGACTACGTCCGGCCAGTTGCTGCCAGAGGCTGTCCTGCCATGGATAGGCCTCAGCCACGAATCAGCTCCAGCAAGTTCGGAATCAGGGTATCCAGCGCTTGCTGAACCTTGACCAATGACTGACCGGCATCGATGCGCACATAGCGCGCCGGATCAGCCTCGGCGCGTTGCAGAAACGCATTGCGTACCGCTTCGAAAAACGCCCGGCCTTCCAGTTCAAATCGGTCCAGACGGCCCCGGGCACTGGCGCGGGCCAGACCGATTTCCACCGGCAGATCGAAAATCAGCGTCAGATCCGGACGCAGGTCGCCCTGAACGAACGTCTCCAGCGCAGCAATGCGTTCCAGCGACAAACCACGACCTCCGCCCTGATAGGCGTAAGTCGAGTCGGTGAAACGATCGCACAGCACCACCGCGCCGCGAGCCAGCGCCGGACGGATCACTTCGGCCAGATGCTGGGCGCGCGCGGCGAACACCAGCAACAGCTCGGTATCGGGGTTCATGACTTCATCGGCCGGGGCCAGCAGCACATCGCGAATGCGCTCGGCCAGTGGCGTACCGCCGGGCTCGCGGGTCAGTACCACTTCGATACCTTCGGCGCGCAGACGCTCGGCGAGGTATTCGCGGTTGGTGCTCTTGCCGGCGCCTTCCGGGCCTTCCAGGGTAATAAACAAGCCAGTCACAGGCAGTCCTTAATCAAAGTCATTGCGCGTTCTGCGGTGCGGTCGTCGCGGGTTCGGCAGCAGGAGCCGGCGTCGGCGCGGGTTCCTGAGCGGGAACCTGTGGCAGCGCTTCAGGCGCGGTATCAGGAGATGCCGCAGGAGTCGCCTCCTCGGTCGCAGTAGCCGGAGCGGTCGGCGTATTTGCCGGGGCCGGGCTGGAGCGGTAATCGGCGCGGCGCTTGAGCTGGAACTCGCGCACCGCGCTGTTGTGCGCATCCAGATCATCGGAGAACACATGGCTACCATCGCCACGGGCGACAAAATACAGACTGTTACCTTCCACCGGATTGAGCGCGGCATGAATCGCCTCGCGACCGACCATGGCAATCGGCGTCGGCGGCAATCCGGGAATCACATAGGTGTTGTAGGGCGTCGGCTCCTTGAGATGAGCACGGGTCAACTTGCCGGTGTAGCGATCGCCCAGGCCGTAGATCACGGTCGGGTCGGTCTGCAACTGCATGCCCAGCGCCATGCGACGCACGAACACGCCGGCAATCTGCCCACGCTCCTGCGGCACACCGGTTTCCTTCTCTACCAGCGAGGCCATGATCAGCGCCTGATATGGCTCGCTGTACGGCGCATCAGCAGAGCGGTTCTCCCACTCCTTGGCCAACACCTCGTCGAGGCGGTCGAAGGCTTTCTTCAGCAATTCGACATCGGAAACACCGCGCACAAAGCGGTAGGTATCCGGGAAGAATCGCCCTTCCGGGAACAGCCCGCGATGGCCGATTTTCTCCATCACTTCGCTGTCGCTCAAGCCCTTGAGGGTTTGCTCGATCTTTTCGTCTTTTGCCAGCGCGGCACGGACCTGGTGGAAATTCCAGCCCTCGACCAGTGTCAGGCTGTACTGCACCACTTCGCCGCGGTTCCACAGGTCGATCAGACCGTTGACAGTCATGCCCGGCTGCATGCGGTATTCGCCGGTATGGATCGGTGTGCCGGCCAGATTGAAGCGCCAGTAGATGCGCAACCAGAAGGCGTCCTTGATGACCCCATCGGTTTCAAGTTGAAGAAAGGTACGGGTCGGCGTCGAGCCTTTCGGCACATCCAGCAGTTCTTCCTGCGTGATGTTCAGGGGCTGTTCCAGCGCCGAATGAATTTTCCAGGCGCTGGCGCCCATCAGCAGCCCTGCCAGAACCAGTCCGGTTTCCAGCAGCAGCAAGAGTTTACGTCTCACGAATCAGGCATCCAGTAGCGCACGGGCAATGGTTTGCAGTTTACGGGTGAGCGGGCCAACCGGCCAGCTCAGTGCAGCGTAGGCCCGTACCGGCCAGACGCCATACACGCTGTTGCAGATAAAGACTTCATCAGCCCATTGCAGCTGTTCGAGGCTGATGTCGGTGATTTGGATGGGGATGGCCAATGACTCGGCCTGAAACAATATTTCAGCACGCATCACACCGGCCACGCCACAGCGCTTCAGATCCGGGGTGATCAGTACGCCGTCGCGCACCAGAAACAGGTTGCTGAACACGCCTTCGATGACGCGCCCGGCCTGATCGAGCATCAAGCCTTCGGCGTGTTCGCTGTCGCGCCATTCGGCACGGGCGAGCACTTGCTCCAGACGATTCAGATGCTTGAGACCGGCCAGCAACGGCTGGTTGGATAACCGCGTGACGCAGGGAAACAGGCGCACGCCCTGCTCGCCATGCACGGCAGGATAAGCAGCAGGCGGATTGCCTTGCAGAATGCGTCGACCCTGTGCCGCAGGATCGGGTGCGTAGCCACGCAAGCCGTCACCACGGGTGAGAATGAGCTTGAGCACGCCCTCGCCCATTGCCGCGGCATAAGCCAGTAGCTCGCTGCGAACCCGCTCGATATCCGCGGCGATGGCCAGACGCGAGCAGCCCTCGGCCAAACGCGTCAGGTGACGATCCAGCAATACCGGCTGGCCGCCGTGCACGGCAATGGTCTCGAACAGACCATCACCGTAAGCCAGGCCGCGATCTTTCAGCGACAGAGCGTCAGCCGGTTGACCGTCGACCCAGCTGTCCATCAACCGGCGAACCGGCGGAATGCCAACGTGCCGTTGGTGCCGCCAAACCCGAACGAGTTGGACAGTACGACGTCGATGTCCATGTTGCGCGCAGTGTGCGGCACGAAATCGAGATCGCAGCCTTCATCCGGCTCGTCGAGGTTGATGGTCGGCGGTGCTACCTGACTGTTGATCGCCAGTACGCTGAAGATCGCCTCGACCGCGCCCGCCGCACCCAACAGGTGACCGGTCATCGACTTGGTGGAGCTGACCGCCAGGTTGTAGGCGTGATCACCGAACACGGTCTTGATCGCGTTGGCTTCGGCAAGGTCGCCGGCCGGGGTCGAAGTACCGTGGGCGTTGATGTACTGCACCTGGTCGATGTTGATCTTCGCATCGCGCAGCGCATTGGTGATGCAGCGCGCTGCACCAGCGCCATCAGCGGGTGGCGAGGTCATGTGGAACGCATCGCCACTGGTGCCGAAGCCGATCAGCTCGGCGTAGATCGTGGCGCCACGGGCCTTGGCGTGCTCGAGTTCTTCGAGTACCAGCGCACCGGCACCGTCAGACAGCACGAAGCCATCACGGCCCTTGTCCCATGGACGACTGGCGCGAGTCGGCTCGTCGTTGCGGGTCGACAGCGCACGGGACGCGCCGAAGCCGCCCATGCCCAGACCGCACGCGGCCATCTCGGCACCGCCGGCGATCATTACGTCGGCTTCGTCGTACATGATGTTGCGCGCCGCCATGCCAATGCAGTGCGTACCGGTGGTACAGGCAGTGGAAATGGCGTAGTTCGGCCCCTGTGCACCCAGGTGGATGGACAGAAAACCGGAAATCATATTGATGATCGAGCCTGGCACGAAGAATGGCGAGATTCGACGCGGGCCCGTCTCATGCAGGGTCCGGCTGGTTTCTTCGATGTTGGTCAGACCGCCGATGCCCGAGCCCATGGCCACGCCAATGCGCTCACGGTTGGCGTCGGTGACTTCCAGACCGGCGTTGCGAACAGCCTGAAAACCCGCGGCCAGACCGTACTGAATGAACAGGTCGAGCTTGCGTGCTTCCTTGACCGACAGGTATTCCTCGACATTGAAGCCCTTTACCGAGCCGCCAAAACGGGTGGAATAGGCAGAAAGGTCGGTGTGTTCGATCAGACCAATGCCACTGCGGCCAGCCAGAATGCCCTGCCAACTGCTCGGCACATCCGTGCCCAGTGGCGACAACATACCCATACCGGTGACTACGACGCGTCTACGCGACACAGCACTCTCCTTTTTCAAATGACGACTTTGCATCAGGCCTAAAGAAAAAACCGCACGCCATGATGGCAGTGCGGTTTTTCCATGACAGCAGACAACGATTACAAACTATTACGCCTGGTGGCTAGTAACGTAGTCGATTGCAGCTTGTACAGTAGTGATCTTCTCAGCTTCTTCGTCAGGGATTTCGGTCTCGAATTCCTCTTCCAGAGCCATCACCAGCTCAACGGTGTCAAGGGAGTCGGCACCCAGGTCTTCAACGAAGGAAGCAGTGTTGACCACTTCTTCTTCTTTAACGCCCAGTTGCTCGGCAACGATTTTCTTGACGCGCTCTTCGATGGTGCTCATACCTTGTTTTCACTCCTAATGGACAAATTCAGGCAGCTGGCCAGTGGGTAAGTGTATAGAAAGGCTTTTCAGCTTTTCAACTGAAAGCTTCACTCCTCAAACCCTGCGGCCCTCTGCCTATAAATAGATTGCAGCTTTATAACGGATTTTAGACAGCTCGTATGACATTTTTTTGAAGCAATCCGTCACATTTTACTTACATGTACATCCCACCGTTCACCGGGATTGTAGCCCCAGTGACGTATGCCGCACCGTCGGATGCAAGAAAAGCGACCACCGAGGCGATCTCTTGAGCTTGTCCCAGACGGCCCAGCGGAATCTGCGTCTGCAAGGCTTCACGCTGTGCTTCCGGCAGTTCGCGGGTCATATCGGTGTCGATGAACCCAGGGGTTACCGAGTTGACCGTAATCGAACGCGAACCGACTTCACGCGCCATCGCACGGCTGAAACCTTCCAGACCGGCCTTGGCGGCTGCATAGTTTACTTGGCCTGCGTTGCCCATGGCACCCACCACCGAGCCAATACTGATAATTCGGCCCCAGCGCGCCTTGGTCATGCCACGCAAAACGCCCTTGGACAGGCGATACAGACTGTTCAGGTTGGTATCGATCACGTCGTACCATTCATCGTCTTTCATGCGCATCATCAGGTTATCGCGGGTGATGCCGGCATTATTGACCAGAATCGCCGGCGCGCCGAACTGCTCCTGAATGCTCGCGATCACGGCGGCAACGGATTCGTCGCTGGTGACGTTCAGTTCCAGGCCGGTACCTTGAATGCCGTGCTCCTTGAGCGTGGCAGCGATCGCCTCGGCACCCTTGGCGGAGGTCGCGGTGCCAACGACGATGGCGCCCTGACGACCCAGTTCCAGTGCGATAGCCTGGCCGATACCGCGGCTTGCACCGGTGACCAGTGCAACTTTACCTTGCAGACTCATGCAAGTTTCTCCTGATTCAGGCCTGCGCTGCACGGGCGGCAACGAAAGCGTCTGGGGTGTTGAGATTGGAGGTCGAAACGCCTTCGGCGCAACGTTTGTTCAGACCGGCCAGCACTTTGCCCGGGCCGCATTCGATCAGATTGGTCGCGCCTTTGGCAGCCAGCGTCTGAACCGATTCAACCCAACGAACGGGCTTGTACAGCTGTTCAAGCAGATCACGCTTGAGGGTTTCCAGATCGGCCGGCACTTGCGCGCTGACGTTCTGTACGACCGGGATCTGCGGCGCCTGCCAGTCGATGGCGGCGATGGATTCGGCAAAGCGCTCGGCAGCCGGACGCATCAGTTCGCAATGCGACGGCACGCTCACCGGCAACGGCATGGCACGCTTGGCGCCACGGGCCTTGCAGCCCTCGATGGCACGCTCAACCGCAGCCTTGGCGCCGGCAATCACTACCTGACCCGGCGAGTTGAAGTTCACCGCGCTGACCACTTCGCCCTGCGCCGCTTCGGCACAGGCAGCCAGTACATCAGCGTCTTCCAGACCGAGGATGGCAGCCATGCCGCCCTGCCCGGCCGGAACGGCTTCCTGCATCAACTGGCCACGGCGCTCAACGAGCTTCACCGCGTCGGCCAGGCTCAGGCTGCCGGAAGCAACCAGCGCGCTGTATTCACCCAGGCTGTGACCGGCAACAAATGCCGGACGCGCGCCACCTTCAGCCAGCCACAGACGCCACAGGGCGATCGAAGCGGTCAGAATGGCCGGTTGGGTTTTGTCGGTTTGATTGAGCAGCTCTTCCGGGCCCCGCTGGGTCAGTGCCCACAGGTCATAGCCCAGAGCAGCGGAGGCTTCTTTGAAGGTTTCGAGGATCAACGGATATTCCGCGCCCAGCTCGGCCAGCATGCCGAGGGACTGCGAACCCTGTCCTGGAAAGACGAATGCGAGGGAAGCAGACATGTAACAAGCCCCTAATGATCTTGTCGTCGAAAATGACGCCCCACTGGGGGACGCAAGAAACTGACAGTTGGATGGCCCTTTGAACCGGGCGGTCACATTTAAGCATTGTCCGACGAAAACGCCTAAGACAACAGATCCTCCAAACGACCGTGGAGGCGTTCGGGCAGGTTCTCCTGAATCTCGATCAGCGCGCGCTGAATTGCACTCTGAAAACCCTGAACCCCGGCCGAACCGTGACTTTTCACCACGATACCCTGCAAGCCGAGGAAGCTTGCGCCGTTATGTCGCGCCGGTGCGAGATCCGCCTGCAGGCGCTTCATCAATGGCAGGGCCAAAGCACCTACCACGCGGGAAGCAAAGTTTTTCCTGAACAAGGCCTCGATGCGCGCAGCGATCATCGTCGCCAGGCCCTCGCTGGACTTGAGCAGGATATTGCCGACAAACCCGTCGCAGACCACCACATCTGCCTCGCCGCGATAAAGACCATCGCCCTCGACAAAACCGATGTAGTTAATGCCGCGCGCCGCCTGCAACAAGGTCGCCGCCAGCTTGACCTGCTGATTACCCTTGATGTCCTCGGTGCCGATATTCAGCAACGCGACACGCGGCCGGGCGATGCCCAGCGTCTGCGCCGCCACCGAGCCCATCACCGCGAACTGCAATAGATGCTCGGCGCTGCAATCGACGTTGGCGCCCAGGTCGAGCAACTGGCAATAACCCTTCTGCGTCGGAATCGCCGCCACCATCGCCGGCCGATCAATCCCCGGCAAGGTCTTGAGCACAAATCGCGACAGCGCCATCAACGCCCCGGTATTGCCGGCACTGACACAGGCCTGAGCCTTGCCATCACGCACCAGTTCAAGGGCGACACGCATCGACGAGTCCGGCTTGCCACGCAAGGCCTGGGTCGGCTTTTCGTCCATGGTGATGACTTCAGATGCCGGGACAATTGTCAGGCGCGCGCGATCGGCAGCCGATTGGCCGTTGATCAGTTCTTCAAGTAGGGAGGGTTGACCGACGAGGGTCAGGTACAGCGAGGGCGTAGCAGAAAGGCAAGCAAGGCTGGCCTGAACAATGCTGCGGGGACCGAAGTCCCCGCCCATTGCGTCAATCGCGATGACTTGAGCGGACAAGTGATTACTCGTCAGCGCCCTTGTCGATCACTTTACGGCCACGGTATACGCCTTCTGGCGATACGTGGTGACGCAGGTGAACTTCACCAGTGGTTTTTTCTACAGACAGGGTGCTAGCCTCGAGAGCGTCGTGCGAACGGCGCATGTCACGGGCAGAGCGGGATTTTTTGTTCTGCTGAACAGCCATAATTGATTAACTCCTAAACGTTTGGGTCACGCTTTAACTGCGCCAATACACTGAACGGGTTGGACCGCGTTACCTCGTCCTCGCTCGGTTCGGGTTCATCTGCTCCCGCCGGCTGCTGGCATTCTTCCGGATGATGAGCAGGCACAATGGGCAAGGCGAGCAGAAGCTCCTCCTCGATCAGTGACTGCAGATCCAATGGATCTTCGCCCAGTTCCAGCACGTCATAACCTTTCGGTAACGACTGGGTATTCGCACCCTCCTTCACTACAGCGTAACTGCATTCGCTGTGGATCGGCAGGGTGACCAGCTCAAGACAACGCTGGCAAACCATTTTGACTTCGGTGTCGATAAAGCTGTGGATCACCACAGATTTACGTTCATCTCGTTCAAAAACGAATTTGGCCTGCACCGTACCGACATCGTCGGAAAGCGGGTCGCAGAGTCTCTTCAAATCGGCCAGCAGCAGTTCACCTTGAAGGGTGGTGCCACGGTCAGCCAATTTGCGCGGGTCAACGTGAGGTGGAATCGGGTCATTCAACATAGGCGCAGCATTATAGGGATGCACCCACCCATGTCAAAGGAAATTGTGCCCTGTCCGTCACTTGCGTGCCTCCGCTAGAATTCGCACCTGCCTCAGGAGACGCCAATGCTGCCTTTATTACTCGCCTCAAGCTCGACTTATCGCCGGGAATTGCTCGCCCGCTTGCACCTGCCGTTCGTCTGCAGCTCGCCGGATATCGACGAAAGCCACCGACCGGGCGAATCCGCCATCGAACTGGTCAAGCGCCTCGCCGAACAGAAAGCCCGCGCACTCGCCGCGAGCCATCCCGCTCATCTGATTATTGGCTCGGACCAGGTCGCAGTGCTCGGCGATCGGATCATCGGCAAGCCACACACCTTCGACAAGGCTCGCGAGCAACTACTCGCCGCCAGCGGCGCCAGCGTGACCTTCCTCACCGGCCTGGCCCTGCTCAACAGCCAGACCGGCCACTGCCAGGTCGACTGCGTGCCGTTTACCGTGCACATGCGTCAGCTCGACGAGGCGCGAATTGAACGCTACCTGCGCCTGGAGCAGCCCTACGACTGCGCCGGCAGCTTCAAGGCCGAAGGTTTGGGCGTGAGCCTGTTCCAATCCACCGAAGGGCCTGACGCCACCAGCCTCATCGGCCTGCCGCTGATTCGCCTGATCGACATGCTGCTGGCCGAGGGCGTGCAAATCCCTTAACGCACAAAAAACCGGCCATTGAGGCCGGTTTCTTTTCAACACTGCACCAGGCTTAACGCAACGAAGGCCCGTGGAAACCCATCCACATCGCCAACTGCTCAGCCACGCTGGCACCGAGCTTCTTCGAGAAGCGGTCGAACGGCGATTCCTGCACAGTGAAATCCACCAGTTCTTTCTCGCCAATCACATCCCGCGCCACCGAACTGGCATTGCCCAGGCCATCGATCAAGCCCAATGGCAGCGCCTGCTCGCCGGACCAGACCAGCCCGGAGAACAGCTCCGGATGCTCCTTGTCTTTCAAGCGATCGCCACGACCCTGCTTGACGCTATTGATGAACTGCTTGTGCGTGGTATCCAGCACGGTCTGCCAGAATGCGGTTTCGTCAGGCTTCTGCGGCTGGAACGGATCCAGAAACGATTTGTGCTCGCCCGAGGTATAAGTGCGACGCTCGACGCCGAGCTTGTCCATGGTGCCGACAAACCCGTAACCGGCCGCCGTTACACCAATGGAGCCGACCAGACTGGCCTTGTCGGCATAGATCTGATCCGCAGCACTGGCGATGTAATAGGCACCGGACGCACCGAGATCGGAAATCACCGCGTACACCTTGATATCCGGGTGCAGACCGCGCAGACGCTTGATCTCGTCATACACATAACCCGACTGCACCGGACTGCCGCCCGGACTGTTGATCCGCAGGATCACGCCCTTGACCTTCTTGTCCTCGAAGGCTGCACGCAGGCTGCCGACAATATTGTCAGCGCTCGCAGGCTCCTTGTCGGCAATCATGCCGGTGACGTCGATCAGCGCGGTGTAGTTCGGGCCACGGGTGGCGCTCTTTTCCATGTCCATCAGCGGCGTGAACAGGATCAGCGCAACAAACAGATAAACAAACGTCAGCAGCTTGAAGAAGATCCCCCAACGCCGCGAGCGACGCTGCTCCTGCACACTGGCCAGCAAAGTCTTTTCCAGCAGCTTCCAGCTTTTCTCGTCACCGTCGTCGGCACTTGCCTTGGCCGGTGCTTTCCATTCGTCGGTCATGCGCGGTACCCCAGCAAAAACGTATTAAGCCTGCTGCCCCAGCCAGGCGTGCAATTCACTAAAACGGTCGATCGACAGGCGCGGCTCGAACTGCTGCAGCGACTCGATCGACTGCGCGCCGTAGCTGACCGCCACCGACGCCATGCCCGCATTACGCGCCATCAGCAGATCGAAGGACGAATCGCCGACCATCAGCGCCTGCTCGGGCCGCACGCGACAATGCGCGAGAATCTGCTCGAGCATCAGCGGATGCGGCTTGCTCGCAGTCTCGTCGGCGGCGCGGGTGATATCGAAATAATCTTCCCAGCCATTGGCCTTGAGCACCCGATCCAGTCCACGACGATTCTTGCCGGTCGCGACCGCCAGGTGGTAGCCCTGCTCGCGAAACGACGCCATCGACTCCACTACGCCTTCGAACAGCGGCGAAGGCACGGCTTCTGCCGCGATGTAGTGGTCGGCGTAATACTCGCGAAACAGTGTCATCTCGGCATCGCTGATGTCCGGGTACAAGGTGCGGATCGCCTCGGGCAAGCCCAGACCGATGATGCCCTTGACGGCAAAATCATCACGCAACTCGAAACCGGAACGCGCGGACGCAGAATGCATCGCTTCGACAATCCGACCAATGGAATCAGCGAGGGTGCCGTCCCAATCGAAAATCAGCAGTTTGTAATCAGATGGGCGCACTCAATCGCTCCACGGTCTTGGCCCACATTTCATCCACTGGCGCCTGCAACTTGAGCTCGCCGCCATCGGGCAGCGGCACGGTCAGCATGTAGGCGTGCAGGAACAGACGCTTGCCGCCCAGATCACGGATCTCCTTGCTGAAACCGTCATCGCCGTACTTGGTGTCGCCGGCAATGCAGTGCCCGGCGTGCAACGTATGGACGCGGATCTGATGCGTGCGACCGGTGATCGGCTTGGCTTCGATCAGAGTGGCAAAGTCGCCGAAACGACGCAGGACCTTGAACACGGTCACCGACTCCTTGCCCTCCTCCTCGTCGACCTCGACCATGCGCTCGCCGGAGCGCAGATTGCTCTTGCCCAGCGCCGCACGGACTTGTTTGATCGAGGTCGCCCAATTGCCGCGAACCAGCGCCATGTAACGCTTGTCGACACCGTCACCGCGCAAGGCGGCGTGCAAGTGGCGCAACATGCTGCGCTTCTTGGCGATCATCAGCAGGCCGGAAGTGTCACGGTCGAGACGGTGAACCAGCTCCAGTTCCTTGGCGTCAGGGCGCAACTGACGAAAGGCTTCGATCACCCCGTAATTCAAGCCGCTGCCGCCGTGAACCGCAATGCCGGCGGGCTTGTTGATCACGATCAGGGCTTTGTCTTCGTAGACAATCGAGGCTTCCAGGCGCTGTAACAGGCCTTGAGCCAATGGCACCGGTTCGTCGCGCTCAGGCACGCGAACCGGCGGCACGCGCACGATATCGCCGGCCTGCAGCTTGTATTCGGGCTTGATCCGCCCCTTGTTCACGCGCACTTCGCCTTTACGCAAAATGCGGTAAATCAAGGTCTTGGGCACGCCTTTGAGCCGGGCAAGGAGGAAATTGTCGATTCGTTGGCCGGCATACTCCGGCGAGACTTCAAGCAGTTGAACGCCTGGAGTCGAAGGGGCAGTAGTTGTCATGCCGCGGATGATAACAATTTTTATGGAATTGAAGCACTTAATCATTGCTGCTATAGTCGCGAACGCCGCCAAAAGCGGCCTGGACAGCGGAACCACGGTCAAAAACCGGCCCTGACCAACGCAATTCACCAGGACGCGAGGCCGTCCTACGGGGCTTTCGCTACGTAACGGTGGAGTTTGCAGTTGTAACAAGCGCAGGTGACATGAGGCCTGAATTACACCGTCGAGCAGAGTTTTCACTCGCCTGACAGGCAAATATTCGAGGCCAGTTCACAAAGTGCAGTCAGCTGCAGATGACCCCGAGCGAAGGCTTCGGAAACATCGCCTGAATTAGCCATGATGCGTGACCTCCCCTTTCGGAGCTCACGGTAAATGCCAACCCGCTGCGGATTCTGCGCGCGGCAGCACCCGAATTATCAGGGATACGTGTAGGGTGGAGATGCACAACCGCCGGACTGTGTAGCAATAGGCTTTATCAAGACGCTTCATCTCGTCCACAGCCGCTGGTTGATTCCTCCTCCTGACTGAGTGCTTAAGTAGCCACAGCAAGCAGGACGCGTACGTCGCGATATCGGCCCAATTGGCCTGACATCGCTGGACACGGGAATGGCCAACCACTCCCGACGCACCTGACACCGACCGTGAGAAGTCGTGTGTGCCGAACGCCGTTTCCGGCAGCCCGGAAACCGACGGTACTACATGAAAAGAATGCTGATTAACGCAACTCAACCCGAAGAGTTGCGTGTTGCACTGGTAGATGGCCAACGCCTCTACGACCTGGACATCGAATCCGGTGCACGCGAGCAGAAGAAGGCCAACATCTACAAAGGCCGTATCACTCGCATCGAACCAAGCCTTGAGGCTGCCTTTGTCGATTTCGGCTCCGAGCGCCACGGCTTCCTGCCCCTCAAAGAAATCTCCCGCGAATACTTCAAGAAAGCCCCTGAAGGCCGCGTCAACATCAAGGACGTCCTGAGCGAAGGCCAGGAAGTCATCGTTCAGGTCGAAAAAGAAGAACGTGGCAACAAGGGCGCCGCCCTGACCACCTTCATCAGCCTGGCCGGTCGTTACCTCGTGCTGATGCCGAACAACCCGCGTGCCGGCGGCATCTCCCGTCGCATCGAAGGCGAAGAGCGCAACGAACTGCGTGAAGCGCTGAACGGTCTGGTTGCTCCAGCCGACATGGGTCTGATCGTGCGCACTGCCGGCCTGGGCCGCAGCAGCGAAGAAATGCAGTGGGACCTCGACTACCTGCTGCAACTGTGGACTGCCATCAAAGAAGCCTCGCTGGATCGCTCCGCGCCATTCCTGATCTATCAGGAAAGCAACGTGATCATCCGCGCCATCCGCGATTACCTGCGCCAGGACATCGGCGAAGTGCTGATCGACAGCGTTGAAGCCCAGGACGAAGCCCTGACCTTCATCCGCCAGGTGATGCCGCAGTACGCCAGCAAGATCAAGCTGTACGAAGACAGCGTGCCGCTGTTCAACCGTTTCCAGATCGAAAGCCAGATCGAGACCGCTTTCCAGCGCGTCGTTGAACTGCCTTCCGGCGGCTCCATCGTCATCGATCCGACCGAAGCCCTGGTGTCCATCGACATCAACTCGGCGCGCGCCACCAAAGGCAGCGACATCGAAGAGACCGCGCTGCAGACCAACCTTGAAGCCGCCGAAGAAATCGCCCGTCAGTTGCGCCTGCGCGACATCGGCGGCCTGATCGTCATCGACTTCATCGACATGACCCCTGCCAAGAACCAGCGCGCCGTGGAAGAGAAAGTCCGCGAATGCCTGGAAGCCGACCGCGCTCGCGTGCAGATCGGCCGCATCTCGCGCTTCGGCCTGCTGGAAATGTCCCGTCAGCGCCTGCGTCCATCGCTGGGCGAAAGCAGCGGCATCGTCTGCCCGCGCTGCAACGGCACCGGCATCATCCGTGACGTCGAATCGCTGTCGCTGGCAATCCTGCGCCTGATCGAAGAAGAAGCCCTGAAAGACCGCACTGCCGAAGTGCGCGCTCAGGTGCCGATCCCGGTCGCCGCGTTCCTGCTCAACGAAAAACGCAACTCGATCACCAAGATCGAACTGCGCACCCGTGCCCGTATCGTCATTCTGCCGAACGATCACCTGGAAACCCCGCACTTCGAAGTTCAGCGTCTGCGTGACGACAGCCCGGAAGCTGCGACCAACCAGTCCAGCTACGAAATCGCTGCTGCCGCTGCCGAAGTCGAAGAAGTCCAGCCAGCCGCTGCGACCCGCACCCTGGTTCGCCAGGAAGCCGCGGTCAAGACTGCGCCGGCCCGTGCCAATGCGCCGGTGCCGACCGAAGTCGCCGCGCCTGCCGCTGCTGCACCGGCTCCGGTTGCCGCGCCAGAGCCAAGCCTGTTCAAGGGCCTGGTGAAATCGCTGGTCAGCCTGTTCGCGACCAAAGAAGAGCCAGCCGCTCCGGTCGTCGTTGAAAAACCGGCCACCGAGCGTCCAGCCCGCAACGAAGAGCGTCGCAACGGTCGTCAGCAGAGCCGCAACCGTAACGGTCGCCGCGATGAAGAGCGCAAGCCGCGCGAAGAACGTGCACCGCGTGAAGAACGCGCCCCACGCGAGCCGCGTGAAGAGCGTCAGCCACGTGAAGCCCGTGAAGTCCGCGAGCCGCGTGAAGCCCGCAGCGAAGCACCGGCCGCCCGCGAAGAACGCGCACCCCGCGCTCCGCGTGAAGAACGTGCACCACGTGCGCCGCGCGAAGATCGCAAGCCACGTGGCGAGCGTGAAGAGCGTGTACGTGAACTGCGCGAGCCACTGGACGCCGCTCCGGCTGCACCCGTAGCAGCTGCCGCTGCCGCTGTGGTCGCAGAAGAGCGTCCGGCCCGTCAGCCACGCGAAGAGCGCGCACCGCGCCCACCGCGTGAAGAGCGTCAACCACGTGCCGAGCAAGCTGCTGCTGCCGTTGCTGAAGAAGAAGTGAACAGCAACGAAGAGCAACTGCCGGAAGACGGTCAGGACAACGCCGAAGGCGATCGTCCACGTCGTCGCTCCCGTGGTCAGCGTCGTCGCAGCAACCGTCGCGAGCGTCAGCGTGATGCCAACGGCAACGTGATCGAAGGTTCGGAAGAGTCCGAGTCCGGCGAACACGCTGAAACAGCACCAAGCGCTGCCGATCTGGCTGCCGGCCTGGCCGTCACTGCCGCTGTTGCCAGCAGCGTGATCAGCGCTCCGGCCGAAGCACAGGCTCACGAGCAAGCCGAACGCGCCACCGCCGCTGTTCAGGAAACCGCCCCAGTGGAAGCGCCGGTCGTTGAGGCCACCACCCCAGTGGAAGTGGTTGCTGCTCCGGAAGTCGAAGTGGCACCGGTTCAGGAAACTCTGCCTCAGGTTGAAGCCGCTGCACAACCTGCCGTTGAGGCGCCAGTCTTGGCCGCAGAGCCGGTTGCTGAAACCGTCGCTGAAACCGTGACCGAAACCGTGCGTGAAGTTCGTGAAGAACAGACCGCGTTCAACTGGGTTGCCGAGCCTGCCGTCGCTGAAACGCCAGCGCCAGTCGTTGAAGCCCCAGTGGTTGAAGAAGCCAAGGCTGCCGCGCCAGTGGTCGAAGCCGCTGAACCTGCTCCAGCGCCAGTGGTTGAAACACCGGTGGTCGAAGCGCCAGTGGTTGCCGAAGCCCCTGCTCCAGTGGTTGAAGCCGCTCCGGTCAGCGCCCTGACGCCAAACGGCCGTGCGCCAAACGACCCACGTGAAGTGCGTCGCCGCAAGCGTGAAGCCGAGCGTCTGCAGAAGGAAGCCGAACTGGCTGCCGCTGCTGCTCCGGCTGCTGAAGTGGTCGAGGTTGCTGCCGTGACTGAAGAAGCGGTGGTTGAATCGGTGATCGCCGAAGCACCACGCTCCGTTCAGGACGCGGTCGAGCATCACCAAGCGACCGAGGAAAAAGAACACGAGCCTAAACCGCTCGTCTGATTCCGCAAGCCAATAAAAAGCCCCGCCTGAGCAATCAGGCGGGGCTTTTTCATGCCTCCAGTTCAAGCTTCACCACCCTTCAATGTGGGAGCGGGCTTGCTCGCGAATGCGGTGTGTCAGCCACCCTGGAAGTCACTGACGCTCCGCATTCGCGAGCAAGCCCGCTCCCACAAAAGCTCTGCAGGAGGCTCAGGATTGGGGGAATACAAGAGAATCGGGCACATCGATATCCCAAAACACCCCGGGATCATCCACCGCTATCTCAATCACCCTGCCCTGCTTGAACAAAGGCCTGGCGCCGCGATCACCACTCAATGCCTGCAAGCCCGGCCCGAACGAACGCCCGAACCCCACCGGATGCCCAAATTCGCCCTCCTGCACCGGCACACTAACCGCGTCATCGGTCATTGCCGCCACCACCCGCTCGATACTCGACGGCAGGATAAACGGCATGTCCCCCAACACGACCAGCCAGCCATCTGCATCCGGACAAACCGCAACGCCAGCCGCAATACTGTCACCCATCCCGGTCGATTCAATCGAGACCACGTCACAGCCATAAGCCTGAGCCATGCGCATCGCCTGCGGCCGCGCTTCAGTGGTCACCAGCACCCGCTTGTCGAGGTTGGCCGGCAGATTCAGCAACACTTGCTCGATCACCGAGCGCACCGCGCCATCACGCCCGGTGCAATCGGCCAGCAACTTGTCCTTGTCGGCACCGGCAACCTGGCGAAAGCGACTGCCCTCGCCCGCCGCCAGCACAATCACTGCGATAGATCGACTCATGCGCCCTCCACGACTTTCTTCTGTTTCAACTCGACGCCGTTCTTGATCGCCACAATCTCCGCCAATAACGACAGAGCAATCTCCGCTGGCGAATGACTGCCGATGTGCAGACCGATCGGCCCGTGCAATCGCGCAATGGCGGCTTCTGACAAGCCTAGCTGAGCCAGATTGTCCCGGCGCTTCTGGCTGTTGACCCGCGACCCCAGTGCACCGACATAGAAGGCCGGCGAATCGAGCGCGGTGAGCAACGCCATATCATCCAGACGGGGATCGTGAGTCAGCGCGACGATGGCTGTGCGTTCGTCCGTCTGAATGCTCAACACCGCATCATCCGGCATACCCGGGACGAACCGTCCGTGGTGCTCTTCCCAGCCATAAACGAACTCGGTACGCGGATCGCAGATCAGCACTTCGAAATCCAGCAGCCGCGCCATGTCCGCCACGTAACGCGACAGCTGCCCGGCGCCGATCAACAACAGACGCCAGCGCGGACCATAAATGGCGCGCAGGGTCTTGCCGTCGAATTCGAGCACATCGGATTTGCTCGCCGCCGACAGCACAACCTCACCGGTTTCGATGTTCAGCTCACGGGCGACAATCTCATGGTTTTCACAACGCGCCAGCAACTCGGCGACCCACGCCGGATCAGCGACCCGCTCCTCGGTCAGGCGCAGCGTGCCGCCACAGGGCAAGCCGAAACGCGCCGCCTCCTCGCGGGTGACGCCATAGGTAATCAGTTGCACTGGCGGGCCGTCGCTGGCGATGCGCCCGTCGTGCAGACGGGCGATCAAGTCATCCTCGACACAACCGCCGGACACCGAGCCGATCACCACGCCGTCCTCGCGCAACGCGAGCATCGCGCCGAGTGCCCGGGGCGCAGTGCCCCAGGTCTGCACCACACTGAACAGCACCACCCGCTGCCCGGCGCGGCGCCATTCAAGCACGCTGCGCAGGACGTTGAGATCGGCGCTGTCCATTACGCCTGCGCCTTCTGCCAGCCCTGCAGCTGATAACGCACCGGCAAGTTGCGGATGCGCTGGCCGGTGGCGGCGAAGATCGCATTGCACAGTGCCGGCGCAATCGGCGGCACGCCCGGCTCACCGACTCCGCCCAACGGCACGTCACCCGGCGGCGTCACCAGATGCACCGCAACTTCCTTCGGCGCCAGCGACATGCGCGCCACTTCGTACATATGGAAGTTGTCCTGCTGGACCTTGCCATCCTTGAAGCTGATTTCACCCAGCACCGCGTTGCCCAGACCCATCACGCACGCGCCCTCGAACTGCGAGCGAATGCGCTCAGGGTTGATCTGCGGTCCGCAATCAACAGCGATGTCAGCCTTGTGCACGATCAGCGTACCGTCGTCCTTGACCTCGACTTCGATCACCGCCGCCACATAGGTGACGAAGCTGTAATGCACCGCCAGACCGAGGCCTCGGCCCTTGGGCAATTGGCGCCCCCAGCCGGCAGCCTTGGCCGCGGTTTCCAATACCGTGCGCATGCGCCCGGTGTCGATCGGGTAGCGCTCGAGGGATTCGCCGTAGTTCCACTCCTCACTCAGGGTACGCGGATCGATCTGCCGATCCGGGCCGAGCAACTTGATCTGGTACTTGAGCGGATCGACGCCAGCCTTGTGCGCCAGTTCGTCGACGAAACTCTGAATCGCAAAACCGTGAGGAATGTTCGACACCGAGCGATACCAGCCGACGCGGGTATGCACCGTGGCTTCGGGGTTTTCCAGGCGCACGCTGGGAATCGCGTAAGCCATATTGGTGAAACCCATGCCCAGTTCGAACGCCGCTTCATGGTTCATGCCCGGGGCGAACAGCGCCGTAATGCTCGGCGCCACTGTGCGATGCAGCCAGCCGGAGGGCATGCCGTCCTTGCCGACAGCGGCTTTCAAATACTCGGCGGACACCGTGTGGAAATACGAGTTGTGGATGTCATCCTCGCGGGTCCATTGCACCCGCACCGCTTTGCCTGGGAACTCTTTGGCGAGGATCGCCGCTTCGACGACGAAATCCGGCTTCGATTTACGGCCGAAACCGCCACCGAGCAGCGTGACGTTGAAGGTGACATTGTCGAACGGCAGCCCGAGGCGCTCGGCGATGCGTTCGCGAGTCACCTGCGGCGCCTGACTCGGCGCCCACGCTTCACACACACCTTTGTCGTAGCGCGCGATGGCGACCATCGGCTCCATCGGTGCCTGCGCCAGATGCGGCAGATAGTAAGACGCTTCGAGACTGCTCGCTGCGCCGCTCAGGGCTTTGTCGATATCGCCAGTGTTGCGTACCACTTTGCCGGGTTTGCGCGACGCCGTTTCCAGTTCCTTGCGATAAGCGATCGAGTCATAACTGGCATTGGGGCCGTCGTCCCATTCGATCTTCAGCGCCTCGCGGCCCTTGATCGCCGCCCAGGTATTGCTGGCAATCACCGCTACGCCGCCCAGCGGCTGGAATTCCGAAGGCAGCGGACGGCTCTCGATCTGCATGATCTTCAGCACACCCGGAACCTTCAGCGCGGCGCTGTCATCCAGCGACTTGACCTTGCCGCCGTACACCGCCGGACGGGCGATGGTGGCGTAGAGCATGCCGTCGAAATGCACGTCCGCGCCGTACACCGCGCGCCCGTTGACGATATCGGCACCGTCGATGGCTTTGGTGCCTTCCTTGCCGATGTAGCGGAACTCCGACGGCTGCTTGAGGCGCAGGCTGTCACGCGCCGGCACCGCCAACGCACTGGCGGCAGCGGCAAGTTCGCCGTAACCCAGCTCGCGACCGGATGGTTTGTGAATGACTTTGTGCAGCTGCGCATGGCACTCGCCCACCGGCACCTGCCACTGCGCGGCGGCGGCTTGTTCGAGCATGGTCCGGGCCGCCGCGCCGCAGCGGCGCATCGGTTCATACCAGTGACGCATGCTGCGCGAACCGTCAGTGTCCTGGTTGCCGAAACGTACTTCGTCACCCGGCGCTTGCCGGACTTTGACCTTGGCCCAATCGGCGTCCAGTTCGTCGGCAACTACCATGGTCAGGCTGGTGCGCACGCCCTGGCCCATTTCCGAGCGGTTGCAGACCACGGTGACCGTGCCATCCGCGGCGATGCTGACGTAGACCTTGGGATCGTCGATCCAGCCATTGGGCATGCCGTCGGCACCGAACTTCTTCGGCGCGTCTTCAGCCAGTGCATCCTGCCAGCCCCAGCTCGCGGCCAGCACCAATGCGCCCGTGGCGCCGACGCCCTTGAGAAAGCCACGGCGGCTGAGATTGCTCAGGGCGAAATCATTCGGCAAGCGGCTCATGCCTTGGCCTCCTTCAAGTGAGTCGAGGCCTGGCGGATCGCGGTCTTGATCCGGTTGTAGGTGCCGCACCGGCAAATGTTGCCGACCATTGCCTCTTCGATCTGCTCGTCGCTCGGATCGGGGTTGGTCTTTAGCAACGCGGTGGCGGACATGATCTGCCCGCCCTGACAAAAACCACACTGCGCCACGGCGCTATCGAGCCAGGCTTGCTGCACCACCTGCCCGACCGGATCGGCGTGCAGATTGTCGATGGTGGTGACGTTTTGCCCGACCACCGAGCCGATCGGCGTGATGCAACTGCGCGCCGGCAAGCCGTCGATATGAATGGTGCAGGCACCGCACAGGCCCATGCCGCAGCCGAATTTGGTGCCGTTGTAACCGGCGACATCACGGATTGCCCACAGCAGCGGCATGTCTTCGGTGACATCCAGTGGGTGATCCTGGCCATTGAGTTTCAGGGTAATCATGGGCACGCCCGCATATTCTTGGTGGTTATAGGGTCGAGCAGAACTGGCGGTGGTTCACGCAGATCGACTCAGGCTAATGGGCCAATACACATCAGTGAAGCCGAACACTGAGCCTGTGGCGAGGGTGCTTGCTCCCGCTGGACTGCGGAGCAGGCCCTTCTTGAAAGCGGGGCCGCTACGCGCCCCAGCGGGAGCAAGCTCCCTCGCCACAGGGTCATCGCTGACTGATATGTGGTTGGCACAGGCTCTCTTGTGCCGACGCGAACGTCTGCACCGGGCCTTTGGTGGAGCAAATGACGGTTATCGTTAGCTGGCTAAGTTAACCCACCGTTAACAAAAAAGCCCTGCACTTTTTGTTCAGTGCAGGGCTTTGGATACCGACCTGAAGCGTAGCCTCAATAGCGGTTCGGCTCCATTTCCAGTTCGACATTGAAACGTTCGGCAATATCTTTCTGGATGCGTTGCGCCAGCTCCAGCAATTGCAGGCCGGTGGCGGTGCCGTAGTTGACCAGCACCAGCGCCTGCAATTTATGCACGCCGGCATCGGCCTCGCGGAAACCTTTCCAGCCAGCGCGCTCGATCAACCAGCCGGCGGCCAGTTTCATCTGGCCGTCCGCTTGCGCATAGGCCACCAGATCCGGGTGCTGCGCCTTGATCTGCTCGACCAGCGCGGCCGACACCAGCGGATTCTTGAAGAAACTGCCGGCATTGCCGAGCACCGCCGGATCCGGCAGTTTTTCGCTGCGGATACTGCAGATCGCGCGGCTGACGTCGCTGGGTGTCGGTTGCTCGATGCCTTGCTCGGTCAGGCGCTGACGCACCGGGCCGTATTCCAGATGCAGATGCGCAACACGATCGAGCTTGAAGCGCACCCGCAGGATCAGCCAACGCCCCGGCTGCTGCTTGAACAGGCTGTCGCGGTAGGCGAAATTGCATTCTTCCAGGCTGAAGTCGCGCAGCTCGCCGGTCTGGCGATCCAGCGCGGTCAGCCCGGCGAACACATCCTTGATCTCGACGCCGTAGGCGCCGATGTTCTGCATCGGCGCCGCGCCCACGGTGCCGGGGATCAGGCTGAGGTTTTCCAGACCGGAAAAACCCAGCGCCAGCGTGTGCTGCACGAACGGGTGCCATGGCTCACCGGCTTCGGCCTCGATCACCACGCGGCTGCCGTCATCGCTGATCAGCCGAATGCCACGACTGGCCATGCGCAGCACCAGCGCCGGAATGTCTGCGGTCAGCAGCAAGTTGCTGCCGCCACCGATCACCAGCAACGGCAGCTCATGGGCAGTGGCATAGGCAAGGGCTTCGCGCACGTCGGCGTCGCTGTGGGCCTCGGCGAACAACTGCGCGCGCACGTCGACGCCGAAACTGTTGAACGGTTTCAGCGAAACCTGTGATTGAAGCTGCAAACTCATAACCGGCCCTTCACTTCGATCAACAGTTGGTCACACGCTGTTTCGATCAGGTCCAGCACCTGCTCGAAGCCTTGATCGCCGTCGTAGTACGGATCCGGCACTTCATCGAGCACACCGGCATAACGCCGCAGGAACAGGTCCAGCTCGGCCTTGCCAGTGGACGGTTGCAGCGCCTTGAGGTTGCGCAGGTTGCTGTTGTCCATGGCCAGAATCAGGTCGTAACTGGCGAAATCGGCACGGCTGACCTGCTGCGCGCGTTGCGCCGACAGGTCATAACCACGCACTTTGGCTGCAGCCTGGCTGCGCTTGTCCGGCGGATTGCCGACGTGCCAGTCACCGGTGCCGGCGGAGGCCACTTCGACCTGATCCGCCAGCCCCGCTGCGCGCAGTTTGTGACGCAACACGCCTTCAGCGGTGGGCGAACGGCAGATGTTGCCCAGGCACACGAACAGAACGCGCATCAGGCCTCCAGCAGGCGACGAACGCGCTCGAGGTCTTCAACGGTGTCGACGCCGGTTGGCGGCGCGATCAACGCGTCGGCGACATGAATCCGCACGCCATGCCACAGGGCACGCAGTTGTTCGAGGGATTCAGTGTTTTCCAGCCAGCATGGGCCCCAGTTCACGAAGTCCTGGAGGAACCCGGCACGGTAGGCATAAATGCCGATGTGGCGACGGTACGGCACGCTTTCCGGCAACTGCTCGCGGCTCTTGGCGAAGGCATCGCGGGCCCACGGCAAAGTAGCGCGACTGAAGGTCAGCGC
Source organism: Pseudomonas sp. MIS38 (assembly GCF_019891575.1). Lineage (NCBI taxonomy): Bacteria > Pseudomonadati > Pseudomonadota > Gammaproteobacteria > Pseudomonadales > Pseudomonadaceae > Pseudomonas > Pseudomonas sp. MIS38. The sequence continues at coordinate 27,739 of NZ_JAFLXF010000030.1, forward strand.
CAGACCATTGAGGTCGCTGACGACCTTGACCACGTTCGGGTTGAACAGGGTTTCGACGTTTTCGATCGGCTCGGCCAGGGTGGCCATGCGCGCTTCGGTGTGGGCGGCGAGGTTGGCGGCAACCTGATCGATCACGCTTGGCGGGATCAGCGGCTCGTCACCCTGCACGTTGACCACGATCGCGTCAGGCTCGAGGCCCAGTTTGGCGGCGACCTCAGCTAGACGATCGGTGCCGGAATTGTGATCTTCACGGGTCAGCACCACTTCCGCGCCGAACGCCTTGCAGGCCTCGACGATGCGCGCATCGTCGGTCGCGACCACCACACGGCTGGCGCTACTTTTGCTCGCCTGTTCCCAGACGTGCTGGATCATCGGCTTGCCGGCGATATCCAGCAGCGGTTTGCCCGGCAAGCGGGTCGAGGCGTAACGCGACGGGATGACAACGGTGAAAGCAGTGGTCATTTATCCAGACGCTCGTCAGTGGTCAGGGTGCGCGCTTCGCTTTCGAGCATCACCGGGATGCCGTCGCGGATCGGATAGGCCAGACCGGCGCCCTTGCTGATCAGTTCGGTCTTGTCGGCGCTGAGCTTGAGCGGGCCTTTGCAGATCGGGCACGCGAGGATGTCGAGCAATTTGGTGTCCATGAACATTCCCTGGATAAAGAGTTAAGGCAAAAGACGATCGGGCAACAGGCGCATCAGCTGGGTGTCGAACCAGGCCACGAAGGCTGGTGACGGCACGGCATCGACCGCCAGATACCACCAGTCGTCTGCTGCGAAGGCACGGCACTTCACCGCGTCCTTTTCGGTCATCACCAACGGCAATGACGGTGTGAAATTCAAGGCCTGCACGCTGTATTCGGCGTGGTCGGCAAACGCATGGGGGACTGCTCGCCAGTCTAGCGCTTCGAGGGTATTGAAGAAACGTTGCGGATTGCCGATTCCGGCCACAGCGTGCACCGATTGACCGGGCGCAAAATGCGCCAGCGGCTTGCGCTTGCCGCTGCGCAGATTGACCAGTGCGGTCGGCTGCAGGTGAAAGGCGAAGCCGTCTTCACGATCCGCAGTGGCACCGTTGAACAGCACGCCATCGACGCTTTGCAGGCGCTCGATCGGCTCGCGCAACGGACCGGCCGGCAGGCAGCGCTTGTTGCCCAAACCACGGGCGGCGTCGATCAGCACCAGCTCCAGATCTCGCGCCAAGCGGTAATGCTGCATGCCATCATCGGAGAGAATCAGGTCCAGCGGCTCACTGGCGAGCAAGGCTTTGACCGCTGCGCTGCGATCAGGGTCGATCATCAGCGGCACGCCGGTGCGCTGCACGATCAACAGCGGTTCATCGCCGGCGACGTCGGCGCTCTGCTCGGCGGTGACCCGCCACGGCAGTTGCGGCGGTTTGGCGCCGTAACCGCGACTGACCACGCCAACCCGCAGACCGGCGCGTCGGCAATGCTCGATCAGCCACAGGATCATCGGTGTCTTGCCGGTGCCGCCGACGGTGATGTTGCCGACCACGATCAACGGCACCGGTGGCTGATAGATCTGGCCTTCACCGTCGAGAAAGCGCTGACGCTTGTTGACCACCACGCGGCGGTAGAGCATTTCCAGCGGCCGCAGCAGCGTCAGGGCCGGATGCCCCTGATACCACGCGGCGAGCAAACGATCGGACAGGCTCATCAGGATTTGGGCGCCGCCTCGACCGTGGTCATGCGCAAATGGCTGAAACCGAGCTTGCCGGCCGCGTCCATGGCGGTGATCACCGATTGGTGTTGGGTCTTGCCGTCGGCACTGATCGACAACGGCATGCTGGTGTCACCGTTGGCTTCTTTCTGCATGGCTTCCATCAGGGTTGCCAGGTCGTTTTTCGGCAGAATCTTGTTGTTCACCGAGAACACGCCTTCGGCGCTGATCGCGACGTCCAGTTGCTTGAGCTGCTGGTCTTCGGCGGGCGATCCGCTGACCGATTCCGGCAGATCGACGCGCAACTGGGTTTCGCGGGTGAAGGTGGTGGTCACGACGAAAAACAGCAACAGGATGAACACCACGTCGATCAGCGACGCGAGGTTGATGTCGATCGTTTCCCGGGGTTTGCGACGGAATTTCACGCTTTGTCCCCGGCCAGATCGACGTCACGGTCGCCCTGCACCACTTCGACCAGTTTGATCGCTTCCTGCTCCATGCCCACCACCAGCTCATCGATGCGGCGTTGCAGGAAACGGTGGAAGAACACCGACGGAATACCGACCATCAGGCCCGCCGCAGTGGTGATCAGTGCCTTGGAAATACCGCCGGCCAGGACCGAGGCGTTGGTGGTCATGCCGGAACCGGTGAAGGCGCTGAAAATGTCGATCATGCCCAGTACCGTGCCCAGCAGGCCCAGCAACGGTGACATGGCGGCAATCGTGCCCAGCGCGTTGACGTAGCGTTCAAGCTCGTGAATCACCCGCGCGGCGGCTTCTTCGATGCATTCCTTCATGATCTCGCGACCATGCTTGGAGTTGGCCAGGCCCGCGGCGAGGATTTCACCCAGCGGCGAGTTGGCGCGCAATTCCTTGAGCTTTTCTTTATTGAGCTGCTTGTCCTTGATCCAGACCCAGACCTGACCCAGCAGATGCTCGGGGGTGACGCGGCTGGCGCGCAGGGTCCACAGACGCTCGGCGACAATCGCCATGGCCGCGATGGAACTCAGAATGATCGGCAACATCATCCAGCCGCCGGATTTGACCAATTCCCACACAGTGACAGTCCCCTCGAAAAAGTGCGCCACTTTACCATACCGGTTGGCGATTAAGACCCGCTGCCCCGACGACCTGATGCCACATTCGGCGATCCCGCGATCAATGGTGTTTCAACGCCAGAAACGCCGTTGTTGACGCATCAGCCTCGGTGCCTGAAAGCTGCCCAGGCGCAGCTGAATGGCGCCGTGCTGCGCGCTGTCGTAGATGCGCAGCCCTTGCTGGCGATAACGCGCGAGCACCAGCGGGTGCGGATGACCGAACGAATTGCCCTGCCCCCGGGAGATCAGCACCGAATGCGGACGTAATGCCCGCAGCAAAGCCATCGAAGAGGAACTGCGGCTGCCATGGTGCGGCGCTTGCAGCCAGTGCGTCGGCAGCGCCAACGGACTCTCCAGCAACACCCGTTCGGCAGCCGTGTCGATATCGCCGGTCAGCAGCAGCCGCTCGCCATTGGCCTCGATCTGCAACACACAGGAGCGCTGATTGCTGTCATGGGCCGCCGACCATTGCCACAGCTGAAAACTGACCCCGTCCCACTGCCATTGACGTCCACTTTCACAGGCCTCGGCCCGCAGGATGGCGGGCAGCCCCGGCGGATCGCCGCTGATCACCCGCGTCACGTTCAGGCCCCGCGATACCGCCAGCGCACCACCGGCATGGTCGGCGTCGGCATGACTGAGCAGCATCAGGTCGATGCGCTTGCCCCCCATTTTGTGCAGCGCCGGCACCACCACCCGCTCCCCCAGATCGAAATCGCCGAAGCGTGGACCGGCGTCGTAGAGCAACGCGTGATGACGCGTGCGGATCAGGATCGCCAGGCCCTGACCGACATCGAGCTGCCAGATATCGGCCAGTCCAGCGGCCACTCGCTCGCGCGGCGGCGCCAGCAGAATCAACAGCAACGGCCAGCCCAACGGTCGCAACGGTACCCCGCGCGGCAACAGCAACAGCAAGGCGCCGAGACTGCCGAGCAGCAAAACCCACCACGGCAGCGACGGCGAGATCCACGCCGGCCAAGCCCCGGCGATCACCGACAAGCCACGAAACAGCCAGTCGATCAAACCACCGGCCAGCCACAACAAGCCTGCACCGACGTAAGGCACCGGCAACAACAGCGTGCCGAGCAGCGCCGGTGGCAGCACCAGCAGACTGACCCACGGCACCGCGAGCAGATTTGCCAATGGCCCGCTGAGGCTGATCGGCAGGTTCAGCGCCAGCAACACCGGGCACAGACCCAGCGCAATCAGCCATTGCGCGCGGGTCCAGGTCTGCCACCATTTCCACGCACCGAGTCGCCCGCCGAAGGTGAAAATCAAAATCCCCACCGCGGCGAACGACAGCCACAAACCCGGACGCAAACTGGCTAACGGGTCGAGTAACAGCAACGCATCGAATGCCAGCAACAGCGGCCACCACGCGCCGAGATGGCGAAAGCGCAGGCGCCACAACAACACCAGCCCGACCATCACGCAGGCCCGTTGCACCGGCACATCAAACCCGGCGAGCAAGCCGTAACCGAGCGCCGCGGCAAACGCCAGCCCGCAGGCCCATGGCAGCCATGGCCAGCGCAGCGGCCACCAGCCGTAGCGCGCCAGCCCGGCGACCAATAGATAGATGACCGCCGCCAACATCCCGATGTGCTGACCGGAAATCACCAGCAGATGCACGGTGCCGGTGTCCTGCAGGATCTGCCAATCCTCGCGGCTGAGCCCGGAGCCGTCGCCGAGCACCAGCGCCGCCAATGCACCGCCCCGGCCTTGGGCATCGACTGCCATCAAGCGCTGACGAATGCTGTCGCGCCATGCCCAGTTTGCCTCGGCCAGGCGCTGACCATCCTTGATCGTGCCGGTCGCGCCGATGCGTTGCGCCAACAGCCAGGCTTCGTAATCAAAGGCGTCGGGATTGAGCAAACCACCGGGGCGCCTGAGCTTCACCGCCAGCCGCCAGCGCTCACCGCTGTTGAGCGGCGGCCCGGCGTACCACGCCAGACGCATCAACGACGGCAATTTTTCGTGTCGCGAGCGGGCATCGGCCAACTCGAACCGCACCACGCCCTCGCTGGTTTGCGGCAAACCGACCACCCGCCCTTCGACCCAACGGGTTTCGCCGTCAAGCGCTTCCGGCAGGCGATCATTCAACGCCCATTGCGCACTGACGCACGCCCAGGTGAAACCGAATAGCAGAAACGCCAGGGGATAGCTGCGAAACGGCAACAACATCAGTCCCACCAACGGCAACAACATCATCAACCCGACCGGCGGTAAAACCGGCAAAAAAACCGGAACCAGCAGACCGACTGCCAGCGCCATCATCCCTGTGCGCATAAGCCCGTCCTTGAGAGTTCGTGCATTAGGGGTAGCTGGTATGAGGGCGGGTCGTCGTCAACAATTGTCACAAAGTCTGAATGGGCGCTTCGTAGAATCCAGACATACTTGCCGCCTTAACCGACCGAGAAGCCTTATGCCCCGGCGCTTATTCAAACGTTACATGCCCGACCCGACGAGCATCAGGGAACACAAATCCTTACGCTTTCTCGGCAAGTTGCTGCATGACCCGAACCTCTGGCACCTCAATCGGCACTCGGTGGCCCGGGCGATGGCCGTCGGCCTGTTCGCCGCGTTCCTGCCGATTCCGGCGCAGATGCTGGTGGCGGCGGCACTGGCGATCACCGTGCGCGGCAACATGCCGATTGCCGTCAGCCTCGTGTGGCTGACCAACCCGATCACCATGCCGGCGGTGTTTTTCTGTACTTATCAGGCCGGAGCCTGGTTGATGAATGTGCCCGCCCGCACCCTGCCCGATTCGTTGACCTGGGAATGGATCAGCGGAGAGTTGTCGACCATGTGGCAGCCGTTTTTGCTGGGGTCGGTAGTGTGTGGATTGATACTTGGCATCCTCGCTTACTTCACGGTGATGCTGTATTGGCGTTGGTGGGTGGCGCGGCAATGGGCGCGGCGCAAGAAAAGCCGCAAATCTTGAATGCAAAACGGCCTCCGCAGTGGGAGGCCGTTTTTTTGTAGCGTCTGAATAAGCCCCATCGCGAGCAGGCTCACTCCTACATTGGAACGCGCCCTTCTGTAGGAGTGAGCCTGCTCGCGATGGCAGCGACGCGTTTTCGGATCAGGTCCGCATCCCGCGCCCACTCACCAGCAACCGCGCACAACCGAGGTACAACACCACCGTCGCCACCAGCATGAAGGTGATCGCGATGCCGATGCGGATATCCGACACCCCGAGAATGCCGTAACGGAAGGCATTGACCATATGCAGCACCGGGTTGGCCAGCGACACGGTCTGCCAGAACGGCGGCAGCAAGGTGATCGAGTAAAACACGCCACCGAGGTAAGTCAGCGGCGTCAGCACAAACGTCGGGATGATCGAAATGTCATCGAAGTTGCGCGCAAACACCGCGTTGATGAAGCCCAGCAGCGAGAAGATCGTCGCGGTCAAGATCACCACCAGCAAGGTCACGCCGAGGTGATGCACCTGCAGATGGGTGAAGAACAGCGACAGAATGGTCACGATCACCCCGACCATCAAGCCACGCAGCACGCCGCCAATGGTGAAGCCGATCAGAATCGTGTGCGGCGACACCGGCGAGACCATTAGTTCCTCGATGGAACGCTGAAACTTGCTGCCGAAGAAACTCGAGACCACGTTGCCGTAGGAGTTGGTGATCACCGACATCATGATCAGCCCCGGCACGATGTACTCCATGTAACTGAAGCCACCCATGCCGCCAATCTGCTTGCCGATCAGGTTACCGAAGATCACGAAGTACAGAACCATGGTGATCGCCGGCGGCAGCAGGGTCTGCGGCCAGATCCGCGTGAAGCGTTTGACCTCGCGATAAACGATGGTCTGGAGGGCGACGAGGTTGGGGCGGAACTCGGAACTCATACCGCCACCTTCGACAGATTCTTCTCTACCAGAGACACGAACAGCTCCTCGAGGCGATTGGTTTTGTTACGCAGGCTCAGCACTTCAATATTCTGCTGCGCCAATTGAGTGAACAGCGCGGTGATGCCCATGGATTTGTCGACCTGGACTTCCAGGGTATGGCCGTCGAGCAACCGAGCGGGATAGCCGATCAGTTGCGGCGCGGCGTGCAAGTCGTTTTTCAGGTCGAGCAGGAAGGTTTCGACGTGCAGCTGGCCCAGCAGCTGTTTCATGCTGGTGTTCTCGACAATGGTGCCGTGGTCGATGATGCCGATGTTGCGGCACAGCTGCTCAGCCTCTTCCAGATAGTGCGTGGTGAGGATGATGGTGATGCCTTTCTGGTTCAGCTCGGTGAGGAACGTCCACATCGAGCGACGCAGTTCGATGTCGACGCCTGCGGTCGGCTCATCGAGGATCAGCAGGCGCGGCTCATGCACCAGGGCGCGGGCAATCATCAGTCGGCGTTTCATGCCGCCGGACAGCGAACGCGACGGCACATCGCGCTTGTCCCACAGGCCGAGCTGGGTCAGGTACTGCTCGGCGCGTTCCTTGGCGATCTTCGCCGGGATGCCGTAGTAACCGGCCTGGGTCACGACGATGTCGAAAGTCTTTTCGAACTGGTTGAAGTTGAATTCCTGGGGCACCACACCGATCGAGCGCTTGAGCGCGGCGGGGTTCTTGTCCAGGTCATGACCGAAGATATTCACCGTGCCGCTGGTCTTGTTGACCAGGGTCGAGAGAATGCCGATGGTCGTGGATTTGCCGGCGCCGTTGGGGCCGAGCAAGGCGAAAAAGTCACCTTCGGCGACGTCCAGATCGATACCACTCAAGGCCTGGAACCCGTTGCCGTAGGTTTTGGTTAGCTGCCGGATGGACAGAGCGGAACTCATATCGGATTTACGCACCAAGAAGGGAAGAAAAGGAAAGATTGGGCCGGGCGGCGAACAAAACAACCACGGCGCATGAGCGCAATGGTGCTTGCCGCCGCCACACAAGTACAGTCAAGAGTGTCGATAGTTATTATCAAGTCAACGCGGTCATGACTGCTTTCTGATAGGCCGGACGCTGCTTCAGCCGTGCGTACCAAGCCTGCAGATGCGGCTGCGCGGCACGTTCGATGGGCATCTCGAACCAGGCATAAATGAAACTGCCCAGCGGAATATCGCCCATGCCGATTTCGCTGCCGGACAGATATGGCTGGCTGGCGAGGGCCTGATCGGCCATGGCCAGCAGCGCGGTGCATTCCTTGATTGCGGCGTTGATCGCCGGCCAGTCCTGCTGGTCCGCTGGCGTACGCAACACGCCCCAGAACACGGTGCGGAACGGCCCGGCAAAACTCGAGGTGGTCCAGTCCATCCACTTGTCAGCGACGGCCCGGGCTTGCAGGTCTGCCGGATACCAGGCGCTGTTCGGTGCATGCTTGGCCAGCAGGTATCGCACGATGGCATTCGATTCCCATAGCACGAAGCCGTCATCCTCGATCACCGGTACCCGGCCGTTCGGGTTCATCGCGCGGTATTCAGGCGTGTCGACCACACCGAAGGCGCCACCGGCGTCAATCGCCTCGTAGGCCAGGCCCAGCTCCTCGGCGGCCCACAGCGGCTTCCTGACATTCGATGAGTTTTTCCGTCCCCAGATCTTCAGCATGACCGCCTCTTTTCCAATGCGTGGGCAGGCAGCATACGCCGGATCAGACCCGACTCAAATCACTCTGCATATCGCCCAACACCTTCGCCTGACGTTCGCCGAACAGATGCGGGTAGCACTTTTTCAAGTGCTCGAAGAAGAACCGCTCCGGCACATCGACGAACTGACCATGATCGACCAGATACTCCATCAACAGCGCGCCGTCACGGTTGTATGGGTGGAAAACGCTGTCACTGATACCGTCAAAGTCCAACGGTGCGACGTTGAACAGCTCGCAAAGTTGCTGATTGAAGGCCGGCGTGGCCTTGACCCAACGGTCATTGAGGAACAGCTCGGTGTAGCCGTGCATGGCAAACACATCGCTGCGCAGCAGTTCCAGCAGACGCGGGGTCGACAGGTGATTCTTGACGTCGGCCAGACCGATGCGTGCGGGAATGCCGCAATGCCGTGCGCACCCGGCCAGCAATGTGGCCTTGGGCACGCAATAGCTTTCCCCGGTGGCCAGCGCATAGCTGCCGCACAGGGTTTGCGGGTCGAGGCTGAAGGTATACGGGTTGTAGCGCACCGCATCGCGCACGGCGTGATAGAGACTGATCGCCTGCGCGAGCGGGTCGCGGCTGGCACCGCGGTGTTGTTCGGCGAACTCCACCACCGCCGGGTGGTCACTATCGATGAAGCGGCCGGGACTCAGATACTCGCGCATGACGATGTTCTCCTGGGTGAGCCCCGAGTCTAGCGACAGCTCAAGCACAGAGATAACGACGTTTCGGCCAAACATGGACGCAAAGACGCGGGAACGGCGAACGATTTCCCACGGATGTTGCCCACCGAACCTACGAAAAACATCCGGGGTTTCCCACGAGTTCAATCACCATGTTCTGACCACCCCGTTTTACAGATGCCGTCTAAGCTCTGGAGGGTCGGTTTGCCTTGGTTCACGGAGGATTACATATGCTGTTGTTGTGGATACTGGTTCTGATCGTCGGTGTGGCGTATCTCGCCCACCGCCGCATCGCCCCCTTGCCCGCGTTGGGTATCGTCGCCATTTACCTGCTGGCGATGGGCATTTTCAGCCATGCCCCGGGCTGGTTGCTGCTGCTGTTCTGGATCGTGCTTGCTGTGGTGGCCGCGCCGTTGATGCTGCCTGACCTGCGCCGCAAACACTTCACCGCGCCGCTGTTCAACTGGTTCCAGAAAACCCTGCCGCCGATGTCGCAGACCGAACGCGACGCGATCGATGCCGGTACCGTGTGGTGGGACGGTGAACTGTTCAGCGGCCGTCCGGACTGGGACAAACTGCTGTCCTATCCAAAAGCGCAACTGAGCGAAGAGGAACAAGCCTTCATCGACGGTCCGACCGAAGAACTCTGCGCAATGGTCACTGACTGGCAGATCGGCCAGTCGATGGATCTGCCACCCGAAGCCTGGAGCCACATCAAGGAGCACGGTTTCTTCGCCCTGATCATTCCCAAGGAGTTCGGCGGCAAGGGCTTTTCCGCCTACGCCCACTCGCAAGTAGCGATGAAACTCGCGACCCGCAGCGGCGACCTCGCCTCCACCGTGATGGTGCCCAACTCCCTCGGCCCGGCCGAACTGCTGCTGCATTACGGCACCGATGAGCAACGCAACCACTACCTGCCGCGGCTGGCCCGTGGCGACGACATTCCGTGCTTCGCCCTCACCGGCCCACTGGCCGGTTCCGATGCCGGCGCCATGCCGGACACCGGGATCATCTGCAAAGGTGAATGGGAAGGCCAGGAAGTCATCGGTCTGCGCCTGAACTGGGAAAAACGCTACATCACCCTCGGCCCGGTCGCGACCCTGCTCGGTCTGGCCTTCAAGGCCTATGACCCGGAGCATCTGCTGGGCGACAAGGAAGATCTCGGCATCAGTCTGGCGCTGATTCCTACCGATACACCGGGTGTGGAAATCGGCCGTCGTCACCTGCCACTGGGTGCAGCGTTCATGAACGGCCCGAACTCGGGCAAAGACGTGTTCATCCCGCTGGACTACCTCATCGGTGGCCAGGAAATGCTCGGCAAGGGCTGGATGATGCTGATGAACTGCCTGTCGGTCGGGCGTTCGATCTCGCTGCCGGCAGTCGGCACTGGCGCGGCCAAATTCACCAGCCTGGTGACCGGTCAATACGCGCAGATTCGTGAGCAGTTCAACGTCCCGTTGTCGGCCTTCGAAGGCATTCAGGAAGCCATGGCACGCATCGGCGGCAACGCCTGGATGATGGACGCCGCGCGCATGCTCACCGCCAACGCGGTGGATCTGGGCGAGAAACCGTCGGTACTGTCGGCGATCCTCAAGTATCACCTGACCGAACGCGGCCGCGAGTGCATCACCCACGCCATGGACGTGCACGGCGGCAAGGCAATCATCATGGGTCCGAACAACTACCTCGGACGCAGCTGGAACGGCGCACCGATCTTCATCACCGTGGAAGGCGCGAACATCCTCTCGCGCAACCTGATGATTTTCGGTCAGGGCGCCATTCGCTGCCATCCGTTCGTGCTCAAGGAAATGGCCCTCGCTGGCCGCGAAGACAAAGAACAGGCACTGAAAGAATTCGATGGCCTGCTGCTCAAGCACATCGGTTTTGCCGTCGGCAACGCCGCCAGCACCCTGGTGCTGAACCTGGGCTTCGGCCACTTCGAACATGCACCCGGGGACAGGATCAGTCAGGGCTACTTCCGTGCACTCAACCGTCAGGCAGCGGCTTTCGCCATGCTGGCGGACTTCAGCATGATGTTGCTGGGTGGCGAACTGAAGCGCCGGGAACGCCTGTCCGCACGTCTTGGCGATGTGTTGAGCAACCTGTATCTGGCCTCCGCTGCGCTCAAGCGTTATCACGACCTGGATTCGCCGGCGCATATGGAGCCGCTGTTCCGTTGGGCCATGGAAGAAAGCCTCGGCCAGTCGGAACGGGCACTGGATGAGCTGCTGAGCAACTTCCCGAACAAAGTGTTTGGCTGCCTGCTGCGGGTGATCGTGTTCCCGTTCGGCCGTCGCCATAAAGGCCCGTCGGACAAGCTCGGCGCCGAAGTGGCAGCGGTGATCGGTCGTGCCAAAGGCGATCCGACCCTCGAAGAACTGCTCGCCGGTTGCTATCGCCCGCAGTCCGTCGACGATGCCGTCGGTGCCCTGCAACACGCCAGCGATCTGCTGAATGCCGCCCAACCGCTGCACAAAAAACTGCACACCTCGCTCAAGAGCGGTCAGGTCAAACCGGTGGCTGGCGAACACGCCATCGACGCCGCACTGGAGGCCGGGGTGTTGCAACCGCAGGAAGCACAGACCCTGCGCGATGCCGAAGCAGCACGGCGCAAGGTGATCGACGTCGATGATTTCGACAAGGAAGAGCTGAAACAGGCAGAAGGCAAAGTCCGCTGATGCCGACGACCGTGTAGCTGTTTATTTGTGAAAAACGGGCACGAGAGCTTTATACTCCCGCGCCCGTTTTGCTCTTGAGGACTTATCTCGTGTCCAACGTCGTTGCCGATCATCTGGTTTTGCTCGACCATCTGCGCAGTATCCTGGTCGCCGTAGGTGAGGCCGAACAGGTTCCCGAAGAAAGCCATGCCTTGTTCCTGGAGCGCTTTGACGAACTGCTGGCGTCCCTGCCGATCGATCCGATCGAAAGCCAGTACCTGGGCCAGGACATCCTGACCCAAGTGATTACCCGTTATCCGCAAATAGCCCACCTGATCCCGCGGGATCTGCTGTGGTTCTTCGCTGGTGACTGCCTGCACTACCTGTCCGATGAAGAAATCGATCTGTATCAGGCACTGGAAGAACGTCGCTACGAAGCCGAACAGAACGACGAACCGTTCGACTGGAATCAGGAAAAGCAGTTGCTGGCGATGTCTGCTCAGGACAGCAAGCACTGATTTAATGGTTTGAAGATCAAAAGATCGCAGCCTGCGGCAGCTCTTACAGGGAATACATGTGATTCCTGTAAGAGCTACCGCAGGCTGCGATCTTTTGCTTTTAAAGCAGCCCCTCGCTCTCCGGCAATTCATACGCAAGCGCCAGATTATTCGGCGCCCCCGCCTTGCCCGGCTTGCTCAACGTCGGCTCCTTCTCCAGGCACTCCACCAGATAATCGATGAATACCCGCAGCTTCGGCGGCAGGTAGCGCGTGGGCGAATGCAGCAACCACAGACCACCGTGGTAAGAAGCGAGGAACGTCCACTCCGGCAGCACCTGCACAATCAACTTCTGCTCCAAGGCATAGCGCGCGGTGAAGTACGGCAGGCTGCCGATACCGATGTGCTGCAACACTGCCCCGAGCCGCACGCCGGTATGGTTGGCGGCATAGCGGCCGCGCACGCCGACGGTCACCGCTTTACTGCCCTTCTTGAATTTCCAGCGTGCATCGCTCGGGGTTTCCCCCAGATAGATGCAACTGTGATCAAGCAGGTCATGCGGGTGGGTCGGGGTGCCGTGTTCGGCCAGGTATTGCGGGGTGGCGCAGAGCAAATGGTCGATGGTCAGCAGCTGCCGCCCGACCAGCCCGGCCGGCGGGCGGTCAGTGATGCGAATCGCCAGGTCGACATGATCGTCAATCAAATCAACCTGGCGGTCTTCCAGCAGCAACTCGACATCGACTTTCGGATAACGCCGCAGAAACTCAGGCATGTGCGGATGAATCACGAAACGCCCGACCGCTTTCGGCACACTGACCCGCACCAGCCCTTCCGCCTCGTGGGTGAACTGCCCACTGATCTCCATCACCGATTTGGCGGCGCTGACCATCTCCTGACAGCGCTTGAACACTTCCTCGCCACCGTCACTCAAGCGAAGTTTGCGCGTAGTGCGCTGCAGCAAACGCGTAGCCAGGGCCTTTTCCAGGCGGGAAATGCTGCGACTGATCGCCGACGGCGACGAGCCCAACTGGCGGGCCGCCTCGGAGAAACTGCCGGTCTCCACGACCTTGACGAAGATCGCCATTTCACCGAGCAGTGGCAGCGGAAGATTGATGCTCACAGCGCACAAGTCCTTTGATGTTTGAACGGATTATCACGTTATTGCACGATTCATATAATAAAAAAAGACACTTTAATAAGGGCATGGAATATGACGCTTCGCCTCTTTTTCCATAGTGATGACCTCAAGGCTAATGTGGAAGTCCTCGACTGCACGCCCCACGAGAACGAATTTGCTGTGGTGCTGCGCGCCACGTTGTTTCATCCGCAAGGCGGTGGTCAGCCTTGTGACACCGGCATGATCGGCGAAAGCCAGGTACTGCGCGTGGTGCAGGAGCCTGACCGGATCGTGCATTACGTCGATCGCCCGGTAAAACCCGGCATGACCTGTATTCACGTGGATGAACAACGTCGCCGCTACAACACCCGCATGCACTCGGCCGGGCACCTGATCGGGCATTTCGTGCAGGCCATGGGCTGGACGCCGATCAAGGCGCACCACTGGCCGGACGAGGGCCGGGTGCAATTCAAGCCGGGCGATGCCGCCCAGGAAGTCGACGCGCCAACCGTTCAACACGGTATCAGTCAGTGGATCGAACACGATCTGCCGCGCCTGACCTCGCTGCGCGAAGGCGCGCGGGAAATCGGTTTTGGCGAACTGCCGGCCTATGGCTGCGGTGGCACCCACGTACGCAGCCTGAAGGATTTGGGCGCAGTCACGATCGCCTCGCTTTCGCAGAAGAAAGGCACGTTATCCGTCCACTACAGCGTGGATTGAGCTTCTCGGGCGCTGCTCCGCGCAGCGTCCGACGCCGGGGGAACCGCACTCGCCGGTTCCGTTGACTATCGATAGATGGACCTAAAAACAATGATGCTAGACGTCGAGCGTCTCGATGAGACGTGCATAAAAAAACTGGCCAACGAAGAAGTCCTCGCCATCCGCGTCAAAGGCTTCTTGCCCGAGCCGCTGGCGATCGAAATTGGCGACAAGATTCTTGCACCGGGCTTTGAGGGCTACATCAACGCGCCGAGCATCGGCCGGATCGGCATGGCGTTTTACGAGGCGGAAAACCAGCCGCTGCTGATCGAGGACTACTTCGAGCGCGCCACCCGCAACATCGCCGAACTGCGCGAGCGCTGTGCGCCCTATTCCTCGCCGGTCGACACCCTGCGCTGCATGCTCGACGAGTCGTGGCCGGCCGGCGCGCATCTGGAAAACCTCTATGGCCGCAAGATGTATGTCGGCCTGTCGCGGGTGGTCAAACCCGGCGTGTGCTTCCTCGCCCACCACGACATTTTCGCCAAGGACGCCCCGGACAGCTTTCAGGCCCGCAGCCTGGAGGCGCAGTTCGCCTGCAACGTGTACCTGAACATGCCGACCGAGGGCGGCGCACTGCAGATGTGGGACGACGACATCACCCCGGATCAGTTCGACCAGATGCGTGGCGACAGTTATGGCATCGACCCGGCGCTGCTCGGCCCACCGACCCTGGAAGTGCGGCCGGAGCCGGGCGATTTCATCATGTTCAATTCGCGCTGCATGCACTCGGTGACCCCGGGCGTGGCGGATCCGCGTCTGAGCCTTTCGTTCTTTGTCGGCTATCGCGGCAATGCTTCACCCCTGACCTTCTGGAGCTGAGATGTTATCGAACTACCTGGGCGAGTTTCTGGCGCTGGCCACCATTCACTTTCTGGCCGTGGTCGCTCCCGGCCCGGACTTTGCCGTGACCATTCGCCAAAGCGTGCGCTTCGGCCGACTGGTAGGCATCTGCACCGCACTGGGCATCGGCGCCGGCATTTCGGTGCACGTTCTCTACACCTTGCTCGGCGTTGGCGCCCTGATGCACACCACGCCGTGGTTGCTGACGGTGGCCAAGGTGATCGGTGGCGCATACATCTTTTACCTCGGCATCAGCCTGATCCGCAGTAAACCGAAGACCACGCTCGAAGACGAAAAAAGCGCTGACGAACCGCTGGTCGAGCAGTCGCTGTTCAAGGCGTTCAGCACCGGTTTTCTGACCAATGCCACCAACCCCAAGGCCACGCTGTTCTTCCTGGCGATTTTCACCACGATCATCAGCGCCAGCACCCCGCTGAATATTCAGGCGCTGTACGGGGTGTGGATGTGCTTCGTCAATGCGCTGTGGTTCGTGATCGTCGCGCTGTTTTTCTCCAGCAGCCGGGTACGCACCCTGTTCATGCGCATGGGCCATTGGTTCGAGCGCAGCATGGGCGTGATCCTGATTCTGTTCGCCGGCAGGCTGGTGCTGTCGATGTAAAAACGACACCCAAAGACAAGGCCCGGTCAGTTGCACACTGCTCGGGCCTTTTTCGTTTGTGCGCCGCTTTTGCATTTCTGTGCGACGGATCCCACTTCAGGGGCTCCCCTTCAACACCTTCGCGGTGTTAGTTTGGAAAAGATTTGTTTCAACTTTCAAACACTTCCACTCAACTGCCTGCAAAGGAATGCCCACCGCAATGAATTTTTCTCTCAAGCGACTGGCCGCTACCAGCCTGATCCTGGCCAGCTTTTCTGCGTTCACCCTGCCCGCGCAGGCCAACATCACTCCGCAACAGAGCGCAGCCATTCTCAAGAGTTTCGATGAGGCGAGCCTCACCGACTTCCGCCAGTTTCTGGGTGCCGTAGGCAAGAGCGACCTGGGTAAAACCGACAACCTCGGCCCGGCGATCAACGCCTTTCTCGACAACAAGACCCCGAGCGCGGAACAGCAGAACGAGATCTACCGCCTGCTGGGCATTTACACCCGCGCCAAGTACGGCAAAGCCGCCCTGGAAACCCTGCGCGAACTGGTGGAAATCCCGACCTTCCAGAAAGAAGGCGTGGCCCAGCACGACAATCCGGAGTTCATCAAGATCGCCGAAAAGATCAAGAACCTGGCCGAATCGTTCAACCTGAAGTTCCGCAACGTCGACAACCGCGTCTATGAAATCTCCCTCGACGGCAGCGGCGACGAAGTCGTGGGCATTCACGCGCATGCCGACGTGGTGCCGGTCACCCCGGAAAACTGGGTGCTGAAGGACGGCACCAAACTCGACCCGTTCAAAGTCACGCTGATCGGCGACCGCATGTACGGTCGCGGCACCGAGGACGACAAGAACGGCATCGTCGTCGCGATGTACGCGATGAAAGTGATCAAGGAAGAAAAGCTGCCGCTGGCACGCAACTTCAAACTGCTGGTGGACACCACCGAAGAAACCACCGGCGACGCGATCCCGTATTACTTCGAACACAATCCGACGCCGAACTACAACATGGCGCTGGACGGTGGCTACCCGGTGGTCATTGCCGAGAAAGGCTACGGCACGGTCATGGCCAATTTCCCGCTGCGCAAGGCTGAAGGCAGCGGCGCAGAAATCATCTCGATGACCGGCGGCCTGGCAACCAACCAGATTCCATCGGTTTCGGTGGCGACACTCGTCACCGACAAGCCTGAGCAACTGGCTGCGAGTCTGCAGAAAGCCGGCAGCGAATACGCGAAAAAACACGGTGGTGACTTCGAAGTCGCGGCCAAGGTTGACGGCAAAGACGTCAAGCTGAGCGTCACCGGTGTGTCAGCGCACTCCTCCGAACCCGAGTCCGGCGTCAACCCGGTCGCGCGGATGCTCGACTTCATCAACAGCCTCGACGGCAAGGTGGCGCTCAAGCACAACCAGATCACCGACGCTGCACGCTATGCGTCCACCAACTGGGGCCTGGATTATCTGGGTAAAAAACTCGGCGTGGACTTCTCCGATTCGTTCATGGGTCCGCTGACGACCTCGCTGACCTACGTCGGCGTGGACGACAAAGCCTTCAAACTGGCAGTCAACCTGCGCGTGCCGAAGGGCAAATCGCCAGAAGTGCTGAAGAAGGAAATCGCTGACAAGCTCGCCGCCTGGAGCAAGAAATCCCACGTTGCCGTGGACTTCACCTACTCGATCGCCGAACCGATGTACCGCAATCCGGAAGGTGAATGGGTCAAGGCACTGCTGGCGGTGGCCACTGAAAACCTCGGCATGAAGCACGAGTTCGGCACGTCTGCCGGCGCGACCTCGGTGCATGAACTGCCGAACGGCGTGCAATTCGGCCTGGCCCGGCCTGAAGTCAAATACACCGGGCATACCGATGGCGAGTTCAAGACGGTTGACCAGTTCCTGCTGGATCTGCAGATCGTCACTGAGATGATGGGCCGTGTCGGCCAGCTACCGAAGCTCTGATAAGGCACTGGCCCGTGATTCAGCGGGCCGGAGTGAAAACAAAAAAGGACCCGAAGGTCCTTTTTTGTTGCGTGCTGAATGCTGCACAAACAAAAACGCCGATCATCACTGATCGGCGTTTTTGTGAAATTGGAGCGGGAAACGAGACTCACATCTGGCGTCCGACCCATTGAAATCTAAGGGGTTTCTTTTCTTTCCGAAGCAGGAAAAGACTCAATTTTGGACTTGTTTTTGGGGTGTTTCAAGAGCAAAAAATGGGTAATTCTAAGCAAGGCTATTGGATTCTCCCCATAGCCAATGGACGGACGATCATCAAGCTGGCGGTGTCTGCGCAGGATCAACAGGAGATGAGTCCCCACCTAAAAAACGTCCCAACCTCCCCCACACACCAGTCAACTCACAACCGACGAATATCGGCCACCGCAGGCAGCTCTTCGGGCTGGTAGACCATGAGCAGGTGTTCTGGAGCCCTCTCCCGCTCAGGATCGATGGCCGCTCGGAAGGATTGGATTAAATACTTGGCGATAGGGGCGCGGACGTTAAAAACCGTTGCTGCAGTACCCCCCATGTATTCCTCACGGACCATTCGGGCCTGCTCAGCCGACAGATCCCTGTGTGGCACCAGACGCACTGCAACTATCCTGTGCCAATCTACGTCTCGATCCAGCCCTGGGAGGTCGGCGTCTTCAGATGCACTTACCGCCGAAATTCGGCCAAGATTTAGGTCGCAGAATGCCTCGGCTTTCGAACAGTACGCCCGGATGTGCCACAGCGGTCCCGTTTGAATAAGCGAGTGCGGGCGAATTACTCGTTCATGTGCTTCAGGATTACTCATGGAGCGATAGAGCACTCTGATGCAGCGTCCTAGCCGCATTGCACGGTGAATCTGAGCAAACAGCGGGTGCCGGATCGATGTGGCATCGACCTGAATGCTTTCAACCGCCACACCTGCGGATACTACATCTAGGCTTCCAATCGCTCCGATGAGTCTCTGGTACTCATCGAAAGTGCCACGGGTGAGTGTAGGACGTAGACTCCAAGAACCCACATAGCTCTTGCTACCACTATCGGGCTCGCAAGCATCCGGATACTCTGCCCGAAACCCCGCAATGTCCCGGCTGGCCAATGTCTCGTGGATGTTGAACAGGTCAAGCAGTCGGGAGCGCGAAACGCGCCCTTCCCAGAGGAGCAGAATCTCGATAGCTTCAAAGCGCTCCTTTGGAGCAGAGTTGCGACGGGTCATATCCGGAAACCAATGAGAACATTTAGAGCCATAGCATAGATGTAGCAATAGACCTATGCTGCGGTTATCTGAGTAAATCAAACCGGGGCATTGGAAATGGAAGCCAGCACGCCACCGCTTTTTGAGCGCCTACCCAAGGACCTATTCCGGCCCTTAGCAGCGACCAACAATCTACGTTATTGGGATCTTCTATGCCGACTAATGATAGAAATGTGGGGGGATGGCGGACGCTCTCCCGGTGAAGAAGCTCCCAAAACAACAGTAATTCGCGCCATTGAGTCCTTCCTGGTGGCGGACGATCCATGGGAGGACGTAGAAAGTCCTATCACTATCCGCGCCCACGGCATCTTCAACTTTTTCTGCGAGAGCGGATGGCTCAGCCAACGTCGCCGTGGTGTCATCGATCACGTCACAGTGCGGCCAGTCGTCGCCCAATTTTTCACAGTTCTGACCGAATTTGCTCACCACAAGCCCGAGTTCCTTGGCGGCAAGGTCCGATCAATCTTCCTCAACTTACGCGAGGTCTCTGCCGGGAAGGCTCCCGAACTCTATCCCGAGGCTGCCCGACAGGCCAAGCAGTGCATGGCGCACATCATCAACACCAGCTGCCGCGTTCAGGACTTGATGGACGTACTCGTGACCAAGACCACGGCTAGTGAGTTCGTTCGAGGCTTCTTTGAGGAATACATCGAGAAAGTTTTCATTGCGGATTACAGCGACTTCCGCACCAATAACCATCCACTGCAGTACCGATCGGACATCGTCAGCCTGACACTCCAGTTCCAGCACGATGCCAATCTGCGCCAATCCTTGATCACGTGGTATGCCGAGAAACAGGCAGATGGTGACCTCCTGCGAGCAGAGGCCTTGTACGAGCGGGACACCCGTTTGCTTCTGCGATTACGCGATGTCGAGGAGCACCTGCGTCGGCTGGATGAAGAGATTCGCGTGGCGCATCAGCGCGCCATGGCTTTTTTCGAGTACAAGCTGCGATCGCCGGGCAACTTCGACAAGCTGATCGACCAGGCCATCAGTGCCGCTAAGGTATTGGAGGAAGGCCATATTGCCTTACCTGGCATCGCAGGGATCTATCATGCGTCCGAGTTTGGTCTAGCCAAGCCCCGCATACCGCTGCGAGAGCATGTATCGACCACAGTCGCAGAGATCGCCCCGACCATCGAGGAGCTCGCCAAGGAAGCGCTCCGGCAGCGGATGAACGCTGATCGAAACGTCACGCCCTTGAAACTGGCCCAATACGTGGCGCGGCATTTAGGCGACCAGAACGCAATCCGCTCGGATGAGTTGAATATCGATTCGATCATTGATCTCTGCTGCTATCAGCGACTGCTGCTGATTGCCTCTCGCGACGGTTGCCCTCAGGGCAAGCGGAAGTCGGATCCCCACCTGCAGATGGTACCGGGCATGCACGTCACATTCGTGCCCGACGCCAGTACGAGGAATGAGTACATGGAGCATCAACAGTTCGTGATTCGAGTGGGGAGGAAGTGATGGTCAGCTGGGAGCGATTGTCAGAACAGACGCAAGGTGAGTACGTGGTCGCCGACTTCGAGAAAGCTGCCTATCGGCTAATCGTGGAGCAGGTGCTATATGCCAGCGACCGTTTCAGCCGTGTGTCGTATCACTTGATAGTCAAACATTTCGCGGCATACAGGGATGTCATGTCCAAGTTGGGCATGAGTTTGATACACAATCATCACCACTCCTATGTAGCCGCTATTCCGACCCATCAGGTGGCCGAGAAAATGCGCCTTAGCGAAACCCGCCTGGCGCTGGTGCTGCGCCGTCTCTACGACGACCGGATGCAGTCGGCGGAGATCACTGACGGCGAAGCCTATATCTCCCTTGAAGAACTGGAGCGCGCCTACAAAGAGTGGCTCGGTCGGGAGCTTCCCGAGCGGGGCGATCTGCGCGAGCTGGCCGTTGCCCTAAGACGTTATGGACTGGTGCGAGTGCTGGACTCCGAAGACGGACAGCCCTTCAAGATTGCGATTCGCCCTGGCATCGCTGATGTGTTGGGCGAAAGCGCATTACATCAGTTGGCCGCACATGCGCCAGAACCGGGCGAGGAGAACGACATTGAAGTTGCTTGAGAACATCGCCCTGGTTCAGTTTTTCCTTTACGAGGCAAAGGACCTGGAGACCGGCATCAACACCGCCTTTCTGGGCCCCAATGGTACCGGCAAGTCCGCCCTGCTGGATGCGATCCAAGTGGTCATGCTTGCTGCCGACGGCAACCGCACGCACTTTAATGCGGCCAGCGAAGGCAAGAAGCGCTCCCGTACGCTTCGGGACTACTGTCTCGGGTCTTACATTCCAGGCGGTAGCTCCTACGCCCGAACGTCCGCAAACACGTACGTGGACCTAGTGTTTCGCGATGCCAAGACCGGAGTCCCCTTCACTGCAGGGGTTTCCCTCAGTGCTCACATTGACGATCCAAAGGCGGAGGTTAACGGCCTCTACATCTTGCCTGGCGTTGCAATGACTGCGAAGCACCACCTACAGACCGAGGGCCAGCGTGAGGTGGTAATGCCATGGCGCGCTTTTCAACACATGGCGACCGATCTCTGCCGGCTCGAAGCGAAGACCGTGCCGGTGTTCACTCAAAACCGCGACGACTTCGTCCGACGCCTTCTAATCGATCACTTGGCAGGACCCGGCGACAAACCGAATTCGCAGTCTCTTCGTGCCGCCTTTGCGCGCTCACTCAAGCTCAATGAGGACATCACTGATTTGAGCGAGACACTGCGACAACATCTGATTGAGCCTATGCCTACGGGGGTAAAAGAATTTCGGGCCCGCCTGGACGAGGTCCGTGACCTGCGCGATCTCATCACGCGACTTAAGAAACGCATCGATCGTGCGACCGAGGTTGCCGACAAATACGGGGTAGTCAAACGCGAGCGCACCTCCGACGCAAATCTGGCAGTACTCAAGCACACTTACTCCACCGAGCGACTGGGCGAAACTCTGGACTCTGCCGAGGCGGAGATCGAGAAACTGGCTGAAGAGATTGAGCAGGCGAAGCTGAAGTTAGGTCGGTCCGAGGCCGAATTAACACTGGCCAACGAGGCACGAGACCGGGTGATTGCCGAACTCAACCGCGATCCCGATTTCCGCAAACAAGCTGGCCATGCCGAAAATCTGAAGCAACTGGAGTCAACGCTAGGACAGAGGCAGGCTCAGCTTCGATCGCAGTTCCTCGCTATGTTGGCCGCGCTGCGTGCGGCCACCGATGTGCCAGGCATGGAAGCCCACCGCGGTGCATTCGAAGAGGCGGCCGCGCAGGTGCAAGACCTGGAGCGGATACGCGATGACGGCGGGATCCCTCCAGCAGTTGCTATCCAGGTTACCCTGCGCTCCATGGCTCAGGCCTACGATGTGGTACGCCGCGCGGTAGCGGAGGCCGAAGCCGAGCAGAAGCTGGCGACTGAAAAACGCCGTGAGGCAGTGATCGCCCGTGAACGTGCCAGTCGCGGGCTTACGTCTCTACATCAGTCCACAATGCAACTGATGGGTGTGCTCTCCGACGCGGGTATCGACGTCACTCCCGTTTGCGACTTGGTAACTGTTTCGGACCCCAACTGGCAGCCCGCCATCGAGTCCTGGCTGGGCCGGCACATTGAGGCCTTGCTAGTTCCTGCTGAGAAAGAGCTTGATGCGATTGCCATCTATCGCAGCAAGGCAGCCACCAGCATTTACGGCGTAAAGTTGGCCCTACCGTCCCGTACCCGTGAATGGCGTGCTATGGGCAATGAGCAATATGCGGCGGAGCTAATCCAGGGCAAAAGCACAGAGGCAGTACAATACCTTCAGGGCGAGCTTGGCCGTACGGTGCTGGCCGAATCGAATGAGCAGCTTCGTGCTGGCGCCAAGGCGATTTCCAAGGAAGGCATGGCCAGTTCGGGCGGCGGCATAGAACGCCGGCGCCTCCCGGGTGCGGGCGAGCTACGGCTTGGCCGCACTGATAGTAGCGCGACGCGCCAACGGGCCGAACAGGATTTCCAGGTGGTAGAAGAGCGACTAAGAATAACGACTACTGCCGTAGACCGGCTGTTGGCTGGTCAGCAAAAGCTGGCGCCGTTCGCGGACGCAGCGGCGCTGCAGGGCACCCTCGAGAGCCAGTTTTTGGCCGCAGCCCAAACAGCTGGCGCGACCGCGAATCTGAGGTCTGCGCTCGAAAGCACACAGACTGATTCCCTGGCCGGATTGCAGGCGAGGAAAGCAGCGGCTGACAGCGACGCGGTCAACGCTCGAGAAAAGGAATTGCAGTGGACTAGGGAGGTTACCCGTCTCGGCGAGAAGCTGACGCATACAAACACCCAAGTAGCGGGTCTGCAACAGCAACTGGAAGTCGAGTCGCTACGGGAGCGAGAATGTCGTCAGAACACGCTCTACAACGCGAACGAAGTGGAGCGTCACCGTGCCAGACTGGACGAACGCCACAGGGAGAATTGGGCCCAGAAGCTATCCAGTCTGGACCGTGCACTCCAGCAGGCGCGCTCGGCAGCCGATAACGCGGACCGTGATGCATGGTATCTGTTTGCTAACTACACTCGGGATTACAACCTTCAAAACATCGACATCAGCAGTGGTGACTGGTTGCGCGCATTCGAATTCATCTTGGCCGAACGGCAGCGACTGCAGGACTTGGAGTTGGCCGAGCAGGAGGAAAAAGCCGAAGAGGCTTACCAGGCGGCAGTGAAGGTGTTCCGCACAGACGTGGCACAGACACTGCTCACAGGGTTCGACCGCATTCAAGAACAGATTGACGGTCTCACATCGGTACTGAAGTCGGCACCAGCTTTCTCGAACAACGAACGATATGAGTTCAAGCACAAGGTGGTTGACGAACACCGGAGCCTTTACGACTTCCTTCGCCGAGTGCGAACACAGGGTAGCTCAGAAGACGACCTCTTCGGCGGACCTGGAGATATCCCGGAGGAGTTCCGCATGCTGGTAGACGGAGACAGCAGCTCACCACTCTTGCACGAAACCAGCCCACTCAATGACCACCGCCGATTCTTCAGCTACGACATTGAGGTCTTCCAAGATGGCACCTCGGTCGGATGGCTCAGTAAGCGCTTCGGGCCGGCATCTGGCGGTGAGCATCGGACTCCGGTCTACCTTATTTTCGGGGCGGCGCTCGCAGCCGCCTATGGCAAGTCCAAGGGAAGTACAGCGGGCGGCGGGATCATGTTGTTGGATGAGGCATTCGAGAAGATGGATCCGCAAAACGTCCGAGCCACGGTCCAATATCTCAACGCGCTGGGCCTGCAACTAATCATGGCAGGCCCCGAATCCGACCAGGCCAAGTTATCGTCGTTCCTGAGCATCTATTACGACATGTCCCGCTTCGGATCGCGGAACGTGCAGTTCAAGAAGAATGTAGTGCTCGACGGCGCCCGTGACCTGTTACAGAGCGACAATTTCTTCGTCAATCCCAACCTGCTACAGCAAGAAATTGATCGTCTTACCGAGGCCGACAATGTCACTGGCTGACTCTGCACTTTATCGACTCCTCTTGCGGGGCGAGCGTTCCCGGCTGAGCGGAAATACCCGAGTCCTTCGCGAGTCATTCAAGTCCTCTCTCTCGCCTTACTGGCAACAGAGCCTGGACGAGCGTGACCGGATGCACGTTTACATGCAAGCAGCCTCATCAGCGGGCGCGATCAGGCTCGAATGGGCCCGACAGGGTGGAGATGACCGCCCCCTTGATGCAGTCGTGCTCAAGGACCTCGACAGGCTGGCGGCGTACCTGGGCCGCTCCACCGTAAATGCGTCCGTTGCTCAAGCGGGGAACGTCCTTGCACCATGGAGCATGAACGGTCGGGTGGAAGAGTTGCTCGATTGTTGGAGGCGCCTTAAACAGGTGCGATCACTCGGGCCAAACTCCGCTGCGGACTTTGCTGACGCCTTGCGTGTTCTCGACAGCATGGCCGTCGCGAGTGAGGACCGCGTCGTACGCCAGCTCAGCGTTCAGTTGTTCCGTGACTCCAAGCGTATTGAAGCGCTATGCAAGCATCTGGATCTGCTCACATCCGAAGCAATGAATGCGCCGGCAAGGCACTGGAGTGAAGTCTTCGGCGCTATCGGACTTTCCAAAGAGCCGCAGCCGTTTCTGGTCTCAGGCATCGGAGCGCTCAGACTCGCCGATGGTATTGATTGCCCGATCGTCCGTCCGTTCGTAGGAGTGGCAAACACAGCGGTGCATGGTTACTCAGGTACTCCAGCGTGGCTGCTATCGATCGAAAACCTGACCACCTTCCACCAGGCCGCCCGCGCACTTGGCGATACACGGCAAGGAATTGTCATCTACACCGCAGGCATGCCTTCGCCCAGTTGGGGCAGAGCCTATTCCAATATACTTTCATCGCTCCCGACTGATGCTAGCGTTTACCACTGGGGCGACCACGACGAGGGCGGCTTCCGGATTGCTGCAAGGGTGGCGCAGTTTGCAGCTGCAGCCGAACGTCACCTCGAACCCTGGTCCATGGACGCATCACAATGGGGAAAAAGCGGCGAACCAGCCAAGTCTGACCAGCATCGCTCTATGGTCAAGAGCGCAGAGCGAGCAGGATGGATAGAGCTAGCCTCGCGGATAAGCCCAGTGCTGTTTGAGCAGGAAGGCCAAACACTTCTTTTACCCCTTTGAGAATTTGCGAGTCCTCCGCAGGTGCTGGGTGAATATATGGAGCGGGAAACGGCCTGGTGAGCATCTAACACATTGCCCACCACCCCCTGAATGGGATGCTCCCTAGAAACTGTGAGAGTATGTAATCAGCAGTCTACAAGACTAACTTAAGCCACCTATCAGGGAGAATCGGGTGCGAACTCATCACACCTGATGGGCCACAGCTTCGGCTGTATCGTTGCCAGCGTTTTGCTGGTCGGGCCAGGGGGCAAAAACCCATTACAGAATGCCGTGGACTCCTGTGTGCTGGTATAAGGAGCTCTGTCATTCTGGGCATATGCCAGCAAGATTCCCTATGACACGGACACCAGCGGCTACTTCAGCCGATTGCTGAGTAGCCAGAGAGTCAAAGGACCACTGGCCATCACCCGCTCGAAATACGACTACGCCGTCGGCAAGATCTATTTCTGGGCGGCCGGGGTGGCCAACCAGGTGGAATTCGACTTGTCTCTGCCCCGCTACGCTGCCATAAGCACTGCCCATTTTTGGGCGCTATGGGTACTTCACCTACTCGCCATCATTAACCAGTTGATTCACTCGACCCAGTGCGGCTGCGAAGGCCCTCGCATTCTCCGCTCGCGCAGCAGCTTCACCCTCCCCCCTACCTTCGTCGAAACCTCCGCGTCTTGATATCACCATGCCAGTAAGGCACCCTTTACTGGCGGGAAAGACGATCAAACGGAGAGATACCATGGACCTGGAACAGGCTCGGGCCTTGTTGGCGCAAGCTCAACAACACCGACAGCCCGCCTATGAGCCCAGCATCTTCGCTCTTGGCGGACGAGGCTACTACGAAAGAAAACCCTACCACTGACCTGCTGGCGTTTTTCCTCGATCCTACGCAGATACATGGCTTTGGCGATTGCTTCCTTCGAGCCTTGCTGAGCTGTGTGTGCGAGGAACCATTACCTGACACTACGCTTCGACTGCCTCCCCAGCGTGAGGTCAATACCGTCAATGGCAACCGCATAGATCTGCTTCTTCAAGGTGAAGACTGGATCCTTGTGCTGGAAAACAAGATATTCCATGGCTAGGTCAACCCGTTCGCCGACTATGAGCTCTACGCCGAAGCACTCGCAAACGAAAGCTCAAGCCGACCCATTTTCGTTGTGCTGTCCCCTTCAGGAAAAAGCCTAAGCAGTACCTGGACCGGCTTGAGTTACGCAACATTCATCAAGACGCTACGCGAAGAACTGTCCCCAGCCCCTACTCCAGTCACGGGACAAATGGCAGGTACTAGCAGGGGAGTTCCTGCTGCACTTGGAAAACACCACCGTGGAGCAGGCAATGAGCGCCGACAGCATTGAGTTCATCTTCGACCACCTGCCTCAAATCAACGCGCTCAACAAATTGCGGGACAAGGCATTCGAAGCGTTGAACAGCAAGATCCTCACCAGGCTCCAAGCAGACATCCCCGACTACGTGCCCTATACGCGACGGCACACCTGGATCGATGGCCCTGCACTGCGCTACGCCTGCAACGACTGGAAGAGCTGGTCGGACGTTGTCCTCTACCTGGACTGCAGCCAATCAATGTTGAAGCCTTTCGTACGAGTCTATCTATTTGATGTCAATGCGAATCTCATGGAACAGGGGCGCAAACTGTTTACATGCCCCAGCCGGCAGCCTTGGACCGAAGGCAAGTCTGTTATCGGATTCGAATGGCAACGGGAGGAGTTCGATGAGCAGGCGGTCATTGAGGTGATGATTGAAAAGATGAAGCTGCTGATGCGATTCGAGAACGATATTCGCCGAGATGAAAGTTAGTCACCATCGCGACGGCGAAGGATACGCGACTGAGGCCGCACACCTGTCGCTCCAGATGCCTTTTTACACCCACGCGCCATGCCGGCGCTTCATAGATAAAACTATCCCCCTTTTTCGAATCCGGTATACACCCATGGATGAAAGCATTCTCTGGCTGAACAGGCTGCTCAAAGCAACGGCGGATCGTCAGCTCGATAAAGACATGACGAAGTTGGACTTCCAACAACTTCTGCTCTATTGGCTTGCGGCCCACATCGTGGACTGGGGCGGCAGCAAATGGAGTAAAGAACGTGCGGACCGGTCTTGGGCGGCCGATCGCAATTTGGATGATCGCGCACAACTGCTCATGGACTATTGTGGTCGCGACGATGAACTGTCGGCTCGACATAGCAGCATTCAGGAGCATTTGTCGCATCTAATAACCGAGACACTGAGAAGACTCGATCCTGATGAGCATCTCGCCCTCTTCGACACGCTCTTCTATCGTGTTACTGCGCAGGCCGGTATCGATCGCCGCCATTCTGAAATCAGCGCGGCCTTTGCCAATGGCCTGGCGCGTAAAGAAGGCTTGATAGAGCTGCAGGCGTACAGTGGTGAACCTTTTATTGTTCACTTCCATCTGGACAAGGGCAATTCACTCTACCGATACACTTCAGAAAAAAAAGACCTGCAGGACTTGCCCCGGCTCAGGCTGGCCGTGCATCAAATCGAAAGCCATCTGATCAAAGACCAACTGACTGACTTTGATAACGATTGCCTGACCTTACTTGATCTCGCCGCTGTCGAGAGAACACCTTTCAACACGCTGCTCAAACGACTCGAATCGAGCAAGCTGACAGAACGCACTCTGGTGCTGTTCAAACCCAGCGTCGGATCGGAGCGCGAAACGCTTGAAAAACTCAAACGCAGACTGGAATATGACGACCTGCTTGAAGCCACGTTCGAATTCACCAGCTACAACGCGAAAGGCAAACCAGTGCGACTCTGCGCTTGGCTGTTGAACCGGCACAAGTACCACGGAGGGAAGACGCTGTGTATCGATATGCGCAATCTCCTGGAGACCGTCCCCAGTATCACCGCGGAACAACTTGCCTGGTTTGCATCTGCGGTGTGCGAGCTCTGGGCCTCTCCTGTGAAATTTCGCATCGGGCAGTTTCCCCAGGTACGCCTGGGCATGCTGCAAGGTCTTTTCAGCAAGTACTTTCACAACGGCTACCAGAACATCGACGGTCTTTGCGCGGTATATGACTCGGAGGATGTGCTAAAAGCACCGGTCAATGGCCGACTTGTGCCGCCCTCTAGTTCGACGGAGGGAGAATTTTCGCTGCTTGATAAGCATCAGCTTGTAGATTCACTGGATCAGGCAGGTCAAGGGCCCTTATGTGCCTATATCATCGGCGACAATGGCGCGGGCAAGAGCTTGTTGCTGGCGTCTCTGGCAGCCCACTTGCAAGAACAGTCGACTGTCTGTGCTGTGATCGCCAGCGGGACTACGGATCGCTTCGCTCTGACGGGTAAAAAAAACGGCTACCGCTACCTGGGTGATAGAACGAAGAGCGGCTATTCAACGCAATCTATTGAACGAAAACTGATCGTTTTTTTGAAAGAGGCGTTCGCCTTTCCCGAACGCGCCCAACTGTTCGAAAGAATGCTGGAGTCACTTGGCCTGAAGGGCAGGGTCTACCTCGCCCCGGTTGAGCTTTTCAGCAATTTGCTGCTCCCGAACTCCCTGGTCGAGCGAGTTAAACCCCTGGCGGAAGCCTTGTACGATTCGGCTCCAATCAAGGGCATGACGCTCGCCCTGTCCCGGCAACACAGTTCGCGCATGGCGAAATTCAGCGACTTGAGCTCTGGTGAACAGCAGGTCCTGTTGCTTCTCGGCAAAATCATGGCCAGCGCCGGTCCCGGCAAAGTCCTACTCATCGACGAGCCGGAAATCAGCTTACATGTTCGCTGGCAGCAATTGCTTCCTGGGTGTTTTAGCCTGATGGCCGAGCAATTGCAGACCCGGTTCGTCATCGCGACCCATTCACCCACGCTGATCGCCAATGCCCAGGACAACATCAGCGATTGTTTCCTAGCCAAGAACCAGCAGCTCTACCCCGTACCACCCGAGCAACGACACTCGGTGGAAACCATTCTGCTGGAAGGGTTCGAGACCTACACCCCACACAATCGTGAAATTGCCGAACGCTGTGCCGCCCTGGTCGCCAAGGCGATTCGAGCGACTAACCACAGCCAAGGTGTCGACGCTGATCAGCAACAGAAATTCGTAGATGAGCTGGATGGCATGGATGAGATCATGACGAACTCTGGCAATCCTCAGGACAAGCGCTACAGGCAGGACCAACAGCTGATCATTCAGGCTCGCGATGCGATTGCCGAAACCTTCCGCTTCGCTCAAGATGAGTTGTCTGCATGACCAGCAAAGCAGTCGAGTCCACCGACCTCAAACCCTCCCCGGCCGAGAAGCGCATAAGCCTGCGGCGCGACCGCCTGACCCTCCTACGTGAATTGCGGGACGCGGCAAAAGCTGGTGACGAAGAGGTCTGGAGCCGTCTGGGTGATACCAAAAATGTCCGAAGCAAAGACCTCAAGACCTTGCTGCGCAAAAGACTCAAGGCTCGCCAAGAGCCACGCTGCTGTTACTGCAAGCGTTGGCTGCTCAACAATGCACATGCCAGCCCGATAGAGCATGTGCTGCCGCGCAGGTTCTACCCACAATTTGCCCTGCGCGTACGCAACCTGGCGATTGCGTGCAATGACTGCAATGCGTTGAAGACCGACGATGATTGGGGCCAGTTCGCCGGACCGCATCTTGACTATCCCTCACCCACGGTCATGGGTTTCTTTCATCCCCGCTATCACCCTTATGACGAACACATCCGCTACCTGCGCATGGAAACCAACCGACAGGAATTCGTCACCTATCACGGGCTCACGCCTCAGGGCCGACACTTGTGTGCAGAGTTGTTGAGCAAAGTGGTCGGCAAGCAGAATCTCAGGCGAAGCTATCCCCAGCTAACCGGCTGGCTGCGTACACTGGATGAGCTCGATGCCGAGCCGCAATCGCCGCCTCGCCCTGCCCTGCAGGCGTTCCGTGAGGCCATGGACAAGGCCATCGCGGAGCGACTGAATGATGGCGATAAATCGAGTGCGTTGTGGGTGGTTCCCGAAGCCCCGTAACACAAATGCGGGCATCAGGGGCGACATACAATTTGACGGAACCAGCTGTCGCGGCTTCTGGTGCGCAACCAAACATGTATCTCTGCGCTATCGGAAAATTGAGGCTCGGCATCAAACGCAATCAAGCAAGCCCCGGCATCAATTGCCTTGCCCATCAGAATATTGCGTTTGATCAGAACCGTATCACCGTCGCTAGGCAGTTCGTAGCAACCATCGAGTGTAGACACGAACCACTGCCGCTGAAACCGTGTAATACCCAATGGCTCTGCGGGAACCTGAGCGACAGTCCTGATCACCTCACCTGCAACCGAGACCACGGAGCCACCGGCAGCCACTGCCCATAGTTCCCCCTGCGGACCTTCGACACCGGCAATCAGATTGACGAACGCACTTGCCTCTTCGGGCCATGGGCCCGGCATACGTTGCCATACCCCTTCGGCTATCCGACGCAGGATAAGGCCTGCATAGCCCAGTGCGAACACCGCCTGAGCCGTCACCACAATATTGTTGATCCCACCCATCGTACCCGCGACATGATCGTCATGTTCAAGCAGTGCGACGTCGCCCGACTTCCAGCGGTACAGGCGACGCTCGAATGTACCGATCAGCAAGCTACCGCTGACCCAACTCAGGCAACCGGCGAGTTCAGCTTTTTCGCCATCTGGCGTCAAGTAACATACTCGCCGTGAAAACCAGCTCGCGCGCGCCTCAAGTTGCGGATGGGACGCAACCTTCTGCCATCCATTGAGGTAATCAAGGTTAGTGTTGGTGACCAATTCGTCTTCGCTAGTGATTGCCCATATCTGTCCATCGCTGTCACCGACGATCGCCTGAATGGCATCAGGCACCCACGTCTCGGGCTGAAAATGGAACCTGTCACCGTTCATTTCGCCACTGATGATCCAGGAAGATGTATGTCCATCATCGTCCTGCACGTGAACAGCAAACCAGGGGCGTCCGCCGGCTATTGTCAGGTCGGCCAACTGATAGCGTCTACCGGAGTGGGCAACTACTGATTCGCTCATATCGTGGCTCATGTCGCAGGTACCGGTTGTTGATTGACCGTCGGTGGGATGTCGTGAAACAAGGGCAATTCCCTGTCCATCGTCCAACCCGCGTCAGTATAAAACTCGCAGGCTTCAATCAGTAGCGCCACGGCCACCGCACGACCGACACCCTTGCGTTCCGTCCAGGTCATGAAACCCGCTTGCGCCAGGGCAAAGCCTTTGACGTTGAAGCGTTTGAACTCGCTTCCGTTGGCCAGACCACTGTTCATGACCGCCACATCGACGCCCAGCTCAGCCGTCGTGTAGACATGGGTCATCCATTCAAGAACATGCTGCAGGTACTCGCCTGTCGTTGGGTTCCTGGCAGGTTGTTTCGGATCTCCACGCATCAGTTTGCGGGTTTGCTTCTGCGCATCGGTGACAAACTTGTGCTGCGACCCACTGTTCTGCGAGTCCTGCATGAAGGTGGCAAAGCTGTGATTGAGGCTGAAGGACTGGCCCCTGAGCAGCGATCCACGCAGTACCTTGTCGGGGATCAGATGATCAGCATCGAATCCACGATAGATGTTCAAAACGTTTGCGTTCGCTGCGGACTTGGTCTGGGAGATGATCTTGTAGCCACCGGCCAGGGTTGGCATGCGCAACAGTTCGCGAACCGCCTTCTTGCTGTTGGCGTCCAGCGTATCGGTGCGCCAGTCCAGCCGATTGATCTTGTTGGCCAACCTGACTGTTGCCTCGATTTCATCGCGCAGAACATCGTTCTGGAGCGGGTACGCGGCCTCAATGACACTGGGCCGCAGATCCGACACCGAATAGGCGGGGTCGGACAGGATTTTCGAAATAACCCCTCGCGCTTCGCGCTCACTCAGCTTGTGGCCATCGGTACGCGGATAGGAAATGCCACCGACGTCAAATGACTCGACGAAGGTGTTCTGATGGGCCTGATGCGCGGCGGCGAATACGGCCTGAGCGCTCTGGTCGCCGGGATCACGCAATGCCGCCTCATAAGCCCGGCGCATCAGGCCCATGGCGTCGAACCCATCATTCACCTGCAATGCCCTCTCCTGTCACGGCCGGCGCGCTTCCACGCATCAGGTCGTCAATATGCTTGCCAAACGTCGATGGTCTGCCATGTCCACGCGCCTGCATCCAGGCCAACAATTGGTCGACTGTCGGCTCCAGCAGGGAACGGGTACGTATCGCATTGTCTTGGGCTGCGACTTGCAAGGTCGATGGCTCGTCGGCGCTGAGCAACGCCTCCACCTCCGGTTGAGCCCAGGAACCCGTGTGTCGACCCAAGCCATCGGGATCGATGCAAAACCAACCGCCATAGACGCCCTGCCGTCCCGTGATCACTTCCACTCCGATCTCAACCGGGCGGGTCGCTGGCTTGCCAGGCCACGTCAGCGGATAGATCCGGCGCACGACGTGCATCTCGCCATCTCGTAATGACGAGGCCAGCATCAGCTTCGACATCATCTCGTAGAGTTGCCGCTGCCGTGGGGAGAATGCGGCCATCTTCGAACTGTCGGCTTCGACGGCGATATCCAGCGGAACCAGTGCCCCGTGCGCTCCGCAACGTCCACCGTCTACGGTGTCCGACGCATCAGCCGGAGGTGGTGTCATAGGCTCGGAGCACTCACTTTCGTCCAGAGGCTGCGCAACGCTGCGTGACTCCCAAGTATTCAAGTCAACAACGGGCTGGTTAGAGAACAGCGCTACGACAGAACCCTGCGCATCGACAGTTTCCGCACAGGGGCCAGCAATAGGCGTCGAGCAATCCTGTGCCGGGCATTGGTCGTCGAACTTCGCCGCCCAGGTGTGCAGAAACTCGAGGTAGTCCTCCTCCCGGGCATCGGCACGCCAGGAAAGACGTGTCAGTGCCTCATCGAACGCCATCAGCAACTCATTGGCGCTGATTTGCTCCAACCAGGAATTCTTCAGCAGTTTCCCGGCCTGGGTTCGCCCGGACTCCGTCAGGAACAAGCGCCCCTGACCATCCAATGTTGCCCAAGCATTGCCGTTCAATTGTGGCTCGGGATCATCCGCGCCTGAACGCAACTCATACAGCTTCTGCAACGCGCTCATGGTGCTGGACGGCAACCAGCCAAAACGCCGGAACGCTTCCTGCAACACCAGGTTGGTACCAAGGCTTTCAGCGGGTGGCAACAGGCAGGTTTCGCGTTCAATCAGGCATGGCGTCGGTGAAACAACTGCGTCCGCCAACATGGCAGACAAAACTGGTGCATCCTCTATCCGATCACTCCCCCACGCTCGCCAGCCTTCGGCTCCGCGAAGCACCATTAAACGGGCGGGCACTGCGGTACCGTTCACCAGCAGCGTTATAGCGATGCCAAATCGTTTGCCGGGCAATCCCTCGGAATCACCATGGCCCGCCAAGGCTCTCAATAATGGGCCTTTGACCCGCCCACCACCGGGGATGCCATGGCGCAGATAGACCGAACCGATAAGGTTATCCAACACCCGCAGGGCAATGGCGCCATACGCCAACCCCATGTTCAAGGCGCGACACATGCTGGCAGCACGTTGCTCTGGCGTGGTGCCCTCGACCTGAACCAGCTTGCCCTCCTCGAATGCCCGCTCCATTTCCGACTCGGTCATCGAATGGAAACGTACGCGGCGCACCTGTCGGACATGCATGAACCACGGAGCGTCCTTGAGCACTTGAATCATGTGCCAGGCAATGGCCTCGCCCTGGGCGTCATCGTCGGTGCCAAGCACGAGTTCGTTGCATTGCAATAAACGGCTGCCAGTGTTCCTCAGGGCCGTCGCCAGGTCATTGCCTTCGCGTTCGCTCAGTTGCCAACGAGGCTTGAGCCCGTCCCGCCAGCGAATCGCCCCGGCACCGGGCAGGTCGCGAATATGACCTCCGCAGCCAAACACCTGGGTTCCAGCAGGCACCAGATCCTGAATGATTTTCGCCTTGTGAACGGACTCGACGACCATCAGGGTTGAGGGTCCCAACTTGCAGGCCGGCACACGTGGTGCGCCGGTCATCCGCTCATGTTCCGACTCTCGGACGCCTGCAAGGCACCTCCCGACGATGGCGGAAGGCAGATCGTTGGCCGGATCCATGGCCTGCTGGGAAAAAAACAGGTCAGAGTGGCCGAACAGAATGAAACTCTTCTGCGCCCGGCTGATCGCTACATTGAGCAAACGACCATCGTCACGGTCGATGAACACCCGCTCGCGGTGATTGCTCTCGGTTCGACGGCTGGCGCGGCTTTCCCTGTTCACGGCACTGAATAACACCACTGGCTTTTCAGCCCCTTGCAGCGTATGGACGGTACCGATGGTCAAGCGCCCGCTCAGGTTGTCGTCGTCAGGATCGATCTCCTCGCGCACCAAATTTCTGATGGCCTCGACCTGACCACGAAACGGCGTCACGATCGCGACAAGTTTCTCCAGCGCAACCGGCTGATCTGGGTTGCCTTCGGCCCGCGCCACCCACTTCGCCAAGCGTGGTCCGTTGTGCTTGAGCCAGTGCACGATCGCCTTCGCCTCGCCGGGGTTCGACCAGGAGTCGCCCTTGCTGGGTTCGTCGTTCGGCCCTCCGGTCTGATAGAACCCAAGCGGCGGCAGCGGGAAAGAATCTTTCATGCGCTTTCGCAACAGCTTTTCCGAGGTGTTATCAAGCATAGGCAGTTCGGCGTCCGCAAACAGGCCTGGCTGCGGGTCGGGGATTTTTGGCACCAACTCCCGCTCAAGCAATCTCCCCTCAGCATCACGATCGTGGTCGTGGTACAGCAGATCGATACAGACATTAATGATCGATTCGGCGCACCGGTAATGCTCTCGCAACAACAGCCCGTCCCGTAGCCGACCATCTGGCATCGCCTCGGCAAAGGAGGCCCCGGTAGCCGCCAGTTTCATGATTGAACCGTCCGCGGAATCAGCACCACGCCGCTGCAGATCACCCAGGCAAGCCGGATCAGACCAGCGATCCAGCACCTGCCGGGCATCCACCTCCGGCGTTACCGAGGACACTGGCGATAGTTGTTTCATGTCACCAACGACCACCGCTTTTCTGGCCAGGCTCAGCACCGGCACACCCAGCTCCGGCGCGGCCTGCCCGGCTTCGTCGATGATCAGCAGATCAAGAAAGGCAAAAAGCGGCTGCCGTGCTTCAGCCAACAAGCGCGGCGCACTGTGCAGGGTGGCGACGATACACGGGAACAACATTGCTGCACGTCTTAGCGCAGCCTTTCGACTGCCAGGCTGGGGTTCTGCGATGACGCTGACCAGCCAGCGAGTTTCCCAATAGCGTGCTGCCAACTGGAAAATGATCGGCCGCCAGACCACGTCCAGCAATTTCTGCTGCTGCGCCCGAAGATGCTCGGGGCCGGACGCGGCATGCAACTCCGTAAGTATTTTCTCGGCCCTAGGGGAGGACCAGGCTTCGCTAGGAAAACGGGCAGCAAGTTCATTCGGGCCGGTCAGAAATTCGATATCGGTCTGGCGATCAATTGCGGAACACAAGCCGCTGCGCAACACGTCGGCAAGCGTCATCAAGTGTTTGCAGAGCGCTTCCCGGGATTGCGACGGCACTGCCGATGCCGCCTTCTGCACAAGACGGATATGGCGTGTGGCGTCACTGACCTGGTGCTTTTGCTCAACGCTGAACAGCGAGCCGAACAGGGGCTGAAGTTTAGTGAAGGCATCTTCGAAATACCCCGCCAGCGCAAATGCCGCCGCGGCACAGTCCTCATACGGCTGCTTGAGGCTGGAAGAACCGACGCCCAAGGTACGCAAGCGCTTTTGCCTGATTTCCAGCGTGGTGAATTTCTTCCGATGCGACGTACTTTTGGCCTTCGAAGGTGCACTTGCCGTGAACCCCAGGAGCTTCTTGCCGATAGGATTCAACCAACGTCGCGCCAATGGGTGCCTGCTGCCCACGGCCCCGTCAAAGGTGCCCATAACGTTCTCGACGCTCTGGTTGGTAGCCCCACAGACAAAGGTCACCGGGCAATGCTCGTCATTGTCGTAAGCAGCCAACACCCACTGGTTGGCAATCATCGCTCGCAACATCGCCGTCTTACCGGTACCCGGCGGCCCGCTTACGGCGACAACTCCGATTTCGCTCCCCAGTCGTCCAAGGGACTGCAATGCACGGCGTTGCGAATCGTTCAAGGGGTCGGCACAACGCTTGGCGTCCGGCGTGTCGAGACTTGCCGCCTTGTCGACCATTGCCACGTGCCGGACAGCAATTTCCGCCGGGCTCAAGGCGCTCACCTGAACGGCTGAACGATAGCGCCCGGCACTTATGAGTTGTCCAAGCGCCCCGATCGAATGCGCCCTGGGAATGGACTTATACACGTTCGATAGCGCCCGAGTCGCATAGCCCGGCTGCCGTGGCACCGCAATCCATTGACCGGAGATCGTCGTCAGACCGGTCTCTGCTCCGTCGGCTTGAACGCGATTGAACAGGGCGAAACAAGCGTCGACGTAGGTCCTCAAGTCTGGACTTTGATTCAGGGTCGCGATAAACGACTTCAACTCCTCCCGGTAACAATCGAAGTGACCGATGGCAGGGGGCAAGTCGTTGAAAGTGATCAGTGGCTGCGGCTCAAGCCATTGCCTGACCACCCGCGGTCGGCAGTCGTTGAGATCACGGGGAAGGCATATCTCGTTCCTGTCGTTCAGTTCGAAGGGGAACCAGAACGCTATGTTCAATCTGGCGGGTTTGAGACGCGGCTTTTTCTCTCCGTGCGCAGGTTTTTTACCCGGATCAGGCCAGGTGACCTGAACCTCATCAGCAGATGTTGTGTGATGGAACACCAGCGCCATGGGAATCCGCGGCTCTTCGCTCTGGTCGTCTGACTCACTTGCGCCCTCTGGGTCCTGCTCGAGCTCCTCAAGCACTTCTGCCTCGCGCCTGCGCTGAGCCTCAGCGGCACGCTCGGTGATGACCGCCAACGCCAGTGCTGGCCGCGTCCCGAAACCGAGATTGAAAGTCGGCCACGCCAGACTGGCGTAGCTCTTCAGAGGGATGCGAACATCGGTTGACTGCAATCCGAGCAGATCGTCCTCGATCAGCGCTTTATGCCAGTAACCGAGTACATCAGGCGGTAACTGAGCGACGGCCTCCCTGCGCTGTTCACTATCACTCGAATCTTGGGCTTCATCTTTGAAAGCACCCGCAGTAGCGGAATCAAACCGCAATCGCTTCCTCAATTCCATGAGTCGCCTGAACATGCCTTGCTCCCTGAACAATCTGGCCTGCGTACGAACAGCAGACCGCCGAAATCGGCAATGATGGCGTATTGCCTTGTCTGGCGCAATTTAAGGAGTGGGAACCAGAATACCTAGCTAATGCGGTGCTTGGGGCTTAGGCGCTCTGAATCGCCCAAGGCATATCCGCATAAGCGGTCCGTTTCAGCAGTAGTGGCCCAATGGTATGATCCTCCGCATTGATCAGCACGCTATGGGAGTCTTGGATGCCAGATAATAAGCAAGGAATGCGTGGTCTTCAGATATACAAAAACAAAGCAAGCTTGTCTTCCCCAGCGACCACCCTTCCCCAAGCCCTGCACTCGCTACCAATCGACATATTTGAAATCACTGGCGTATGCACCGCGCCAGCATTGAGTATCAGAAAGGACGACTCTAGGAAAAACATGGCAAAGAAAAGAGTGGACTACACTCCAAACGAGCAGAGCATTCTCTATGGAGAGACTGGTGGGGCCTGTCCACTCTGCACGTTACCTATCATCTTCAAGAAAGCAACATCAAAACATCCCGAGAAAGGGTATGAGATTGCTCACATTTACCCGCTCAATCCCACACCCTTGCAAGCTAAAGCCCTCGTAGGATATGCGGCCCCCGCGGATAGCAATGCTCTCGAAAATGTGATGTGCCTGTGTCCGAGTTGTCATAGAAAATACGACAAAGACTTCAAAATCGAAGAGTACCTCAACATCCAAGAAATCAAGAAAGGCTATCTACAGGAGGCGCGAGCAAAGCTCGTCACAGCCGAGTGTCATCTAAAGGAAGAAATCAAAGAACTGTTGCAAACGATCATTGAGCTAACGCCTGAAGACACAGAAGTAACCGAAGTAGAACTGGATATAGCGACCATTAAGGACAAGCTGAAAACCCATGCGAGCCCTCTACTGAAACGCAACGTCAAAAGAGATGTACTTGACTACTATGTAACGATACGAGACGAAATAAAAATCTTAGAACAACGCGACCAGCTAACGGTGAGGGTTCTGCAGAACCAGATCAATACGTACTACCTGGAAATGCAACGAATAATCCCAGACAACAAAGACTTGGTATTCACTTACATCACTCAATGGATGAGCAAAAGGACTGGCAAGTCAGTTGATGCCGCCAAGATCCTGACCTCATTTTTCGTGCAAAACTGCGAGGTCTTCGATGTTAGTTCCGAGTAAATTCACTAAACTCGAAGAATCAACCATTTTCAAGATGCGCACTATTTTGGCTAAGGGCCAGCAGGGAGAAAATGTCGCTCAGTTGCTAGCCAAGACAAAAAAAGACTTTCAAGACGCATCAGAATTTCTATCCGCGCTGGATATTTTATTTTTCTTGGGATATTTAAATGTACAGGACGACGGAGTGATTGAATATGCTTAAAAGGATCAAGTGCGAATTATTCAATCATAAGGAAATCATCTTCCACGAAGGGCTGAATATTATTCTCGGTGATGACGATGCGAAAAACTCCATCGGAAAATCATCTGCCCTGATGGTGGTCGACTTCGCAATGGGCGGTAAGAGCCTTTTAAACGATAAGACCGGTGTGATTCAGTCCCTAGGTCATCACAGTTACCTTATCGAATTCCAATTCGATAAGAAACCGCTTTACATTTGTCGCTCCACCGCTGAGCCCGACGTAGTAGACATTTGCGATAACCAATATCAAGTCAGCGACACCATTTCACTCGAAGATTACAAGGATGTTTTGAAGTGCTATTACGGGATGCTCGTGCAGGAAAGCCCTTTCCGTTCAATTGTCAGCGCCTTCAGCAGAATCTGGAACAAGGGAGAGCTTGATCCCGAGCATCCGTTCTCAGGGTCACCAAAAGAATCCCAAGGAACATCGATCAGTCGTCTAATTGATATCTTCGGGCGCACAAGTGATATCGCCGAAGAAAGGGCCATTCTAGAATCTTTTGTCAGCAGAAAAAATCTGATGACGAAGTCCATGGCAGCAGAGATCATCCCCAACATCAAAAAGTCGCAATATAAGCTGAATGAGAACCTCATTTCTGATAACGCCAAAGTAATTGACGACATGAAGCATAGCTTTTCCGGGGCTCTCTCTGCCTACGAGGCTCTATTTGACGAGAATATCCGTAGCTTGCAGCAGAGCAAGAATGATTTAAGCCAGCAGAAAATCCTCCTCCAGGTCAGAACTGAGAGGTTGAGCAAGGACATCTCCGGCGTAAACCCAAGAGCTGCTGCAAATATTGCACTGGTTGTAGAGTTTTTCCCAAGCGCAGACATCTCTAGGCTTGAACAGGTGGAGGCCTTCCATCAGAAAATCTCTTCCATTGTTAAGAAAGAGTTGAAAGCAGAGCTCACCGTACTACAAGGGCAGGAACGTGAGCTATCGGGTGAAATAGGCCAGTTAGACAAGCAAGTCCGTGATGCCCTCGCTGCCAAAGGAACCCCTAGCGACCTGTTTTCTCGCGTATTTGAACTCAAAGAACTTACGGACAAGGCCATCGAGGAAAATAAATTTTACGACCAAAAAATAGGACTTCAAGAAGGCGCTCGCCTTTCCAAGGAGCGACTTGAGAACATATTTACACGCATATTTATTGACATCGAATCAGCAACCAATGAAAAGCTAATTAAATTTAATCGAGTTGTATATGGGCAAAATCGAAACCCCTCACAACTGAGACTACATACCTCTGCTTCGTACAGTTTTACCTCGCCCGAAGACACAGGCACTGGTAAATCGTTCGCAGGACTGATCGGCTTTGATCTCGCGTTGCTCTCACTGACTTCACTGCCGTTTCTTATTCATGACTCGGTTATATACAAGAACATTGAAGTTGCAGCGACCAAGTACATTTTGCGAATTTTGGCAGCAGTGAAGAAAAAACAGATCTTCCTTGCGTTCGACGAAGCTTCAAAATTCGGAAAAGACACCGCGGGGATTTTGCTCAAGCACACAGCAATAAAACTCAGCCACAATGATCTTCTTTACACTAAAGACTGGCGAGACAAGAAGTAGCTGACCGATTGCATGTGGCCTAGCCTATTCGGCTTAGGGGCAACTAAATTTCACTCAAGGATGTGTATATGGATGACTTCGAACCCACCTTAGATTTCGCTGCACTTTCCATAGACAGCAACATCTTAAGAGGCCAGCGATACAATTTCGACGGAGGTATACTAAAGCAACTCGAACAATTCGACGGAAGCATCATCCCCATTATCCAACCTGACGTCGTTCATCGGGAGGGGCTTAAGCATTTAACTGCAGAAATTGATCAGCATTTAAAATCCGCACGAAGCAGCCTCAAGGCCTTATCTAAATACATTCCCAGCGCAACTACATCGGATCATTTATCCGAAAAGCTTAATTCTACAACCGTCGCATCTCAGATGGCCACCGAGCGGTTTCAGAGCTTCTACTCAAAGGTCAATGGACAAGTCATTTCGGCCTCTAAAGTTAATGTCAATGAGTTAATGGATCTATACTTCGACACCCTACCTCCGTTCGAGAATAAGGCCGAGAAAAAAAGCGAATTTCCTGATGCAATAGCTTTACTGTCTCTGGAGTGCTGGGCTAGCGAAAACGACAAGGTCATGGTCGTAGTCAGCAAAGATAAAGGGTGGCATGCCTATGCTAAAGATTCTCAGTGGCTTCACGTAGTCAGCGAATTACCACATGCCCTTTCCCTGTTCCAGCCTCATACAAAAATCACCAAGGTCATTGAGCGGTTACGAAAAGACGGTGCCCTGGAGAACAGCGGGCCATTATATGAAAAAATAATGACTGCATTATCCAACGCTACCGCAAATATGGAGCCCGAAATACAAGCCAGCTCATTCCACCATTATGAGTACGACGATCTCCAGCTCGAATATGTTGACCATCAGCTAGCGCTGGCTTCTGACACGGACGAGCTTTTAGTCAATATCGTTTCTATCGAAGACAATTCCGCCGTGATAGGAATAAAAGCCCTTGTCACAGTGCACGCAACTGCATCATTCAACTTCTCCCAATACGACTCTATAGATAAGGACTACGTTAGCTTGGGCGGAGTAGAGGCCTCGATTGAAACCACATACGAAACCGACGTACTGATCTATTTTGGGGGTGATTGGGCTGACCACGAAAGAAGCGTCACCCATGAAGAAATAGAGGTGATTGGCGAACTAGAGCTCCTTGATTTCGGCGAAGTTGCACCCGACTATTCTAGTGACCGAGATGAAGAGTATTTATGGGAGTGGGAACAGCATAAGAAGGAGGAGGCATAAGCGGCTGCTGGTTATAAGCCTTCGAGTTAAACTGTGCTGTTACCCCCGGATAGGATCGATCTAGATTGTCATAACGCTTTAGTTAGGATGATCTAGCCAAAGCCGAACTCGACGACCACCTCTCTCAAAGCGCTTACCCATGGAAGATACACAACACCCTTTTTGGACTTTGTGCGCACGCATGCACGCGCTGTTCGGCGCGGCGGATGAACCCGTGCGACCCAGTTCGTCAGATACAAATCCCAAACTATGTGTTCGCGGGTAAAATGGCATAATATGCCAATGATTGAAAGAACCTGTTTGCCCAAAGCTGGAGCTATCTATGGCGACGCGAAACGTTGTGCTCACCCCTCACCAGGAACAGGTTATCCATGACCTGGTCCAGTCCGGTCGTTATCAAAATGCCAGCGAAGTGATGCGAGAAGGTTTACGTCTATTAGAGCAGCGCATCGCCGAAGACACCGCCAAAATTGAGGCCCTGCGTCAGGCGACCTTGATCGGCATCATGGATCTTGAGCACGGGCGCTTTACTCAGTTGAACGAAGGCGATCTGGAGCACTACCTCGAGGGCTTGAGCCTGGAGGCAACCCTCCCCGCGCGCGAGAAACACTGAGCATGCCGCAGTATCGGATTTCCAACGCGGCGCGCGCCGACATTGTCGACATCCTCAGGCTCTCCCAGACGCAGTTCGGCGATCAAGCACGCCAGCGGTATCAGGCGCTGATCCTCGCGGCGCTGCAAGCTATTGCCGGCACGCCTTATCGCATTGGCAGCCACGAACGCGAGGAGCTTGCACCGGGCCTTCGCAGCTATCACCTCATCTATTCACGCCAGCAGGCCAAACAAACCCATGGAACGGTCAAAAGCCCACGCCATATCGTGTTCTATCGTGTGGCAAACGACGACGTGATCGAGGTCGTCAGACTCCTTCATGACGCCATGGAAGTGCAGTTGCACTTGCCTAATGACTGATCACTGGCCTGGCCCAAAGGCTTAAGTGGCCATGAACAGCGAGGCTGAGGCACATCCCTCTACGTCTCAATCTGAGCGCCCAGCGCTGTCGCCCGATTCGGCGAAGCACTGCCACACTATCGAGCTCGGCGGCCGGATTGGTCTCAAGCCCTCCCTCGACGATGGCGTACCGGAAAGCTGGTTTGACCAGGTTCGGCAAATCTCCGTCGCCGGCAACGCACCACGACCTTCAATCTGCGCACCACCTCCAGCGCATCCTCAGACGCGACGCACTGAATACGTCAACGTTGAAAGAATGTTTCTGAGGTGCTCCCCGTGGTCATGCACCTGGCATTACACACCTGCCGCCGATGAGCCCGCGGATCGATGCCCTTGGCGACCAGGGCCCTGGCAATATCACGTAGAGCACGAGCATCTCGTAAGCTAATTTCAGGATAGGTACCAAGAGAAATACGGGGCTGCTTATCCGCCCAGGAAAAGCG
The DNA here is from genome assembly GCF_019891575.1 of Pseudomonas sp. MIS38. Taxonomy (NCBI): domain Bacteria; kingdom Pseudomonadati; phylum Pseudomonadota; class Gammaproteobacteria; order Pseudomonadales; family Pseudomonadaceae; genus Pseudomonas; species Pseudomonas sp. MIS38. Next base: position 71,068 of record NZ_JAFLXF010000030.1, read on the forward strand.
GAAGTGCCAGCACTTGGCGCCTTTCGTATTCACGAAAAGGGCGAGGCCGTTGTAGCCAGGGAGGGTGTAGTCCTTGGCACGGGATTTGGCGTGCCGGACTGCCGTATCGGTGAGAGCCATCGTACAATCTCCGTCTCGTTTGAATAGAGGAGATTTGTACGGTTTCCAGAGAGGCGAGTCCCACGAAAAAGTGATCTACCAAGCGCCGGATTAATGTACTAAAAAATGTACTAATAAAACGTGGCTGATAGTGTTTTCGAGTGGAACTTACTGGAACAAAAAAAGAGGCCGAAGCCTCTTTTTTCAGTTTCTGCAGACTTCAATAGAAACCTGTAGAACAATAATTGGAGCGGGAAACGAGACTCGAACTCGCGACCCCGACCTTGGCAAGGTCGTGCTCTACCAACTGAGCTATTCCCGCATTGGCGTCCCCTAGGGGACTCGAACCCCTGTTACCGCCGTGAAAGGGCGGTGTCCTAGGCCACTAGACGAAGGGGACAGGCTACAACTTTCACTAATAAAAACGCCGCTCACTGAGCGGCGCTTTTAGAATTTGGAGCGGGAAACGAGACTCGAACTCGCGACCCCGACCTTGGCAAGGTCGTGCTCTACCAACTGAGCTATTCCCGCAAATGGCGTCCCCTAGGGGACTCGAACCCCTGTTACCGCCGTGAAAGGGCGGTGTCCTAGGCCACTAGACGAAGGGGACACGCTACCCGGAACACATGGTGTGTGTTTCGGTGTCCAGACCCGCATCCGAAGACTTGGTTCTGGTTTCACTCAGCCCCGCCCAAAAGCAGTGCTGTTTAAAATTGGAGCGGGAAACGAGACTCGAACTCGCGACCCCGACCTTGGCAAGGTCGTGCTCTACCAACTGAGCTATTCCCGCATTGGCGTCCCC
>NZ_JAFLXF010000031.1:0-59440 GCF_019891575.1 Pseudomonas sp. MIS38
ACCCTAGCCTCTCCCGGAGGGAGAGGGAGCAGACCGAGTTGTAATTGGATGTCCTGCGACCTGAAGCATCTTGGCGATTATGGATTCACGGAAGAGCTTTCAGGTCGATGTATGTGTTGAATATCACCCGGTCGGTTCCCTCTCCCTCCGGGAGAGGGCTAGGGTGAGGGAAACAATCCACTGACGAAACATCACAAAGCAGACACCACGATCTGCTCTGAACAAAAAACCAACCAGCCCCTGAGGAAGACCACCCCACTCATCATTCCCCACCAGGAGAACCGCAATGAGCGCCAACGTCGACCAGAACAACCGCCCCGACTACGACCGTGTCCTGCAGGACATCGCCGATTACGTCCTCACCTTCAACGTCGAATCTGCCGAAGCCCTCGACACCGCCCGCAACTGCCTGATGGATACCCTCGGCTGTGGCCTGCTGGCGTTGCGTTTTCCCGAATGCACCAAGCACCTTGGCCCCATCGTCGAGGGCACCGTCGTGCCGTTCGGGGCGCGGGTGCCGGGCACTTCCTATCGCCTCGACCCGGTGAAAGCCGCGTGGGACATCGGCTGCATTGTGCGCTGGCTCGACTACAACGACACCTGGCTCGCCGCCGAGTGGGGGCATCCGTCGGACAACCTCGGCGGAATTCTCGCGGTGGCCGATCACCTGTCGCAAAAGCGCGTTGCCAATGGTGAGAAGCCGCTGACGATTCGCGATGTACTTGAAGCGATGATCATGGCCCACGAAATTCAAGGCGTGATCGCTCTGGAAAACTCGTTCAACCGCGTCGGCCTAGACCACGTGCTGCTGGTGAAAGTCGCTTCGACCGCCGTCACCGCCAAACTGAGGGGGGCCAATCGCGAGCAACTGCTGTCGGCGTTGTCCCATGCCTTCGCCGATGGTCAGGCGCTGCGCACCTATCGCCATGCGCCGAACGCCGGATCGCGTAAATCCTGGGCGGCGGGTGATGCGACCAGCCGCGGAGTGCGTCTGGCCGACATTGCCCTGCGTGGCGAGATGGGTATTCCCGGGGTGTTGACGGCCAGGCAGTGGGGCTTCTACGACGTATCGTTCAGCCATACCAATAACGATCTGGCGCTCAAGCCCGAAGGCAAACGTGCCTTCAGTTTCTCGCGGCCCTACGGCAGTTACGTGATGGAAAACGTGCTGTTCAAGATCAGCTTCCCCGCCGAATTCCATGCGCAAACGGCCTGCGAAGCAGCGGTGACCTTGCATCCGTTGGTGCGCAACCGCTTGCATGAAATCGACCGCATCGTCATCACCACCCATGAGTCGGCGATTCGCATCATCTCCAAGGTCGGGCCGCTGGCCAACGCGGCGGATCGCGACCACTGCCTCCAGTACATGACCGCCGTGCCGCTGGCATTCGGCAATCTGCTGGCCGAGCAGTACGAGGATGATTTCCACGCCGCGCACCCGATCATCGATGTGCTGCGCGAGAAAATGGTCATCGTCGAAGACCCGCGTTTTACCCGCGAGTATCTGGAGGCCGACAAGCGCTCGATTGCCAACGCGGTGCAGGTGTTTTTCAAGGACGGATCGAGCACCGAGAACGTGGTGGTGGAATACCCGATCGGCCACCGTCGCCGCCGCGCCGATGGCATCCCGTTGCTGGAGGACAAGTTCAAGGCCAACCTGGCGACGCGTTTCACCGGCCAGCGCAGCAACGAGATCTTCACCCTGTGCAAGGATCAGCAAGCGCTCGAAGCCACGCCGGTCAATCGCTTCGTCGACCTGTTCGTGATCTAGGCCAACGCCAGAGGTGTCGCGGGCTACAGGCTGCCCTCGACATCCTCCAGGCTGAAGGTTTCGGTGTGGTCGTCGTAGGAGAAAATCTCCGCATAACGACCCCAGGCGATCACCACTTCCAGGGTTCTCTCGACGAATGCTTCGGTCAGCGAGTCCTGCAGTTCCTGCTCGAAACGCACCCGTGGCGCGCGGTGACCATTGCGCTCCAGCAGTACCTGACGGATGCGCGCGGCCAGCGGCACGTGGCGAATCAGGTGCTCGGCAAACAGGGTTTTGCGTTCCTGGGTGCCGTAGTCGGCGAACAGTTTGCCGGCGTCGGTCAGGGTGATCTCGGCGCCTTTGAGTTCAGCGAAACCGAGGTGCTCGATCATCTCGGCCACGGGGAACAGGTCATCGACTTCCAGCAGACGCCGTTCGGCCACGGTGGGCAGGCCGGCGTGGCCGTTGTAGGGTTCGGCGGCGATGGTTTCGATCAGACCGGCCATCAGGTTGGTCGAGACCTCAGGCAGCGGACTGCTCATTTTCAGCTCGGGTTTGCCGGCGCTGGCATCGGCGCTGCGCCGGTCAGTCATCTGCGCGTAAATGTCGTCGACCATCTGCCGGAAAGCCGGATCCAGGCGGTTGCGTGGATGGGCGAACGGCACTTTGATTTCCGCCACCACCCGTCCCGGGTTGGACGACAACACCAGAATGCGGTCGCACATCAGCACCGCTTCTTCGATGTTGTGGGTGACGATCAGGATCGATTTGATCGGCAGTTGCTTGCCGCTCCACAGGTCCAGCAGATCCGTGCGCAGGGTTTCGGCGGTCAGTACGTCCAGTGCCGAAAAGGGTTCGTCCATCAGCAACAGGGTCGGGTTGACCACCAGCGCACGCGCGAAGCCCACGCGCTGGCGCATGCCGCCGGACAACTCGCGCGGGTAGGCGTTTTCGAAACCGTCGAGGCCGATCAGGTCGATCGCCGCCAGCGCCCGTTTACGCGCAGCCTTGCGTTCGACCTGCAAGGCTTGCAGGCCGGCCTCGACGTTTTCCAGCACCGTCAGCCACGGGAACAGGGCGAAGGTCTGGAACACCATCGCCACACCTTCGGCCGGGCCGTGCAGCGGCTGGCCGTTGTACAGGACATCGCCCGATGACGGTTCGATCAGGCCGGCAATGATCCGCAGCAAGGTGGATTTGCCGGAGCCGGAGCGGCCGAGCATGCCGACGATCTCGCCTTCGCGCAGGGTCAGATCGACCCCGCTGAGCACTTGCAGTTCTTCCTTGCCCTTGCCAAACACCCGGTTCACATCGCTGAGCGAGTAGATTTCGGGGCTGGCGGCGGTTTGTCCGGTATAGGTATTCATCGCAGCGAGTCCCATCAGTTCAGGCGCAGTTTGTTTTCGGCCACGGCGTACATCGGTCGCCAGACCAGACGATTGAAGGCCACGACAAAGATCGCCATGACCACCACGCCGAGGGTGATTTTCGGAAAATCTCCGGCGGCGGTGGTCTGGGCGATATAGGCCCCGAGACCGTGGGCAACGACTTTGTCCTGCCCCCAGGAGACGAATTCGGAAACGATGCTGGCGTTCCACGCACCGCCCGAGGCGGTAATGGCGCCGGTCACGTAGTACGGGAAAATGCCCGGCAGCATGACCTTGCGCCACCACAACCAGCCGCGAATGCGGAAGTTGGCGGCGGCCTCTTTGTAGTCATTGGGGAAGGCGCTGGCTCCGGCGATCACGTTGAACAGGATGTACCACTGCGTGCCGAGCACGATCAGCGGGCTGAGCCAGATGTCCGGGTTCAACTGGTAGCGCAGGATCACGATGACGAATACCGGGAACAGCAGGTTCGCCGGAAATGCCGCGAGGAACTGCGCCAGCGGCTGGATCTTTTCCGCCAGCGCCGGACGCAGGCCGATCATCACTCCCAGCGGCACCCAGATCAGCGAAGCAATGAGAATCAGACCGGCCACTCGCAGCAAGGTGAAGAACCCCAGCAGCAATACATGGCCGACCTCGGCGAGCGTCACTTCTGTGCCGACATACAGGACGATGTGATAAAGCGCATAAGCCGTGAGCAGCGCGATCAATGTGCCCCAGATCCAGTCGATCATTTTCGCTCTGCTCGGGTTGTCCGCGCTGAGGGTGTGGCGCGCCGCGCGCGGCAGGTTCAAGCGCATGTTGCCCAGCCGGCTGATGGCGCGGCTGAACGGGCGCAGCAGGCGCTGGATCAAGCGGGTGCGCTGGATCAGGTTCAGTACCCAGGATTCGGGCGCGGCGGTCTGCGAGGCGGTGTTTTCCATGCGGAACTTGTCGGCCCAGGCCACCAGCGGGCGGAACAGGAACTGGTCGTAGATCAGGATCACCACGATCATCGTCAGAATCACGTAACCCACCGCGTGCAGGTCTTTCTGCGCGATGGCCATGGCCAGATACGAGCCGATACCCGGCAGGGTGATGGTCTGGTCCCCCACCGTGATGGCTTCCGACGCCACCACGAAGAACCAGCCGCCGGACATGCTCATCATCATGTTCCACACCAGCCCGGGCATGGCGAAAGGCACGTCGAGTTTCCAGAAACTCTGCCAGCCGGACAGTTGCAGGTTGGTCGACACCTCCACCAGATCCCGCGGCAGCATGCGCAGCGACTGGTAGAAGCTGAACGTCATGTTCCACGCCTGACTGGTGAAAATCGCAAAGATCGCGGCGAATTCCGCCCCGAGTACCCGGCCGGGAAACAACAGCAGAAAGAAGGTCACGGTGAACGAGATGTAGCCCAGCACCGGCACCGATTGCAGGATGTCCAGCACCGGCACCAGCAGTTTTTCGGCGCGACGGCTTTTCGCGGCCAGGGTGCCGTAAAGCAGGGTGAACACCAGCGCCGCGACCATCGCCGCGAGCATGCGCAGGGTGGTGCGCATGGCGTATTCCGGCAGGTTGCCCGGGTCGAGGGAAATCACCTCGCTCTGCAAGGTGGCGATTGGCGCCCAGGTTTCCCGGGCGGTGATCGAGAAAAACAGCAAGAAGCCGATCACCAGCGGCATGGCGATCAGGTCCCAGCGATTGGGCAGCAAGCGCCGGGTCGTGGCCGGGATGTAGTGACGGAACACTTTCTTCATACGCAGTGATTCCAGCGGTGTCCAAGGGGGCGCGGCAGTCTGAGCGTAGCTTCTGTCTGCACGACCCACCGAGTGAGCGGATGCTCGTTCTTCAGGTTCAAGTGGGAGGTGAATGTTGCGGGCCCGCTGAATTCATCAGGCCAGGAGGGCTGGCGTATCCGGTTTGGGAACCGGATGCGCTGCTTGCGCGGATTGTATATTTCCAGATGTTACAAAGACGTAAAGACAGTGTCTGTTTTAAGTGAAGAAACTTTCATCCGGTAAATGCCCGTCCGCCTACGCGAAACGCAGGATTACCCGGCGATTGTTGCGGCTTTTCTTCTCGATTTTTTCGCAATACACCCGGCCGATTTCCCGGGTGTTGTGCACATGGGTGCCGCCGCAGGGCTGGATGTCGACGCCGCTGACCTCGACCATGCGCAAGTCACCCTGAATGACGGGCGGCTTGACCGTCTTGCTGCCCGTCCTCTCCAGCAAGGCGGGGTACTCGGCGGCCGGCATCGACAGGGTATTGACCGTGCAGGCCTGTTCGATCAGCGCGTTGAGGTCGCGGGTGATGCTGTCCTTGTCGAGGGTCATTTGCGGCAGATCGAAATCCAGTCGGCCCTTGTCGGCGCTGATGCTGCACCCGGTGACTGGCGCATTGATCAGCGCACCGAGCAGATGCAGGCAGGTATGCATCTTCATGTGCTGATAGCGCCGCTCCCAGTCGAGACTGGCGTTGACCAATGCGCCGGTACACAACTGCGGCGGGCACTCCTGCACCTGATGCCAGATGATCGACGGCAGCAGGGGGTCGCGCACCGTCCCGGTGACTTCGATCCGCGTACCATCCACCAGACTGAAATGCCCGGTGTCACCCGGGTGCCCGCCACCGGTTGGGTAGAAAAGGGTGTGTTCCAGCACGACGGCCTGATCGACCACTGCGATGACTCGGGCACCAAAGGCGCGTCGGTAGGGTTCGCTGTTAAACAGGCTGAGGGTTTCCATGGTGTGTACCGACATTTGAACCTCCGATGTTCAAAGTTGAGTGGTGTGTGAGCCCTTGTGCTCACGTCGGGTCGTGGGCTTTCAGCGTTTGAGCGGTAGCTTGGTGATCGCGAAACCGGCGAGCAGGATTGCCGAGTACAGCATCAGGTCCCGCGAGATCGGCGTGCCTTCGTACCAGGCGCCGATGAGCAGGGCGAATACCGGGAAGATAATGAACACGAACGACAACAGCACCGGGCTCAGGCGTTTGAGCAGGATGAAATACGCGATAAAGCCGCCCACTGACGCCACCAGTCCGAGGTACAGCAGAGCGCCCCATGAGCGCGCGGTCACGTCCTTGAATACCGGTGCTTCCACGTTCAAGCCGACAATAAATAACATCAGCCCGGCGATGCCGATCGGCAGGGTGTTGTAGGTGATCACGCTGATCGCGCTGCCGTGCTTTTTAGTCACCACGTAACACAGCGCATGCAGGATCGCCGCGCACAGAATCGCCAGTACGCCGAGCCATTCCGCCTGATCCAGATGCAGGCCCTGGCTGCGAATGATCATGAACAGACTGGCGAAACCGATGGCGATACCGAGCATCTGTGTGGGGAGGATTTTCTCGCGCAGAAACAGCGCGGAAAAAATCAGGATAAACACCGGCATGCAACTGAACAGCAGCGCTGTCAGACCGGACGAAACGTGCATCTCGCCGTAGTTGAGCAGGTAGTACGGCAGGCTGAAGTACGACAGCGTGACGAACACGAAAAACCAGCGGCTCTGTCGCGGGAACAGCAGCGGTTCCCTGCGCAGTGCGGCGAAGCTCAGGAACAGCGGAAAGGCGATCAGAAAGCGCAGGCCCGCGGCGGTCAGTGGTGGCACGCTTTCCACGGCAATCCTGATCCCCAGCCACGTGGTGCCCCAGCTCAGGCAGACGATCAGAAACAACGTGCTGGTGAGCAATCCGGCGAGCCACGGTTTGCTGGCGTTCAACGGTGCGCTGATGGCAGTCGACATGCTGGGTGCTCCGCATTGACCTGGTAGTTGAAAAGGGCTATCCCTGATTGAACCTGTTTTCAGCACGCTATTCGGGGCGACAATGACTGTCAAAGTAAGTATTGCCATGGTGTCAATCCTCCGCGACGGCCTCGCCAACGGGGTGGGGGTAAAGTACAAGCGCCTGGCGGATGCGGTGCAGCAGGCCATCGCCGAAGGCGTGATTGCGGCGGGAGCGAAATTGCCGCCGCACCGGCTGTTGGCCGATAGCCTGGGCGTGACCATCGGCACCATCAGTCGCGCCTATGGCGAACTGGAGCGGGTCGGTCTGGTGGTGGCCCGGGTCGGCGATGGCACTTATGTACGTGAGCGCGGGATGGAGCGGCCGCAGGACAAGGGCTTTCGCAATGTCAGCGATGAGCCGCGCGCCTGTTTCGACATGAGCCGCAATCAGCCGATCCCCGGGCAGGAAGCGGCATTCATGAGCCAGACCCTGCACAGCCTCGCCAGTGATCCGCGCGGCTTGCAGCAGTTGACCGGTTACACCGTCGAAAGCGGTTTGCTGCGGCATCGGCAGGCGGGGGCGCGCTGGTTGAGTCATGGCGCGTTCCAGCCGCACGCCGATCAGGTGTTGTGCGTCAATGGCGGCCAGCATGGCTTGCTGTGCGCCTTGATGGGCCTGCTCAAGGCCGGCGACACGTTGGTTACCGAGCATCTGACCTATCCAGGCCTGATCAGCGTCGCGCGCCAGTTGGGGATCAAACTCATCGGTGTCGCAATGGATGACGAAGGGCTGCTGCCGGCAGCGCTGGACGACGTCTGTCGGCAGCACCGTGTCTCGGCGTTGTACTGCACGCCGACGATTCAGAACCCGACGGCGGCAGTCATGTCGGTACCACGGCGCGAGGCGATTGCCGACATCTGTCGCCAACACAATCTGCTGGTTTTCGAAGACGACGCGCATGCGGTGCTGGCCCGCCAGCGACCGTTGCCGTTGAGCCATTTCGCCGCCGAGCGCGCGGTGTTGATCGGCAGTCTGAGCAAGGCGGTTTCAGCCGGTCTGCGGGTCGGTTATCTGCATGCACCGCAAGCGCTGATCGGGCGCCTGAGTGCGGCCATTCGCGGCACCTGCTGGATGGCTAATCCGCTGGCGATGGAGTTGGCGAGCCGCTGGATCGACAACGGCATGGCCGAGCGTTTGCTGGATGAGCAGATCAGCGAAATCGGCCGGCGCAAGGCGTTGGTCGCACCGGAGTTGGCTGGGCTCAATTACAAGGCGGATGCGCATAGCCCGCACTTCTGGATTGAGGTGCCGCAGTTGTGGCGCGCATCGCAGATTGCGGCGGAGCTGAAGGAAAACAACTACCTGGTGGCCACCGCCGAGGCCTTTGCGGTCGGGCATGCGGCGGTGCCGCAGTTCATTCGAGCGAGTGTGTGCAATGCGGTGGGAGATGATTGGTTGTTGCTGTCCGGCTTCGAGGCTTTGGCAAATGCCCTGATACAACATCATCCCCTGTAGGAGCTGCCGCAGGCTGCGATCTTTTGATTTTGATCGTTAACAGCAAGAGCAAAAGATCGCAGCCTGCGGCAGCTCCTACAGGAGGGGAGTGGTGTTATTTGAAGCGCCGCTCCACGCCTTTCTCCACGAGAATCTTCGCCGAAATCTCTTCCACCGAAAAATGCGTGGAGTTGATGTGCGGGATGTTCTCGCGGCGGAACAGGTTTTCCACTTCACGCACTTCGAATTCGCACTGGGCGTAGCTCGAATAACGGCTGTTGGGCTTGCGCTCGTTGCGGATCGCGGTGAGGCGATCCGGGTCGATGGTCAGGCCGAACAGCTTGTGCTGATGGGCGCGCAGGGCGGTTGGCAGGGTCAGGCGCTCCATGTCGTCTTCGGTCAGCGGGTAGTTGGCCGCGCGAATGCCGAATTGCATCGCCATGTACAGGCACGTCGGCGTCTTACCACAACGCGACACGCCCACTAGTATCAGATCGGCCTTGTCGTAATAGTGGGTGCGCGCGCCGTCGTCATTGTCGAGAGCGAAGTTCACCGCCTCGATCCGCTCCATGTAATTGGAGTTGTGCCCGATCGAATGCGACTTGCCGACGGTATAGGAAGAATGCTCGGTCAGTTCCTGCTCCAGAGGGGCGAGGAAGGTCGAGAAAATGTCGATCATGAAACCATTGGAGGTCGCGAGAATCTCACGGATGTCCTGATTGACGATGGTGTCGAAGATGATCGGGCGCATGCCGTCGGTTTCAGCGGCTTTGTTGATTTGTTGTACCATGGCCCGCGCTTTGTCCGCGTTGTCGATATACGGCCGCGTGACTTTGCTGAAGGTAATGTTTTCGAACTGCGCCAGAAGGCTTTGACCCAGGGTTTCGGCAGTGATGCCGGTGCCATCGGAGATAAAGAAAGCAGATCGTTTCATTTGCACCTTGGGCCTTAAGCTAGTCATCAATCTTGGATATGATAGGCGCGATTGCCGGCCGCCAATGGCCCGCATTCTCACTTATTTTCCAGGTCCAGGCCATACAGCCGGCCAACGCTCCCCCGAGCTGCCGGTTTCTGAGCTTTTCCAACACAGTTAGTGGAGAGATCACCTTGGTAGAGTACGTAGTTTCCCTCGATAAGCTCGGCAAACACGATGTTGAGCATGTGGGGGGCAAGAACGCATCCCTGGGCGAGATGATCAGCAACCTGGCGGGTGCCGGTGTGTCGGTCCCCGGCGGCTTTGCCACCACCGCGCAGGCCTATCGCGACTTTCTCGAACTGAGCGGCCTCAACGATCAGATCCACAAGGCTCTCGACGCCCTGGACGTCGATGACGTCAATGCACTGGCCAAGACCGGTGCGCAGATCCGTCAATGGATCATGGACGCCGAATTCCCTGAAAAACTCAATGCCGAGATCCGCACCGCGTTCGCCGCGTTGTCGGCCGGTAACCCCGATGTGGCCGTGGCCGTGCGTTCTTCCGCTACCGCCGAAGACTTGCCGGACGCCTCGTTTGCCGGTCAGCAGGAAACCTTCCTGAACATCCGTGGCGTGGAAAACGTCATCCGCGCCGCCAAAGAGGTGTTCGCTTCGCTGTTCAACGACCGGGCGATTTCCTACCGCGTGCACCAGGGCTTCGACCACAAACTGGTCGCCCTGTCGGCCGGCGTGCAGCGCATGGTGCGTTCGGAAACCGGTACTGCCGGCGTGATGTTCACCCTCGATACCGAATCCGGTTTCCGTGACGTGGTGTTCATCACCGGCGCCTACGGCCTGGGCGAAACCGTCGTACAAGGCGCGGTGAACCCTGACGAATTCTATGTGCACAAGGGCACGCTGGAAGCCGGTCGTCCGGCGATCCTGCGTCGCAACCTCGGCAGCAAGGCGATCAAGATGATCTACGGCGACGAGGCCAAGGCCGGTCGTTCGGTGAAGACCGTCGATGTCGACAAGGCCGAGCGTGCGCGTTTCTGCCTGACCGACGCCGAAGTCAGCGAGCTGGCCAAGCAGGCGATGATCATCGAGAAGCACTACGGCTGCCCGATGGACATCGAGTGGGCCAAGGACGGTGACGACGGCAAGCTGTACATCGTGCAGGCCCGTCCGGAAACCGTGAAGAGCCGCACCCAGGCCAACGTCATGGAACGTTACCTGCTGAAAGAAACCGGCACCGTGCTGGTGGAAGGTCGTGCCATCGGCCAGCGCATCGGCGCCGGTAAAGTGCGGATCATCAAGGACGTCTCGGAAATGGACAAAGTCCAGGCCGGTGACGTGCTGGTCTCCGACATGACCGACCCGGACTGGGAGCCGGTGATGAAGCGCGCCAGCGCCATCGTCACCAACCGTGGCGGCCGTACCTGCCACGCGGCGATCATCGCCCGTGAACTGGGGATTCCAGCGGTCGTGGGTTGCGGCAACGCCACCCAACTGCTCAAGGATGGTCAGGGTGTGACCGTGTCCTGCGCCGAAGGCGACACCGGTTACATCTTCGAAGGCGAGCTGGGCTTCGACGTCAAGAAGAACTCCGTCGACGCCATGCCGGAGTTGCCGTTCAAGATCATGATGAACGTCGGCAATCCGGACCGCGCCTTCGACTTCGCCCAGCTGCCGAACGCCGGTGTCGGCCTGGCCCGTCTGGAATTCATCATCAACCGCATGATCGGCGTCCACCCGAAAGCGCTGTTGAACTACGACGGCCTGCCGCAGGAAATCAAGGACAGCGTCGACAAGCGCATCGCCGGTTACAACGATCCGGTCGGTTTCTACGTCGAAAAACTGGTGGAAGGCATCAGCACCCTCGCGGCAGCGTTCTGGCCGAAGAAGGTCATCGTGCGTCTGTCGGACTTCAAGTCCAACGAATACGCGAACCTGATCGGCGGCAAGTTGTACGAGCCGGAAGAAGAAAACCCGATGCTCGGCTTCCGTGGCGCTTCGCGTTACATCAGCGAATCGTTCCGTGACTGCTTCGAACTCGAATGCCGCGCGTTGAAACGCGTGCGCAACGAGATGGGCCTGACCAACGTCGAAATCATGGTGCCGTTCGTTCGTACCCTCGGCGAAGCCAGTCAGGTAGTCGATCTGCTCGCCGAAAACGGCCTGGCCCGTGGCGACAACGGCCTGCGCGTGATCATGATGTGCGAACTGCCATCCAACGCGATCCTGGCTGAAGAATTCCTCGAGTTCTTCGACGGTTTCTCGATCGGTTCCAACGACCTGACTCAGCTGACACTGGGCCTGGACCGTGACTCCGGGATCATCGCGCACCTGTTCGACGAGCGTAATCCGGCGGTCAAGAAGCTGTTGGCCAACGCGATTGCCGCGTGCAACAAGGCCGGCAAATACATCGGCATCTGCGGTCAGGGCCCTTCGGACCACCCGGATCTGGCCAAGTGGCTGATGGAGCAGGGCATCGAAAGCGTGTCGCTGAACCCGGACTCCGTGCTGGAAACCTGGTTCTTCCTCGCCGAAGGTCAGGCGCAGGCTTGATCCATATGTGAACGGCCATCCACGCCTGTGGGAGCGGGCTTGCTCGCGAAGACGGAATGAGATCCGCCACAAATGTTGGCTGATACACCGCTTTCGCGAGCAAGCCCGCTCCCACAAAGGTCGGGGGCTTTGAGATTGAAGTAGGGCGGGCTCCTGTAGATGCCGCCCTTTTTTGTGCAAGAGCATTATGCAAAGCAGCAGCAACCTGTTTCCTGTCGCCCTGATCAGCGCCGAACGTCGCGGTGATCTGAGCGAAGATGTGTATCGACTCAAACCCGGCAACAGTCCCGACTGGTCCGTGGAAATCGCCGTGACCCGCTTGGGCATGGCCGACGACACGACACCACGCGGCGTGCCGGTGATTTTGTTGCACGGCAGTTTTTCCAATCGGCGCTTCTGGTTTTCCCCCAAGGGCCTCGGGTTGGGTGCGTACCTGACCCGTCTGGGCTTCGACGTGTGGATCCCGGAGATGCGCGGTCACGGCCTGTCGCAGCGCAACGAGGACTACCGGCGCAACCGCGTAGCCGACTACGCCCGTTACGATCTGCCGGCGATTGCCGCGTTCGTCCGCGAGCAGAGCGGGCAGGTGCCGCACTGGATCGGCCATTCGCTGGGCGGCATCACGCTGGCGGCGGCGCTGGGTGGCGAATACCTCGGCGAGCCGGCCGTGGCCTCGGCGGCGTTTTTCGGCACGCAGGTCAGCCGCACGTACTGGCCGCTGAAGATTCCACCGGTGGAGTGGAGCGGGCGCTTCATTCTCAAGCGTTTCGCGCAGTTGTCCGGCTCACGCCTCAAGCGCGGCCCGGAAGACGAGCCGATCGGGCTGGCGCTGGAAAGCATGCGCTGGTACGGCTTGTTCGGGCGTTTTGGCGACAAGGACAAGGACTGGTGGGCCGGCCTGGCCGAGGTTCAGGTGCCGGTGCTGGCAGTGACCGCGGCGGGCGATCATCAGGATCCGGCGTGGGCCTGTCGCAAACTGTTCGAGCAGATCGGCTCCGAGCACAAACAGTTCGTCAATCTGGGGCGCGAGCAGGGCTTCAGCGACAACTTCGGGCATGTCGAGATGTTGGTGAGCAAGGCGGCGCAGGCCGAGGTCTGGCCGCTGGTGGCACGCTGGTTGAACGATCAGCAGACGCCGTTGCTCGGCGACAAGCCGGATCTTGCCGCTGCGGTCTGAGTCCGGGGCTCTGAAAAGGGCATTTCGTTCAGGTCGGCTTGCGGCTAAGATATGACGCATTGTGCGGTTCTGGTCATATTTGGTGGCTGTTTAGCTATTACGTTTCAGCGTTTGTTCAGGTTCGTTCAGCGACCATTGCATGAACTAAGGTAAACAGCGACCGCCGGGACTCGTTTCAAAAGAGTGCGACATCCTTGATCGTCTTCCTTTTTACAGGAGTTTTTCGATGAACCATTACCTCACGCCTGACCTGTGCGACGCCTATCCGGAGCTGGTGCAGGTGCTGGAACCGATGTTCAGCAATTTCGGCGGCCGTGATTCCTTCGGCGGCGAAATCGTGACCATCAAATGTTTCGAAGATAACTCGCTGGTCAAAGAGCAAGCCGAACTCAAGGGTAACGGCAAGGTGCTGGTGGTCGATGGCGGCGGTTCGCTGCGGCGCGCGCTGCTGGGCGACATGATCGCCGAGAAAGCCGCGAAAAACGGCTGGGAAGGGATGGTCATCTACGGTTGTATCCGTGACGTCGACGTTATTGCCCAGACCGATCTCGGCGTTCAGGCGTTGGCCAGCCATCCGATGAAAACCGAAAAGCGCGGTATCGGCGATCTCAACGTACCGGTGACTTTCGCCGGCGTGACGTTCCACCCGGGCCACTACATCTATGCGGACAACAACGGCGTGATCGTTTCGCCAAGTCCGCTGCAGATGCCTGAATAAGTTTTTCGACAAAGGGATGCGGATGTTCGAGGAAGAAAACGCGCAGTGGGGGCTGGTGCATGCCCTGGTGCTGGACGGTAAAGGCGGTGCGCGTTCGATTGCCCGGACTGAGCTCGACGATCTGCAACTGCAGGCCCATGAGAGCCTGTGGCTGCATTGGGATCGCAGCCATCCGCAAACCCAGACCTGGCTGCGCAAATCCAGCGGCCTGAATGAATTTGCCTGCGACCTGCTGCTGGAAGAGAACACCCGGCCACGCCTGTTGCCGTTGCCGGATGCCGAACTGTTGCTGTTTCTGCGCGGGGTCAACCTCAACCCCGGCGCCGAGCCGGAAGACATGGTCTCGGTGCGGATTTTCGCGTCGGCGCAACGGGTCATCTCGCTGCGTTTGCGTCCGCTGCGTGCCACCGATGAGCTGCTGGCGCTGCTAAGCGAAGGCAAAGGCCCGAAAACCTCATCTGAACTGATCCTGTATCTGGCGCAATTCCTCACCAACAAGGTGCAGGATCTGGTCACCTGCCTGTCGGAACTGGTCGATGAAGAGGAAGAAAAACTGGATGCCGACGAACGGTATACCCCCGAGCATGGCTCGATTTTGCACATCCGGCGTCGGGCGGCCGGACTGAAGCGTTTTCTGGCACCGCAGCGGGATATTTTCGGACAACTGACCCGGATAAAACTGCCGTGGTTTGTCGACGATGACGCCGACTACTGGAACGAATTGAACAACAGCCTGACGCGCTATCTCGAAGAGCTGGAATTGACCCGAGAGCGCATGGGGCTTGTGCTGGAGGCCGAAGACCGGCGTTTGAACGTGCGCATGAATCGCACGATGTACCGCTTCGGCATCATCACCTGCATCTTTTTGCCGATGAGTTTTCTCACCGGCCTGCTGGGCATCAATGTGGGCGGCATTCCGTTCTCGAGCAGCCCTTATGGTTTCCTGATTGCCTGTCTGACGGTGCTGGCGATGGCCTTCGGTCAATGGTGGTTATTCCGCCGTTTGCGCTGGGTGTGAATATGCAACATGTGACCCGACCAAATTTGCCCGCGTCTTTCACAGACATCACGAGAGGTGCGTATGCACGATCCGTTTGAACAGTCTTTGCGCGACATGCTCAACGCCTCGCCGTCCAGCCGTGACGACGATGCATGCCTGGGTCGCGTACTCAAAACCGCCAACCGCCAGGTGGGCGCCGGTGATCTGTTCAGCCTGCTGGGCCGCTGGCTGCCCGCGCTGATGATCGCCCTGAATAACGGATCGGCCCACGTCTCGCCGGTTTCCCGTCTTCGTAAAACTACTGCACGCACTGCTGATAAGGCTGATTGAATATGGAACTTGATCTCTGGACTCAGAGCCTCGTCACTGCAATGACTGCGTTGTGGACCAAAGTCGCCAACTTCATCCCGAACCTGTTCGGCGCACTGGTGGTGCTGCTGTTGGGTTTCGTGGTGGCCAAGCTGCTCGATACCTTGCTGTCCAAATTGCTCGCCAAACTGGGCCTTGATCGCCTGATGGGCGGCACCGGTCTGACCAAGTTGATGTCGCGGGCCGGCCTGCAAGTGCCGATCTCGACCTTGATCGGCAAGATTGTTTACTGGTTCGTTCTGCTGATTTTCCTGGTTTCTGCAGCAGAGTCCCTTGGACTTGAGCGAGTTTCAGCTACGCTGGACATGCTGGCGTTGTATTTGCCGAAGGTTTTCGGCGCCGCGCTGGTGTTGCTGGTGGGTGTTTTGCTCGCGCAATTGGCCAACGGCCTGGTGCGCGGAGCGGCAGAAGGCGTAGGGCTGGACTACGCTTCGGGTTTGGGCCGAATCGCCCAGGGGCTGGTGATCATCATCAGTATCTCGGTCGCGATCAGCCAGCTCGAGGTCAAGACTGACCTGCTGAACCATGTGATTGTCATCGTATTGATTACCGTTGGTCTGGCCGTTGCGCTGGCCATGGGTTTGGGAAGCCGGGAAATTGCCGGTCAGATTCTTGCGGGAATCTATGTGCGTGAGTTGTATCAGGTTGGGCAACAAGTGCGTGTTGGCGAGGTCGAAGGCCAGATCGAAGAGATCGGCACGGTTAAAACCACATTGCTGACCGATGAGGGTGAGCTAGTCTCACTCTCCAATCGGATCCTGCTGGAACAGCATGTGAGTAGCCGCTAACCCGGCAAACCCTGCTAATGTATGCCGCCGCAAAATGCCCTGAGAGGGGTGCGGCGGACATTGACCTGACTGTCGGCACGACTTGTTTTGAATAAAGCCCAAACGCTATCCACGCGCTATGACCCCCGTGAGCTCTCTGATGAGGAGTTGGTCGCGCGCTCGCATACCGAGCTGTTTCACGTGACGCGCGCCTATGAAGAGCTGATGCGGCGTTACCAGCGAACATTATTTAACGTTTGTGCGAGATATCTTGGGAACGATCGCGACGCAGACGATGTCTGTCAGGAAGTGATGCTTAAGGTGTTGTACGGCCTGAAGAACTTCGAGGGGAAATCGAAGTTCAAAACCTGGCTCTACAGCATCACGTATAACGAATGCATCACGCAGTATCGGAAGGAACGGCGAAAGCGTCGCTTGATGGACGCCTTGAGTCTGGACCCGCTGGAAGAAGCGTCGGAAGAAAAGGCGCCGAAACCCGAGGAGAAGGGCGGACTCGATCGCTGGCTGGTGTATGTGAACCCGATTGACCGTGAAATTCTGGTGCTACGATTTGTCGCAGAGCTGGAGTTTCAGGAGATCGCAGACATCATGCACATGGGTTTGAGTGCGACAAAAATGCGGTACAAACGTGCTCTAGACAAATTGCGTGAGAAATTTGCAGGCATTGCTGAAACTTAGTTCAGCGCAAATATCTCTTACGTGTAGGCAAGTTCTGATAGACTTGCCGCCGAGTTGTCCCCCGGTTTGCGGGACTGCTTCACAATCACCAGATGGGGATTTAACGGATGAAACTGAAAAACACCTTGGGCTTGGCCATTGGTTCTCTTATTGCCGCTACTTCGTTCGGCGCACTGGCACAAGGCCAAGGCGCAGTTGAAGGCGAGATCAACTACAAGAAGCAGTACAACGACAGCATTGATCATGTCGAAGACGGCTTCAACCCAGGCGCCAAAATCGGTTACTTCCTGACCGACGACGTCTCGATCAACTTCGGCTGGGATCGTAACAACCACACCCGTTCGAACGACGGTACCGGTAGCCAGAAACTGCGCGGTGACAACTTCGGTCTGACCGCTCAGTACCACTTCAACAACGCTGGCGACGCTCTGCGTCCTTACGTTGAAGGTGGTGTTAAGCACGGCAACCTGACCAACGTAGCTGCTGACGGCCACACCGGTCGCGACCAGTCGACTTTCCTGACTGCTGGCGCTGGCGTTAAGTACTACTTCGCTGAAAACTTCTTCGCCCGTGCTGGCGTAGAAGCTGACTACAAACTGGACAACGGCCGTTGGGACTACGCTCCATCGGTTGGTCTGGGTGTGAACTTCGGTGGCGGCGGCAAGCCAGCTGCTGCTCCAGTTCCAGCTCCGGCTGAAGTCTGCTCCGACAGCGACAACGATGGCGTTTGCGACAACGTTGACAAGTGCCCGGACACCCCAGCCAACGTAACTGTTGACGCTGATGGCTGCCCAGCAGTTGCTGAAGTTGTTCGTGTAGAGCTGGACGTGAAGTTCGACTTCGACAAGTCGGTCGTCAAGCCAAACAGCTACGCTGACATCAAGAACCTGGCTGACTTCATGAAGCAGTACCCAGCTACTCACACCACTGTTGAAGGTCACACTGACTCCGTCGGTCCTGACGCTTACAACCAGAAACTGTCCGAGCGTCGTGCAAACGCCGTTAAGCAGGTTCTGACCCAGCAGTACGGTGTTGAGTCGTCCCGCGTTCAGTCGATCGGCTACGGCGAATCCCGCCCAGTTGCTGACAACAAAACTGAAGCTGGCCGTGCTGTTAACCGTCGCGTAGAAGCGCAGGTTGAAGCTCAAGCTAAGTAATTAGCTGCCGCTACGAGAAAAGCCCGGCTCAAGCCGGGCTTTTCTTTGCCTGCGATTTGGCTTTACAGGGCGTACACAGTTCCCTTGCGGGAGCTGCCGGAGACTGCGATCCTTTGCTCTGCAATGGCAGCCACTGCGCCGATGACGAGTATGGCCGGGCTCTTGAGCTCAAACCGGCAGGCGTCGTCACTCATGCTCATCAGATCAGTGCGGCACTCACGCTGCTCTGGCAGAGAGGCATTCTCGATCATCGCCACCGGCGTATCTGCCGCCATCCCGCCGGCCAATAGCTGATCGCGAATCTCGCCAAGCTTGGCCACCCCCATATAAATCACCAGTGTCGTCCCGCCCTGCGCCAACGCCTGCCAGTTCAATTGACTGTCGTCCTGGGTGTGCGCGGTCACCAGCGTCACCCCGCGCGCCACACCGCGCAACGTCAGCGGAATATCGCATTGCGTCGCGCCGGCGAGTCCGGCGGTAATACCGTTGACCAACTCGACCTCAATCCCACGTTCGCGTAACCACTGCGCCTCTTCGCCGCCACGACCGAAAATGCACGGGTCACCGCCCTTGAGCCGCACCACGCAGTTGCCTTGGCGCGCATAACGCAACATCAGCCGATGGATGAACGCCTGCGGTGTCGAGCGACAGCCGCCGCGTTTGCCCACGGCAATGATTCGCGCGGTGGGGCAATGCTCCAGCACCGCGGCATTGACCAGATCGTCAATCAACACCACCTGCGCTTCACGCAATGCGCGCACCGCTTTGAGCGTCAGCAGTTCGGGATCACCGGGACCTGCACCCACCAGCCAGACTTTTGCATTCATGGTGTTTTCCTTATCAGCTGGATACCGGCTGCAGATCGGCCGCCAGCAATCGTTTGATTTCCGGGACGCACGAACCGCATTGCGTGCCGCATCCCAGTTGTTGTTTGAGTCCTTGCAGATCGAGACCCTGGCGAATCCCGGCGCACACCGCGCGGTGGCTGACGTTTTGGCAGTTGCATAGGGTTTTTCCCGGATTGGCCTGCAAACTGGCACTGCCCGGCGGCGCACTCATCGGCGCCAGCAGCCAGCGTCGCAGTTGTTCATCGGCGCGGCCCTCCAGCCATAGCCCCTGCAGCCAATGCTGGGCCAGGGTTTCGCCGGCCAAGCGGATCGCGGTGATGCGGCCGTTTTCGATGCGTACCCGTTTGCCGATGGCGCGACGCGCGTCGTCGTAGGCCAGTACCGGCCCGTCGAGCAGCGCCAGACACTGATCGATATCGCGCAGCAGTTGCGGCTCCGGCGCCGTGGCGCTGGCAGCGCGTATCAGCAGCGCGGGCCGTTCACGTCCGGCAAGGCTGAGGCTGACGTAGGAAAACGCCTCACACAGGGGTCGTAGTGTCTCGAAATGCCGTTGAACATCGCCCTCTATTAATGCGAAGAGCTGCCATGGCAGATTCACCGGTTCCAGACGCACGCCGCTGTGCTTGAGTTCGGGCTGCTTCGACAGCGGGTCGAAGGCCGCCAGGGTCAGGCTGTTTACTCCGCCCTTGAGAAAGCGCTCGCCCCAGTGCATCGGCAAAAAGGCCTGGCCCGGACGTATGCCGTCATCGCTGCCGACGGCCACAATCACCGCACCGCGTCGACTCTTCAGATTGACCAGATCTCCCGGCTGCAAACGATGACGGCGCATTTCGTCCGGATGCAGGCTCAACAGCGCTTCGCTGACATGCCCGAACAATTGCGCTGCGGTGCCGGTGCGGCTCATGCCGTGCCATTGATCGCGCAGACGGCCGGTGATCAGGGTCAGCGGAAACCGTGCATCGCGTTGTTCTTTGGCCGCGCGATAAGGATCGGCAACAAACTGCGCACGACCGTTGGCCGTGGGAAAAATCCCGTC
The DNA here is from genome assembly GCF_019891575.1 of Pseudomonas sp. MIS38. Classification (NCBI taxonomy): domain Bacteria; kingdom Pseudomonadati; phylum Pseudomonadota; class Gammaproteobacteria; order Pseudomonadales; family Pseudomonadaceae; genus Pseudomonas; species Pseudomonas sp. MIS38. Next base: position 19,601 of record NZ_JAFLXF010000031.1, read on the forward strand.
GCCATACAAACGCGCGGTGCCTTGTCCGGCGCCGGTGGGGAAGGGCCACTGCTGCGGTCCCAGTTCATCGATCAATTGATGGCTGATGCCCGACAGGTCCAGATCGCGTCCACGGGTCAGCTGTTTGTATTCGTCGAACAACTGCGCCGGATGCTCGAAAGCAAACAGGCTTGGTTGTTGCGGACGCAGACGTTGCTCCAGCCTTCGTGCGAAATCCACGGTGATCGCCCAGTCGGGCCGCGCTTCACCGGGTGGGAGAATGGCCTGGCGCACGTGGGAAATGCGCCGTTCGGAGTTGGTCACCGAGCCTTCCTTTTCGCCCCAACTGGCAGCGGGTAACAACAGGTCGGCGAAGGCGGCGGTTTCGGTGGTGCGGAAGGCTTCTTGCAACACCACGAACGGGCAGGCCTGCAGCGCCTCGCGAACCGCGTGTTGATCGGGCATGGACTGTGCGGGGTTGGTGCAGGCAATCCACAGCGCCTTGATCTGGCCGCTGCGCATCCGCTCGAACAGCTCGATGGCGCTCAGTCCAATGTTTTCAGGCAGTTGATCGACGCCCCAATAGGCTGCCACTTCGGCGCGGTGTTCGGGGTTGGCTGCCTCCCGGTGACCGGGCAGCAAATTGGACAGGCTGCCGGTTTCCCGCCCGCCCATGGCATTTGGCTGACCGGTCAGCGAGAAAGGTCCCGCACCCGGGCGGCCGATTTGCCCGGTGGCCAGGTGCAGATTGATCAGCGCGCTGTTTTTCGCGCTGCCAGCGGTGGACTGATTCAGGCCCATGCACCAAAGCGACAGGAAACTTGGCGCCGTGCCCACCCATTCCGCGCACTGCTGCAATTGCTCGACACTGATCCCGCACAGTTGCGCGACCATTTGCGGGGTGTAATCGCGCACCCGATTTTTCAGTTCAGGCAAACCGTCGGTGTGCGCCTTGATGAAGTCGCGGTCGATCCAGTCTTCCCACAGCAGCAGATGCAAAATCCCATGGAACAGAGCGACATCGGTGCCGGGCAAAATCGCCAGATGCAGGTCCGCCAACTCACAGGTGTCGGTGCGTCGGGGATCGATGACGATGACCTTCATCTGCGGTCGGCGCGATTTTGCCTCTTCAAGGCGTCGGAAAAGAACCGGGTGGGCGTAGGCCATGTTACTGCCGGCGATCATCACGCAATCGCTGAGCTCCAGATCTTCATAGCTGCACGGCGGCGCATCGGCGCCGAGGCTGCGCTTGTAACCGACCACCGCTGACGACATGCACAGTCGGGAATTGCTGTCGATGTTGTTGGTGCCGACCAGTGCTCGCGCCAATTTGTTGAAGGCGTAATAGTCCTCGGTCAGCAACTGTCCGGAGATGTAAAACGCCACGCTGTCCGGGCCGTGTTCGGCGATGGTCTCGGCAAAGACCTGGGTCGCGTGATCCAGCGCCGTATTCCAGTCGCAACGGCTGCGCGCCAGGCCTTTGCCCAGACGCAGCTCCGGGTATAGCGCCCGGGCGGCCAGATCGCCGGTCAGGTGCAGGGTCGAGCCTTTGCTGCACAATTTGCCGAAGTTGGCCGGGTGCGCCGGATCGCCGCTGACGCCGAGAATGCGCTCGCCGTCATGCTCGATCAGCACGCCGCAACCGACGCCGCAGTAGCAGCAGGTCGAGGCGGTCGTCTGGCGGTTCATCAGACCGCATCCCGCAGTGCCAACTGCACGCGGCCGTTTTCGACCCGGGCCGGATGATGGTGCGCGCAGCCGATGTCCGGCGCCTGGGCTTCACCGGTTTGCAGGTCGATCTGCCAGTTGTGCAGCGGGCACGCCACACGTTTGCCGTAGATCAAACCCTGTGACAACGGCCCGCCCTTGTGCGGGCAGCGATCGTCGAGGGCGAAAACTTCGTCGTCGCTTGTACGAAAAATCGCGATGTCGCCTTTCGGCCCGGCAATGATCCGCGAACCGAGGGCATTGATCTCTTCCAGGGCACAGATATCGAGCCAATTCATGCCGGCACCTCCAGGTTTTTCACGGGGATCACCTCGAATTCTTTCTTCAGTTGCGGCTGCGCCAGACGCTCTTTCCACGGGTCCTGCTCGAATGACAGGGAGAACTGCAGACGCTCGTTCAGGGCCTTGCGGCGTTCCGGGTTTTCGAGCACGGCTTGCTTGATGTGCTCCATACCGACCCGTTGCAGGTAGTGCACGGTGCGTTCGAGGTAAAAGGCTTCTTCGCGATACAGCTGCAGGAACGCGCCGTTGTATTCACGAACTTCCTCGGCGGTTTTCAGCTTGACGAAGAACTCGGCGACTTCGGTCTTGATCCCGCCGTTGCCGCCGATGTACATCTCCCAGCCGGAGTCGACACCGATGATTCCTACGTCCTTGATCCCCGCTTCCGAGCAGTTGCGTGGGCATCCGGAGACAGCGAGTTTCACCTTGTGCGGCGACCACATGTTGAACAGGTCGTGCTCAAGCTCAATGCCCAGTTGTGTCGAGTTCTGCGTGCCGAAGCGGCAGAACTCGCTGCCGACGCAGGTTTTCACGGTGCGGATGGATTTGCCGTAGGCGTGGCCGGACGGCATGTCGAGGTCTTTCCAGACGCCCGGCAAGTCCTGCTTCTTGATCCCCAGCAGGTCGATGCGCTGACCGCCGGTGACCTTGACCATCGGTACGTTGTACTTGTCGGCCACGTCGGCAATCCGGCGCAATTCCGAGGGATTGGTCACGCCGCCCCACATCCGTGGCACCACCGAATAGGTGCCGTCCTTCTGAATGTTGGCGTGGGCGCGTTCGTTGATCAGGCGCGATTGCGGATCGTCCCTGGCTTCGCCGGGCCAGGTGGAAATCAGGTAGTAGTTCAGCGCCGGCCGGCAGGTGGCACAGCCGTTCGGGGTGCGCCAGTTGAGGTAGCTCATGGTGCCGGCGATGGTCAGCAGATGCTGTTCGCGGATCGCCTGGCGGATCTGCCCGTGGTTGAGGTCGCTGCAACCGCAGATGGCTTTTTCGCTTTTCGGTTTGACGTCCGCCGCGCCGCCGACGGTGTTGATCAGGATCTGCTCGACCAGCCCGGCGCAGGAGCCGCAGGAACTGGCAGCCTTGGTGTGCTTCTTCACGTCATCGACGCTGAACAGGCCGTGTTCCTGAATCGCCTTGACGATGGTGCCTTTGCACACGCCGTTGCAGCCGCAGACTTCGGCAGTGTCGGCCATGCTCATGGCTTTGTCCTGGCCCTGATGTCCTACGTCGCCGATAGAATTTTCACCAAACATCAGGTGATCGCGGATCTCGCCGATGGCGTGATTCTCACGAATCTGCCGGAAATACCAACCGCCATCTGCCGTATCGCCGTACAGACAGGCGCCGACCAGCACGTCATCCTTGATCACCAGTTTTTTGTACACGCCGCCGATCGGATCGGAGAGGGTGATGGTTTCGGTGCCTTCGCCGCCCATGAAATCACCGGCGGAAAACAGGTCGATGCCGGTGACTTTCAATTTGGTCGAGGTCACCGAGCCCTGATAGCGGGCGAAACCCAGTTGTGCGAGGTGATTGGCGCAGACCTTGGCCTGTTCGAACAGCGGCGCCACCAGGCCATAGGCGATGCCGCGATGGCTGGCGCACTCGCCGATGGCATAGATGCGCGGATCGTAGGTTTGCAGGGTGTCGTTGACCAGAATCCCGCGATTGCAGGGGATGCCGGCGCGTTCCGCCAGTTCGGTATTGGGGCGGATGCCGGCGGCCATCACCACCAGATCGGCGGGGATGATCTCGCCGTTCTTGAATTGCACCGAGCCGACCCGGCCGTTGCCTGCGTCGTGCAGGGCTTGGGTCTGCTCGCACAGACGAAAGTGCAGGCCACGGGCTTCGAGCGCCGTTTGCAGCAGTTGGCCGCTGGTCTTGTCCAGCTGTCGCTCCAGCAGCCATTCGCCGATGTGCACCACGGTGACGTGCATGCCGCGCAGCATCAGGCCGTTGGCGGCTTCGAGGCCGAGCAGGCCGCCGCCGATGACCACCGCGTGCTTGTGGGTTTTGGCGGTGTCGATCATCGCCTGGGTGTCGGCGATGTCGCGGTAACCGATCACACCCTGCAAGTCGTTGCCGGGGATCGGCAGGATGAACGGTGTCGAACCGGTGGCGATCAGCAGGCGATCATACTCAGCCTCGGTGCCGTCCTCGGCGATCACCCGGCGTTTGACTCGGTCGATCTGCACCACCTTGCGGTTGAGCAGCAACTTGATGTGGTTTTCCAGGTACCAGTCGAGGTCGTTGAGCACGATCTCTTCGAAGGTCTGTTCACCGGCCAACACCGGCGACAGCAGGATGCGGTTGTAGTTGGTGTGCGGTTCGGCGCCGAAGACCGTGATGTCGTACAGCTCGTTGCTCAGCTTGAGCAGTTCTTCCAGGGTGCGAACCCCGGCCATGCCATTGCCGATCATCACCAGTTTGAGTTTTTTCATCAGGTTCTCCGGGGAGCGGTGGCTGGCCTCTTGTGGGCAGTCAGGCCGTGCTCGACAAATGTTGCGCAAACAAAAAAAGGCGTCCCGCTAGTTGCCTAGCGAGGACGCCTTTGTCCTGGTCCCGTTCTCTCGGGAAGCCCGGCCTTCGTCGTTGAAGGCTGGGCTTTATGTATGGTGAAACGGGTAATGCAGTGGTTGTGCCAAGTGTGGGGGTGGCGGGTTTATTGCGTTTAGTCAGCGTTTATCAAGGTTTTTTGCACCTTATCGAAGCGGGCTGCCCATTCGTGGAGCGTTCAAACAGAAGGATTTGTAGTGATTGGACGGACGCCTTCGCGAGCAAGCCCGCTCCCACAGTGGAACCGAGTCGTTCACAAATCCCCTGTGGGAGCGGGCTTGCTCGCGAAGGGCGCGAAGCGGTATCAACGATGAAACAACACCACCAGCAGCACCAGATTCCCCAGCAAAGCCAGCAATGCTACCGTCCGCCAGACCGTCAACGGCTCACGCTCCAGCAAAGGCCTGGGTCGCACACTCAAACTGCGCCGCTCACCTTGTTCCAGCACCAGCAACCATTCCTCAGCCGTTTCAAAGCGCTGTTGCGGATCCGCCGCCACGCCACGCTCCAGACTCTGCGCAATCCATTCCGGCACGTCCGGGCGGTAGCGACCGGCACTCACCGGTAGGCCAAATCGCGGCCGCTGGAACGCTTCGACCTCGCCATAGGGAAAATGCCCGGTCAGCAGGAAAAACAGGGTCACGCCCACCGCGTACAGATCCTGTTGCGCACTCGGTGGCTCGCCGCGAAAGGCTTCCGGGGCGATGAAGCTGGGCGTTCCCGGCAGCGTTGACGGTGCGTCAGCGGACAGACCGGGGCAGTACGCCAGACCGAAATCCAGCAGGCGTAACTCGCCATCGTCACCCAGATGCAGGTTTTCCGGCTTGATGTCGCGGTGCAGAATCTGCCGCCGATGCAGCAGGCCTACCGCCCGCAGCAAGCGCTCGGCAATCTCCTGCCACTGCGCCAACGGCAACGGGTTGCTGTGTTGAAACAGCTGCGCCAGAGTCATCCCGGAATATTCGCGCATCACGTAGTACAAATGCTGACGCTGAGTGCCGGCATGGATTTCAGGAAAATGCCGCCCGGCGACACGCTTGAGGAACCATTCTTCCGACAGCAAGGCTTGCCCGGCCTGAGGATCATCGGCCAGCCGCGCCGGCAGGGTTTTCAACAACCAGCCCCGAGCTTGGCCATCCAGCACTCGATACAGCAGCGATTGCTGGCTCTGAGCGACAACGCCCTGCACCTGCCAGCCTTCGAACATCTGCCCGGTTTTCAGCGCTGGCGGTAGCGGCCATTGCTGTAAGTGAATCAGCGCATCGCCGATGTTCGCTTCGCCGAGCGCATCGACCCGTACCAGCAGCGCACTGGCATTATCCTGACTGCCGGCCAGATGCGCAGCGTTGACCAACGTGTGTGCGGCGCTATCGAGATCCGGCTGATCGCGCAGAATCGCCGCGATTGCGGTATCGCCCAGAGACGACCACACGCCATCGCTGAGCAGCACGAAACATTCGCCCTCGCGTAATTCACCGTCGAGAAAATCCAGCACCAGATGCTGATCCAGCCCCAGCGCGCGTTTGAGCACGTGCTGCATGCCCGGCTGCTCCCAGACATGATCCTGCGAGATCCGCTGCAAACCGTCAGCCTGCCAGCGATAGACCCGGCAATCGCCGACGTGGGCCAGGGTGAAACGCCGACCGCGCAGAACCAGCGCGCTGACCGTGGTCAGCAACGGTTGCCCGCCGCCATTGGCCTGTAACCAGCGATTTTGTGCGAGCAGCAGGCGATCCAGCGCCTGCGCCACGCTCCAGGTTTGCGGCGTGGCGTAGTAGTCCAGCGCCAGTGCTTGCAGGGTCGAGCGTGCGGCCAGGCCGCCGTCGGCGCATTGGCTGACACCGTCGGCGATGGCGACCAGATAGCCTTTGCTGGCGGCCAGCGCCGGGGCGGGCGTCACCAGGCGCAGGGCGTCCTGATTTTCCGCGCGCGGGCCGGTGGCGCTGGCCTGGGCAAAGCTCAGTTGCAGGGGCATGGAGGCTTCAGACCCGCGCAGCGGTCACTGCGGCCGAACCCCAGGTGGTTCTCCAGCGACGCTTGACCCCGTGCAGACCGAACCACGCCAACACGCCGAGGCTGGCGAACAACCACAGCGCCAGTTGATAGCTGCCGGTGCTTTGCTTGATCGCGCCCATGCCGGCCGCCAGGGCAAAGCCGCCGATGCCACCGGCCATGCCGATCAGCCCGGTCATCACGCCGATCTCCAGGCGAAAACGTTGCGGCACCAACTGGAACACCGCGCCGTTGCCGGCACCGAGACCGAGCATGGTGCAGACGAACAGTGCCAGTGCGGCGTAGGAGCTGGGCAGGTTGAAACCGACAGCGGCGATGCAGATTGCCGCCACGGTGTACATCGCCAACAAGGTGCGGATGCCACCGAAGCGATCTGCCAACGCGCCACCCAGCGGACGCATCAGGCTGCCACCGAACACGCAGGCAGCGGTGTAGTAACCCGCCGTGACAGGACTCAGGCCGTATTGGTCGTTGAAGTAGCCGGGCAGGGCGCTGGCCAGGCCGATGAAGCCGCCGAAGGTCACGCTGTAGAAAAACATGAACCACCAACTGTCGCGGTCGCCGAGGGCCTTGAAGTAGTCGGCCATGGCTTTGGCCTTGGGCCGCTGCGGGGCGTTTTTTGCCAGCCAGGCGAACAGCACAAGCGTCAGGATCAATGGAATCAGGGCAAAACCGAACACGTTGCTCCAGCCGAACGCCGCAGCCAGTACCGGGGCAATCAGTGCGGCAAACACGGTGCCGGAGTTCCCGGCGCCAGCGATGCCCATGGCCTTGCCCTGATGCTGCGGCGGATACCACTGCGACGCCAGTGGCAGTGCGACGGCAAACGAAGCACCGGCCATGCCGAGGAACAGTCCCAGGATCAGCGCCTGTTCGTAACTGTGGATGCCGAGTTTCCACGCGCCGAACAACGCGCAGATCACGATCACCTGACCGATCAGGCCAGCGGTTTTCGGCGACAGACGATCGGCCAGCATGCCCATCACAAAGCGCAGCACCGCGCCCGCCAGAATCGGCGTCGCCACCACCAGACCACGTTGTTGCGTAGTCAGGTGCAGGTCGGCGGCGATCTGCACCGCCAACGGGCCGAGCAGGTACCAGACCATGAAGCTCAGGTCGAAATACAGGAACGCTGCGAACAGGGTCGGGGTGTGGCCGGATTTCCAGAAGCTTGAATTCATCGCGCACCTCAGCTGAAAAGAATCTCGAAAGGAGTCACAGCAGGTGGCGCGCCGCCACGGCCGCACCACCGGCCCCGGGCTGTGGGGCCAAAACGCAAAAACGCCGCTACCTGGTTCGCCGATGTGGGCGAGCGGGGAGAGCGACGTCTTTGTCGTGGGTGGGGCAACCGCCGTTGGTTACCTGTGCGGAATACTTAGCCAGATTTGTGCCAATGAGTGAAACGGCGTCGCGGCCTTCGCGAGCAAGCCCGCTCCCACAGGGAATGCATTTCAAAGTGGAATCCCGACCTGCTTCACAGGGGAATGCGTTCCAAATGTGGGAGCGGGCTTGCTCGCGAAGGGGCCGGGAAAGCCAGCGCAGGTTTTCAGCCAAGCAACTCACTCATGGCAATGATCTGCTCCGCCACCTGAATCAGCTTCTGCTGGCGACTCATGGCCTGTCGGCGCATCAGGGTGTAGGCCTCTTCTTCGTTGCAGTCCTTCATTTTCATCAGCAGCCCTTTGGCCAGTTCGATGCGTTTGCGCTCGGCCAATTGCTGGTCGCGGGCCAGCAGTTGCGCGCGCAAGGCCTGATCGCTTTCGAAGCGCGCCATGGCCACATCGAGAATCGGCTGCAGGCGCTGGGCGTGGATGCCCTCGACGATGTAGGCACTGACCCCGGACTTGATCGCCTGACGCATCACCCCCGGGTCATGTTCGTCGGTGAACATCACGATCGGCCGGGGCTGGTCGCGGCTGACCAGCACCACTTGCTCCATGACATCGCGGCTCGGTGACTCGGTATCGATCAGGATCACGTCCGGGCGCACTGTTTCGACGCGGGCCGGCAGGTCGATGGTCAGACCGGACTCATCGATGACCTCGAAACCGGCCTCGGTCAGCGCGGCCTTCAGGCGCCCGACTTTTTTCGCGGTGTCGTTGATCAGCAGAATGCGCAGCATGTTGGCGGTCTCCTGTCAGCGGCGGGCGAGAAGGGCAGCGCTGTCGCTCAGAGCGTGCAGCTTGAAACTGCGGGCGTAACCAGCCGGATCGCTGCCGTCCCAGACTTTGCCATCGAGCAACTGGCTGCTGCGCATCTCCTTGCCCCAGGCCGCTACACCGACGGCGGTGGCCGCTTCGCGATAGATATCCAATTGCTGAACCTGGCGGGCCACCGCGAGGTAGTCGGGATCCTCGCGCAACAGGCCCCAGCGGCGGAATTGGGTCATGAACCACATGCCGTCGGACAGGTACGGCAGATTCACCTCGCCGTTGCCGTGAAAGCGCAAGGCGTGCGGGTCCTGCCAGCGATTGCCGAGGCCATCGGCGTAATCACCGAGAAAACGCGGCTCGATGCAGGACAGCGGAGCGTTGAGATACTCCGGGGCGCTCAGCAACTGCGCGGTGCTGCGACGGTTTTCCGGGTTTTGCTCGATGAAACGGCTGGCCTCGAGGATCGCCATCACCAGCGCCCGTGCGGTGTTGGGATAATGCTCGACGAACGCGCGGGTGCAACCGAGGACTTTTTCCGGGTGGTCAGGCCAGATGCTCTGGCTGGTAGCGAGGGTGAACCCCAGATCCTGCTGCACGGCGGCGGCCGCCCACGGTTCACCGACGCAGAAGCCATCGATGCGCCCGGCTTGCAGGTGAGCGACCATTTGCGGCGGCGGCACCACCACGCTGTCGACGTCCTGCAACGGATGAATGCCCTGACTCGCCAGCCAGTAATACAGCCACATCGCATGGGTGCCGGTGGGAAAGGTCTGGGCGAAGGTCAGTTTTGCGCGGGTTTGGTGCGCTTGCCGATCCAGCGCTTCAGGACTGGTCACGCCCAGTTGCTGCAAACCGTGAGACAGGTTGAGGCTCTGGCCGTTCTGGTTCAGGCCCATCAGCACCGCCATGTCGCTCGGCGCCACGCCACCGATGCCCAGGTGCACCGCGTAAATCAGCCCGTACAGGCTGTGGGCCACATCCAGTTCGCCGCTGACCAGTTTGTCGCGCAAGGTCGCCCAGGACGCCTGGCGCTTGAGGTTGATCGTCAGGCCGTAGGGCTGGGCAAAGCCCTGTGTTGCGGCCACGACCACCGAGGCGCAATCGCTCAGGGCCATGAAACCGAGGTTGATCGCGCTTTTTTCCGGGGCATCACTGCCGTTGACCCAGGCCAACGGCCCGACGGACGAATCACTCATATAAAGCCACCCTCAAAAAAAACGCCGTCCCAGGCTTTGCTAAGGCATAACCTGCGAACGACGCCATTGTCCGTGCCCGCACGCCGCCATTGGCCTGTGGGCTGATACCCTGAAAGTGCAAGGCATATGCCAGTCAGGCTGATTTACCTGTGTGCCTCGCGCCGGGGGACGTTGCCCGGCTATAATCGCCGCCTCTTTTCGCCGCCCGAGTCATCGCCGCCCATGTACACCCTGGCCCGTCAGCTGTTGTTCAAACTTTCCCCGGAAACCTCCCACGATCTGTCGCTGGATCTGATCGGCGCGGGTGGGCGTTTGGGCCTCAACGGCATGCTGTGCAAGAAGCCGGCGAATGTGCCGGTGACGGTCATGGGCCTGGACTTCCCGAACCCGGTGGGTCTGGCGGCCGGTCTGGACAAGAACGGCGCGGCCATCGACGGTTTCTCGCAACTGGGTTTCGGTTTCGTCGAAATCGGCACCGTGACCCCGCGTCCGCAGCCGGGCAACCCGAAACCACGGATCTTCCGTCTGCCGGAAGCCGAGGCGATCATCAATCGCATGGGCTTCAACAACCTCGGTGTGGATAACCTGCTGGCGCGGGTCGCGGCGGCCAAATACAAGGGCGTGCTGGGGATCAACATCGGCAAGAACTTCGACACTCCGGTCGAGCGCGCGGTGGACGACTATCTGATTTGCCTGGACAAGGTGTATGCCCACGCCAGCTATGTCACGGTCAACGTCAGCTCGCCGAACACCCCGGGCCTGCGCAGTCTGCAGTTCGGTGATTCGCTCAAGCAGTTGCTGGCGGATCTGGCCACGCGCCGCGCCGAACTGGCCCTGCGCCACGGCAAGCACGTACCGCTGGCGATCAAGATCGCTCCGGACATGACCGACGAAGAAACGGCGCAGGTGGCTCAGGCACTGATCGAAACCGGAATGGACGCAGTGATCGCCACCAACACCACCCTGAGTCGCGTCGGCGTCGAAGGCATGGAGCACGGTGACGAGGCGGGTGGTCTGTCCGGCGCTCCGGTGCGTGACAAGAGCACGCATACCGTGAAGGTGTTGGCGGCTGAGCTGGGTGGTCGGTTGCCGATCATCGCGGCCGGTGGCATCACCGAAGGCAAGCATGCGGCGGAGAAGATCACCGCGGGTGCGAGCCTGGTGCAGATTTACTCGGGCTTCATCTATAAGGGCCCGGCGCTGATTCGTGAATCGGTGGACGCGATCGCCGCCTTGCGCTGATCCGATTGTGGGAGCGGGCTTGCTCGCGAAAGCGCTGTTTCAGTCAACATTTGCGGTGGCTGACACGACGCTTTCGCGAGCAAGCCCGCTCCCACAGGTTATGTGTGCAGTTCAAATGATTTGCGGGCATAAAAAAGGGCTCCTCGAAGGAGCCCCTGGGCCGTAGCCCGCCGTCCGGGAAGGACGTGCATGGTAAGTCGCTAAAAATTCAGATTGTCGTGTTGCAATAAGTGCCCTGTGTCAGCCGACGGCGTGAAGTTCGTTGAGTCTGTGGATTCCCGCAGTGCCGGTCATACCGTCCCAGTTGTCGCCGCGTCCTTCTCGCCAGCCGTTGATCCAGGCTTGGCGTACCGACGGTAGAGTAAATGGGCAAAGCTCGCGGGATTTGCCACCAACGCCATATTGATATCCGCGCAAAAATGCTCTTTCCAACGGATCACGCTTAAGTCTTCTCATAGGGTGTTTCCCTCACTTGTTGACTGTTTTCGTCGCGTTGACCTCAACCGAGGTCTGGCAGAAAAAACTCTGCCGTTGGGCGGCTCGCTGCCGGCGTGGCGAGCCAAGGTGTTGACGCCGTTGCGACGTCAACCTGTGGTCAGTTCTAACCAATGAGTCACACCGAGGGAATGATCGTTTTGTCATAAGGACGTAACGAAAATAGTGCTACAGCCATAAGTAACGACCGGTTTCATGAACGTTTTTTCAGCAAACCCCGGTATGATCGGCCCCGCACTGGATGATGGGGTTAATCCTTTAGTGAGAATGACCCACGTTTACGCTGGGGTAATATTCGACGAAGGGTTGCTTTGAGTCATTTTGTTTCATCAACTTTAATACCTGTCCTTGCATCTAAGCTCTTTTAACCCGAGCAGCGGGGATGGAACGGCACACCTTCGTGCCACGCGGGCGCTCTTTTAGAAAAGCGCCTGATTGAAAACCGGATCGGCAATGCGTTGCCGGTTCACTAGCCAAAGGCTCTGGAAATACCATGTCCGACCGTTTCGAACTCTTCCTCACTTGCCCCAAAGGCCTTGAAGGCCTGCTCATCGAGGAAGCCGTCGGGCTTGGCCTTGAAGACGCCCGCGAGCACACCTCCGCCGTGCGTGGCATGGCGACCATGGAAACCGCTTATCGCCTGTGCCTGTGGTCGCGTCTGGCCAACCGGGTGTTGCTGGTGCTCAAGCGCTTCCCGATGAAAGACGCCGAAGATCTGTACCACGGCGTGCTTGACGTCGAGTGGCAGGATCACATGCTCGCCGACGGCACCCTGGCCGTCGAATTCAGTGGCCACGGCTCGGGCATCGACAACACCCACTTCGGTGCGCTGAAAGTCAAAGACGCCATCGTCGACAAACTGCGTACCCCGCAAGGCGACCGTCCGTCGATCGACAAGCTCAACCCGGATCTGCGCATTCACCTGCGCCTGGATCGCGGCGAAGCGATCCTGTCCCTCGACCTTTCCGGCCACAGCCTGCACCAGCGTGGCTACCGCCTGCAGCAGGGCGCGGCGCCGCTGAAGGAAAACCTCGCGGCAGCGATCCTGATCCGTTCCGGCTGGCCGCGCATTGCGGCCGAAGGCGGCGCGCTGGCTGACCCGATGTGCGGTGTCGGTACGTTCCTCGTCGAAGCCGGGATGATCGCCGCCGACATGGCGCCGAACCTGCGCCGCGAGCAGTGGGGCTTTACCGCCTGGCTCGGCCACGTTCCGGCGCTGTGGAAAAAACTCCATGAAGAAGCGGTCGAACGCGCCGCTGCCGGCCTGGCCAAGCCGCCGCTGTGGATTCGCGGTTACGAAGCCGACCCGCGGCTGATTCAGCCGGGCCGCAATAACGTCGAACGCGCCGGTCTGAGCGAGTGGATCAAGATCTATCAGGGCGAAGTCGCGACCTTCGAGCCGCGTCCGGACCAGAACCAGAAAGGTCTGGTGATCTGCAACCCGCCGTATGGCGAGCGTCTGGGTGACGAAGCCAGCCTGCTCTATCTCTACCAGAACCTCGGCGAGCGCCTGCGACAGGCCTGCCTGAACTGGGAAGCGGCGGTATTCACCGGCGCCCCGGATCTGGGCAAGCGCATGGGCATTCGCAGCCACAAACAGTATTCGTTCTGGAACGGCGCGCTGCCGTGCAAACTGTTGCTGATCAAGGTGCTGCCGGACCAGTTCGTCACCGGCGAGCGGCGGACTCCGGAACAGCGTCAGGCCGAGCGCGAGCAAGCAGCCTACGATCAGACCCCGAACGAGCCGCAAGAGCGCAAGTTCAACAAGAACGGCAACCCGATCAAACCGACGCCAGCCCCGGCGCCAGTGGTCGAGCAGCCGCGCCTGAGCGAAGGCGGGCAGATGTTTGCCAACCGCCTGCAGAAAAACCTCAAGGCGATGAGCAAGTGGGTCAAGCGCGAAGGCATCGACTGCTACCGCGTCTACGATGCCGACATGCCGGAATACGCCATGGCCATCGACCTGTACCACGACTGGGTGCACGTGCAGGAATACGCCGCGCCGAAGTCGATCGATCCGGAAAAGGCCTCGGCGCGCATGTTCGATGCCCTGGCGGCGATCCCGCAGGCGCTGAACGTCGACAAGAGCCGCGTGGTGGTCAAGCGCCGCGAGCGGCAGAGCGGCACCAAGCAATATGAGCGTCAGGCGGCGCAGGGCAAGTTCAATGAGGTCAGCGAAGGCGGCGTCAAGCTGCTGGTGAACCTCACCGACTACCTCGACACCGGGCTGTTCCTCGATCACCGGCCAATGCGTATGCGCATTCAGAAAGAGGCCGCCGGCAAGCGCTTCCTCAATCTGTTCTGCTACACCGCGACCGCCAGTGTGCATGCGGCCAAGGGCGGTGCCCGCAGCACCACCAGCGTCGACCTGTCGAAGACTTACCTCGACTGGGCGCGGCGCAACCTGTCGCTGAACGGTTTCTCCGACAAGAACCGTCTGGAGCAGGGCGACGTGATGGCGTGGCTGGAAAGCAGCCGCGACGAGTACGACCTGATCTTCATCGACCCGCCGACCTTCTCCAACTCCAAGCGCATGGAAGGCATCTTCGACGTGCAGCGTGATCAGGTGCAGTTGATCGACCTGGCCATGGCACGTCTGGCCCCGGGTGGCGTGCTGTATTTCTCCAACAACTTCCGCAAGTTCCAGCTGGAGGAGAACCTGGCCGAACGTTACGCGGTCGAGGAAATTAGCGCGCAGACCATCGATCCGGATTTTGCGCGTAACACCAAGATCCACCGCGCCTGGAAAATCACGGCTCGTTGACGCTTGGGCGGGTTGGATCCACAGAGCCTTGATTTTTAAAGGCTCTTGGATCCGATCAGCGCTAGCCAAATTAATGGCTAATAGCTATAACTCAACTCATGGCCAATGGGGTTTTCCCCCCGAAACAATGGCGTCGTGAGTTGCCCCTATGTCGTTGCACCCCGTGCGCCCGAAGATTCTGGGTTTTATCAGCGAAGACGTCTCGGCCTGGCTGGTCGCGCTGCTGGTATTGCTCGCCGGCGGGATTCTTACGGGGCTGCTCGCCTGGGCCACCCTCAATCAGTTTCACCATCAACTGCGCCAACGCTTCCAGCTGCTGGCCAATGAGCGTTACAGCCGCATCGAAGAACGTTTCCAGGATCAGGAACAGCGTCTCGACGGCCTGCGCCGTTTCTTCGCCAACTCCGATTCGGTCTCACGCAGCGAATTCGACGGCTATGCCAAACCGCTTCTATTACGCACCCAGGCCTATTCCTATGCGCCGCGGGTCAGCCGTGCCGAACGCCCGGCGGTCGAACAGGCCGTGCGTAACGAAGGCTTCAGTACCTTCACCTTTCGTGAACTGAACGCTGACGATCAGTTGCAGACCGCCGCTGATCGCCCCGAATACGTACCGGTGATCTACACCCAGAGCCTCAGCCGCTTGCCCACGCCGCTGGGTTACGACTTGCTGGCGCAACCGTTGCGCCGGGCGACGCTGGAACGCGCCGACCGCACCGGGCACATGGTGGTGTCGCAGCCATTGCATCTGGTGGGGATTGATCCGGCGTATGCCCGGGGCGTCTTGCTGCTGGCGCCGGTCACCCGTGAAGGGGCGCTGAAAGGGCCGCCGCAAGGCTATGTGATGGCGGTGATCAGCATGCAGCAGTTGCTGGCCGACGGACTGCCGGAGGAGCACCAGGATTTCCTCAATGTCCGCATTCTCGACCTGTCCACCGATGAACAGCATGAAGTGCTCTACGAGTCCGCCAACCAGGCCGGGGCCAGTGATCTGTCCGCCACACGTCTGTTGCGCATGGCCGACCATGACTATCAAGTGGATATGCAGCCCAGCGAAGCGTTTCTGCAGGCCAACCATTCGTCAATCAGCAGCCTGGTGGTGCTGGGGGCGCTGCTGAGTCTGTTGCTCAGCGCACTGCTTTACGTGCTGGTCAGTCAACGCCAGCGCGCCTTGCGCATGGTCGAACTGCGCACGCAGGAACTGCACGCCCGCGAGCAGGAATTGCGCGGCACCCACGGTCAGTTGCGTGGCGTGCTGAATGCCGCAACCCAGGTGGCAATCATCGCCACCGACCTGCGCGGGGTGATCAACACCTTCAACCCCGGCGCCGAACAGATGCTCGGCTACAGCAGCGCCGATGTGGTCGGGCACATGACCCTGGAAAACCTGCATCTGCCGCGAGAGCTGGCGGCGCGTTCGGCGGAGTTGAGTGCGCGTTACGGCAAGAGCATTCCGACCTGCCACGCGATGTTGGTCGAGGGCGGCGAGGTCGGCGGTCATGAGGCGCGCGAATGGACGCTGGTGCGCAGCGACGGCAGTCATCTGCCGGTGAACATGCTCGCCACCCCGGTGCTCGATGAGCAGGGTTTGTGGGTCGGGCATCTGGCGATCTGCATCGACATCACCGAGCGCAAGCGCGTGCACGAAGCGCTGGCGGCGCGCGATGTATTGCTGAAAAAGCTCAGCGCCCACGTGCCCGGCGGCATCTACCAATTCAAGATGGAGTTCGACGGGCGCTTCAGCGTGATCTACGCCAGCGATGGCATCCGCGAGATCTACGAGCTGGAGCCGGACGTGCTGCTGCTCAATGCCGAGGCGATTTTCACCCGCATCCATCCACAAGACGTCTCGCGAGTGCGCAGCTCGATCCGTGCTTCGGCAGACAGCCTCAGCCCATGGCGCGAGGAATACCGTGTGCAGTTGCCCGAGCGCGGCCTGCGCTGGGTGCGCGGCGAGGCAACGCCGGAAGAGCTGCCGGGCGGCGGCGTGCTGTGGCACGGCTACATCTCGGACATTTCCGACTTGAAACGGGTGGAAGAGGAATTGCGGGCGCTGTCGGTCACCGACTCGCTGACCGGCATCCACAACCGCCGCTACTTCCAGGAACGCCTGACCACCGAAATGGCCCGGGTCGAACGCGGCGGTGGCGAGCTGTCGGTGATCATGCTCGACATCGACCACTTCAAACGCATCAACGACCAGTACGGCCATGCCGTGGGCGACCGGGTGCTGCAGGCGGTGTGCGAGCGCATCGGCCATCGTTTACGGCGGACTGATGTGTTCTGTCGTCTCGGCGGCGAAGAGTTCATGGTGCTGTGCCCGGACATCGACGGCGAGCATGCGTACATGCTGGCGGTGGAGTTGTGGCAAGGCCTGCGCAGTGCGCCGGTGGATGTGGTCGGGGTGGTGACGGCCAGTTTCGGCATCGCCAGCTGGCGCCCGGGGGAGGGCGCGGATGCGCTGCTGCTGCGCGCGGATTCGGGGGTGTATGCGGCGAAGCAGGGCGGGCGCGATCGGGTCGAGCAGATGAGCTGAGCCTTGGCACGATCTACCTGTGGGAGCGGGCTTGCTCGCGAAAGCGGTGTGTCATCCAGCAAAAATACTGACTGATCTGACGCCTTCGCGAGCAAGCCCGCTCCCACATTAGAGCGGCTGTGTTTTTACAGGGCCGAAGCGGTCTGCGGCAGGCGCGGCTGCTTGTACAGGTCCAGCAGCACCTGATCCAGCACCGACGACGCGCCGAACGGGGCCTTGTCGTTGAGGATCGCCACCACCGCCCAGGTGTTGCCGTTGACGTCGCGGCTGAAGCCGGCGATGGCGCGCACGGTGTTCAGGGTGCCGGTCTTGACGTGGGCCTCGCCGCGCATCGCGGTGGTCTTCAGGCGTTTGCGCATGGTGCCGTCGGTGCCGGCAATCGGCAGCGAGCTGATGTACTCGGCGGCGTACGGGCTGTGCCAGGCGGCTTGCAGCATGTTGGCCATCTCGCGGGCGCTGACGCGTTCGGCGCGCGACAGCCCGGAGCCGTTCTCCATCACCAGGTGCGGCGCGGTGATGCCTTTCTTCGCCAGCCACTGGCGAACCACGCGTTGCGCAGCCTTGGCGTCATCACCGTCGGCTTCGTTGCGGTACTTCTGACCGAGGCTCAGGAACAGCTGCTGAGCCATGGTGTTGTTACTGTATTTGTTGATGTCGCGGATGATTTCCGCCAGATCCGGTGAGTACGCGCGGGCCAGCAGCTTGGCGCTGCTCGGGGTCGCGGCGAGGCGATCCTTGCCCTGGATGCTGCCGCCCAGTTCTTTCCAGATCGCGCGCACGGCACCGGCGGTGTAGGTCGCGTGGTCAAGCAGCGACAGATAAGTCTGCGAGCTGCAGCCTTCGCCCAGCTGACCGGCGACAGTCACGGTCACGCTGCCGTCAGCCTGGGTTACCGGGTTGTAGCGAACGCCACCGGTGCACTGCTTGGAGTTGAGCGCCTTGACCGTGTTTTCGATGCGCACGCTGGCAATCGGCGGCTCCACCGAGATCAGTACTCGGCCCCCGTCATTACGCGCGACGAAGCGCAGGGCCTTGAGGTTGACCAGCAGCGAGTCGGGTTTGACCAGGAACGGCTTGTTCTCGTCATTGCCGTCGTCGTTGAACTCGGGCAGTTGCGGCTGGATGAAGAAGCTGCGGTCGAGGATCAGATCGCCGGTGACCTGGGTCACGCCGTTGGCACGCAGGTCGCGCATCAGCAGCCAGAGTTTTTCCATGTTCAGCTTCGGATCGCCGCCACCCTTGAGGTACAGGTTGCCGTTGAGAATGCCGCCACTGAGGTCGCCGTCGGTGTAGAACTCGGTTTTCCACTGATGGTTGGGGCCGAGCATTTCCAGCGAGGCGTAGGTGGTGACCAGTTTCATGGTCGAGGCCGGGTTGACCGAGACGTCGGCGTTATACACGGTCGGATTGCCCGGGCCGTCGAGCGGAATCATCACCAGCGACAGTGCAGTCGGCTGCAGCTTGCTGGCCTTGAGGGCTTTTTCGACGTTAGGGGTGAGGGCGGTATTGATAGTGGCAGCGGCAACCGGCAGGGCCAGGGGCAGAAGAAGGCCGGCGAGAAAGAGAGGACGCAACGATTTGATCATATGAAATAAAACCCTGCAGAAGAGGGGAAAAATAACGAGGGCATGGATGAAAAAGCCCTCAGTGGTCATGAAAGTGTCGGCATTATGCCCCAAGGTGTAACAGCTTGTGCCTTGCCCGGGGCGGCCATTTCGTTATTTTTTTTACAGGCGGTCGGCCTCAGCGCCCAGAGAGTCGGGCAATTGACCGCTTAAACTGGTAAAGTGCCGGCCGTTATTACTTAAGAGGATTGTTCCAATGGCGACTAACCGTTCCCAGCGTCTGCGCAAAAAACTGTGCGTCGATGAATTTCAAGAGCTGGGTTTCGAACTGAACCTGGGCTTCAAAGAAGACCTGTCCGAAGAAGCCATTGACGCTTTCCTCGAAGCATTCATCAAAGAAGCCATGGAAGCCAACGGTCTGGGCTATGTCGGCGGCGACGACTTCGGTCTGGTTTGCCTGCAGAAGCGTGGTTCGGTCTCCGAAGAGCAGCGTGCTGCTGTTGAAGCCTGGCTGAAAACCCGCTCCGAGCTGACTTCTACTGAAATCAGCCCGCTGCTGGACGTTTGGTATCCGGAAAAGCCGATCAACGCGGCTAAGTGATACTGAAAAAAACGGCGACCTGAGGGTCGCCGTTTTTTTATGCCTGGGCTTTACGCCAATTCAAAATCAGTAACGTCAAAACCCCCGCGACAATCCCCCAGAACGCCGAGCCGATGGAAAACAGCGTCAACCCCGACGCCGTGACCATAAAGGTGATCAGCGCCGCCTCGCGTTCCTTCACTTCGGTCATGGCAATGCTCAGGCCGTTGATGATCGAACCGAACAGCGCCAGCGCGGCAATCGACAGCACCAGTTCTTTTGGCAACGCGGCAAACAGCGCCGCCAACGTAGCGCCGAATACGCCGGCAATCCCGTAAAAAATCCCGCACCAGACGGCGGCGGTGTAGCGTTTGTTGCGATCCTCATGGGCGTGCGGCCCGGTACAGATCGCCGCGCTGATCGCCGCGAGGTTGATGCCGTGGGAGCCGAATGGCGCCAGCAACAGCGAGGCGATGCCGGTGCTGGTGATCAGTGGCGAGGCGGGCACGTTGTAGCCGTCGGCGCGCAGTACGGCGATGCCGGGCATGTTCTGCGAAGTCATCGCCACCACGAACAACGGAATGCCGATGCTGATGGTTGCGGCCAGCGAGAAGTGCGGGGTGGTCCAGACTGGCGTCGCCAGTTCCAGATGGAAACCGCTGAAATCCAGCAGCCCCATGAAACCTGACAGCGCAGTGCCGATCAGTAGCGCAGCCAGTACCGCGTAACGCGGTGACAGGCGTTTGACCAGCAAATAAGTGAAGAACATCCCCAGCACCAGCCCGGTGCGGTGTTGCGCGGCGACGAAGATTTCGCTGCCGATCTTGAACAGAATCCCCGCCAGCAACGCTGCCGCCAGCGACGCCGGGATCTTCTTCACCAAGCGTTCGAAGCTGCCGGTCAGCCCGCAAATGGTCACCAGCACCGCGCAGGTGATGTAGGCGCCAATGGCCTCGCCGTAGCTGACGCCGCCGAGGCTGGTGATCAACAACGCCGCGCCGGGCGTCGACCAGGCGATGGTGATTGGCGTGCGATAGCGCAGCGACAGGCCGATCGAGCACACCGCCATACCGATCGAGATCGCCCAGATCCACGAGGAAATCTGCCCGCTGCTCAGGCCCGCCGCTTGCCCGGCCTGGAACATCAGCACCAGCGAACTGGTGTAGCCGGTCATCATCGCGATAAAACCGGCGACGATCGCCGAAGGCGAAGTGTCGGCGAGGGGGCGCAGGCGGGTGTAGGTGGCGTCGTTCATGACGGCGGTGTTCCTTATACAGATGGAGATGTCGTAGCAACGCTGAACCCAGTGGGAGCGGGCTTGCTCGCGAAAGCGGTGGGTCATTCAAGGCAGATGTCGCCTGACACGCCGCCTTCGCGAGCAAGCCCGCTCCCACAGGGGGATTTTTGTTCTGGCAGCGGATTCTGCGATCAAGCCTAAACTCAATCGTAACGGATCGTTGCAATACAGCCGTGGACACAAACAGCCATACAGTCGTGTTGCCACCATCCATTGTGTACAATCGCGCTGTTTTTTACGCGATACTTGCCAGCGACCTACTGTGCCGTATTACAGTCACGGTCTATTCGCCGCAGTTCTCCCGACTCGAGTGCCCATGAACGAACAGTTGCAACCCCTCAAGAAACAACCGCGAGCAGGCAAAGCCGGCCGCAGCGGAACCCAGGACGATATTGTCTATGCGCATATCTTCGAGGCCATCCTCGAACAGCGTCTGGCGCCCGGCACAAAATTGAGCGAAGAAGCGCTGGGGGAAATCTTCGGGGTCAGCCGCACCATCATTCGCCGCGCGCTGTCGCGTCTGGCCCATGAAGGCGTGGTGCTGTTGCGGCCGAACCGTGGCGCGGTCGTCGCCAGCCCGAGCGTTGAAGAAGCGCGTCAGGTGTTCATGGCCCGCCGTCTGGTGGAGCGCGCGATCACCGAACTGGCCGTGCAGCACGCCACCGCCGAGCAGATTGCCGAATTGCGCCAGATGGTCAACGACGAGCGCGACAGTTTCTCCCGTGGCGATCGCGGTGCCGGTATCCGTCTGTCGGGCGAATTCCACCTGAAACTCGCCGAAGCGGCGAAGAACGCGCCACTGATCAGCTTCCAGCGCAGCCTGGTCTCGCAGACCTCGCTGATCATCGCCCAGTATGAAAGCGGCAACCGCTCGCATTGCTCCTACGACGAGCACACTCAGTTGATCGACGCCATCGAAGCGCGCAACGGTGAGCTGGCAGTGGACCTGATGATGCATCACATGGATCACATCGACAGCAAGCTCAACCTCGATGAGGAGAGTGCGTCGGATGATTTGCATGCGGTGTTCTCGCATTTGTTGCAGACCAAGAAGCCTGGGCGCCCTGCGGCGAAACTCTGACTGATACCGAGTCGCGGCCTTCGCGAGCAAGCCCGCTCCCACATTGGATCTTCAGTGAATATAAAATTTGGCATCGACTGAGATCCCCTGTGGGAGCGGGCTTGCTCGCGAATACGGTCTGATAGGCAACAAAAATCCCCCGGGGCTAACACCACCGGGGGATTTTTTATGCCTCGGGAAAACTCAGCGCTGATGCACCAAAGCCCCTGCCGCATACGTCTGCTGCACCGTGCGGTCATCCCCCAGTGTCATCAGCACAAACAACGTTTCAGCAATGTTGTTAGCCTGTTTCAGGCGATAGCTCAGCAGTGGCGTGGCGTTGTAGTCCAGCACCAGGAAGTCCGCATCGGAACCCGGTTGCAGGTTGCCGATCTTGTCTTCCAGACGCAGTGCCCGCGCACCGCCCAGCGTCGCCAAGTACAGCGACTTGAACGGACTCAACCGCGCGCCCTGCAGCTGCATGACTTTGTAGGCTTCGTTCAGCGTTTGCAGCAGCGAGAAACTGGTGCCGCCGCCGACGTCAGTGCCGAGACCGACGTTGAGCTTGTGCTTCTCGGCCATCGGCAGGTTGAACAGGCCGCTGCCGAGGAAGAAGTTCGAGGTCGGGCAGAACGAGATCGCCGAGCCGGTTTCCGCCAGTCGCGCGCATTCGTCGTCGCACAGGTGCACGCCGTGGGCGAACACCGAGCGCTCGCCGAGCAGTTGGTAGTGATCGTAAACGTCCAGATAGCCCTTGCGCTCCGGGAACAGTTCCTTGACCCACTCGATTTCCTTGAGGTTTTCGCTGATGTGGGTCTGCATGTACAGATCCGGGTATTCGGTCAACAGTTGGCCGGCGAGGGTCAGTTGCTCCGGGGTGCTGGTAGGAGCGAAACGCGGGGTGACCGCGTAGTGCAGGCGGCCCTTGCCATGCCAGCGTTCGATCAGCGCTTTGCTCTCGACGTAGCTCGATTCGGCGGTGTCGGTCAGATAGTCCGGCGCGTTGCGGTCCATCATCACCTTGCCGGCGATCATCCGCAGGTCGAGCTTCTCGGCGGCCTCGAAGAACGAGTTCACCGATTGCGGGTGCACGCTGCCGAATACCAGCGCGGTGGTGGTGCCGTTGCGCAGCAGCTCCTTGATAAAGATATCGGCCACGTCGTCGGCGTGGGCCTTGTCACCGAACTGGCTTTCGCACGGGAAGGTGTAGGTGTTGAGCCAGTCCAGCAGTTGCTCGCCGTAGGCCCCGACCATGCCGGTTTGCGGCAGGTGGATGTGGGTGTCGATGAAGCCCGGGGTGATCAGCGCGTCCTGATAGTGGGTGATCTCGATGTCCGCCGGCAGGGTCGGCAGCAGGTCGCTGGCGTGGCCGAGGGCGCTGATCTTGCCGCCATCGACCACCAGCAGGCCGTCCTCGAAATATTCGTAGGAGGCTTCGATCCCGACTTCGGCGGGGTCGGCGATGCTGTGCAGGATGGCGGCGCGGTAGGCTTTGCGAGTCAGAGGCATGAGGGTTCTCTAATCAGTTTGAGGCTTTGAGTTTGGCGGCCTGACTGCGCCGCGAAACCGGCAGCAGTCTGGCAATCGGTTCGGCGCTGGCGCTGTGCTGGCCGAAATTGGCGTTATAGGTGGCGATGATTTCGCCGGCGATAGAGATGGCGATTTCCACAGGCAGTTTGCCTTTGACTTCGCCAATGCCCATCGGGCAGCGCATGCGTTGCACGACGCCGCTGTCGAAACCGCGATCACGCAGGCGATGTTCGAACTTGGCCCGTTTGGTCTTCGAACCGATCAGGCCGAAGTAAGCGAAGTCGTCGCGCTTGAGAATCGCGGCAGTGAGTTCCAGGTCGAGCTGATGGTTGTGGGTCATGACGATGCAATAGCTGCCGGCGGGCAGATCGTCGATTTCATCCACAGGCTCTTCGGCGACGATTTTACGCACGCCGTGGGGGATCTGTTCGGGGAATTCCTCTCCCCGCGAATCGATCCAGCGCACCCGGCACGGCAGGCTGGCGAGCAACGGTACCAGCGCACGGCCGACGTGCCCGGCGCCGAACACCGCGATCTGCGCCTGCACCTGGCCCATCGGTTCGAACAGCAACACGGTGGCGCCACCGCAGCACTGGCCGAGGCTGGCGCCGAGGCTGAAGCGCTCCAGATGGGTGTCCTGCTTGCCGCTGGCGAGCATCTCGCGGGCGATCTGCATGGCTTTGTATTCCAGATGCCCGCCACCGATGGTGTCGAAGGTCTGTTTCGCGCTGACGACCATCTTCGAGCCGGCGTTGCGCGGGGTCGAGCCGAGTTCTTCGATGATCGTCACCAGAACACAGGGTTCGCCCTGGTTCTGCAGGTCGGCGAGGGCGTCGATCCAGTTGTACATAGTTCACCCCTACAACATCGTTGTCTGTTCGGGCCTATTCGCGAGCAAGCTCGCTCCCACATTGGATTTGCACAAGTCCAACAGTCAGCACATATCCCTGTGGGAGCGAGCTTGCTCGCGAATGGCCGCACCTCGGTCCCTAGAGCGGAGCCAACTCGGTTTCAGCTTCGACCGCTTTCACCGTCTTGAGCTGGCGCATCTGCTCACAGCCCCACAACACCCGCTCCGGGGTCGCAGGCGCATCGATCTGCGGCTGATGCTTATAGTCACCGAGGCTCGCCACCGCGTCCTTGATCGCGCACCACGCGGCAATCCCGAGCATGAACGGCGGCTCACCCACAGCCTTGGAATGGAACACCGTGTCTTCCGGGTTCTTGCGGTTTTCCACCAGTTTCACCCGCAGGTCCAGCGGCATGTCTGCCACGGCCGGGATCTTGTAGCTGGCCGGGCCGTTGGTCATCAGCTTGCCCTTGTTGTTCCAGACCAGCTCCTCCATGGTCAGCCAGCCCATGCCCTGGACGAAACCGCCCTCGACCTGACCGATGTCGATCGCCGGGTTCAGCGAGGCGCCGACGTCGTGGAGGATGTCGGTACGCAGCATCTTGTACTCGCCGGTCAGGGTGTCGACGATCACTTCGCAGCACGCCGCGCCGAAGGCGAAGTAGTAGAACGGCCGACCACGGGCCTGGCTGCGGTCGTAGTAGATTTTCGGGGTCTTGTAGAAGCCGGTGCTCGACAGCGAGACCTGATTGAAATACGCCAGTTGAATCAGCGCCTCGAAGGTCATGATGTGGTCACGCACGCGCACATGGCCGTTGTGGAATTCCACGTCTTCTTCGCTGACCTTGTAGTGCCGCGCGGCGAATTCCACCAGACGCTGCTTGATGATCTCGGCGGCGTTCTGCGCGGCCTTGCCGTTGAGGTCAGCGCCGCTGGAGGCCGCAGTCGGCGAGGTGTTCGGCACTTTGTCGGTGTTGGTCGCGGTGATCTGCACCCGATCCATTTCCACCTGGAACACTTCGGCCACCACCTGCGCGACTTTGGTGTTGAGGCCCTGGCCCATTTCCGTGCCGCCGTGGTTCAGGTGGATGCTGCCGTCGGTGTAGACGTGGATCAGCGCGCCGGCCTGATTGAGGAAACTGGCGGTGAAGGAAATGCCGAACTTCACCGGGGTCAGCGCCAGGCCTTTTTTCAGGATCGGGCTGTTGGCGTTGTAGCGACGGATCGCTTCGCGGCGCTCGGCGTACTGGCTGCTTTCTTCCAGTTCGGCGGTCATTTCCTCGAGCATGTTGTGCTCGACGGTCTGGTAGTAGTGGGTGACGTTGCGCTCGGTCTTGCCGTAGTAGTTGGCCTTGCGCACCGCCAGCGGATCGAGGTTGAGGTGACGGGCAATCGCGTCCATCACATCTTCGATGGCGACCATCCCTTGCGGGCCGCCGAAACCACGGTAGGCAGTGTTCGACGCGGTGTTGGTCTTGCAGCGGTGACCATTGATGGTCGCGTCCCCAAGGTAGTACGAGTTGTCCGAGTGGAACATCGCCCGGTCAACGATCGACGCTGACAGGTCCGGCGAGCAGCCGCAGTTGCCAGCCAGGTCCATATTGATCCCGTGCAGACGCCCGGTGCTGTCGAAGCCGACGTCGTACTCGACGTAAAACGGGTGGCGCTTGCCGGTCATCAGCATGTCTTCGACCCGTGGCAGGCGCATCTTGGTCGGCTGCCCGGTGAGGTGCGCGATCACCGCGCACAGGCACGCCGGGCTGGCGGCCTGGGTTTCCTTGCCGCCGAAACCACCGCCCATGCGGCGCATGTCGACGACGATCTTGTTCATCGACACGTCGAGCACTTCGGCCACCAGCTTCTGCACTTCGGTGGGGTTCTGCGTCGAGCAGTAGACGATCATGCCGCCGTCTTCGGTGGGCATCACCGAGGAGATCTGGGTTTCCAGATAAAAGTGTTCCTGACCGCCGATGTGCAGCGTGCCTTGAATGCGATGTTCGGCGGTGGCCAATGCCGAAGCCGAATCGCCACGCTGATGGGTGTGGCTGTCGAGCACGAAGTGGCGTTTGCGCAAGGCTTCGACCACGTCCAGCACCGGCTCCAGATCCTCGTACTCGATGATCGCCGCCATCGCCGCTTTGCGCGCGGTTTCCAGGTCTTTCGCGGCCACGGCCAGCACTGGCTGACCGACGAACTGCACGTCATCGATGGCCAGCAGCGGATCGCCCGGCAGCAGCGGGCCGATGTCTTTCAGGCCCGGCACGTCTTCGTGGGTGATCGCAATGCGCACGCCTTCGAAGGCGTAGCAGGGCTTGGTGTCGATGCTGATGATTTTCGCGTGGGCGCGGTCCGAGAGCCGTGCGTAAACGTGCAGTTGATTGGGAAATTCCAGACGATCATCGATGTACTGCGCTTCACCGGACACATGCTTGGCGGCGCTGTCGTGCTTGACGCTGCGGCCGACACCGGTGGTCAGGTCCTTGGCAAACAGTTCCGCCAATTCGGCTTGGGTCTTCTCTACGGCGTGATGGTTAGACATAAGCGGTCACCCGAGTCTCGATGTGCGGTGTTTGCAGTTCGATGAAGTATTTGCGCAGCAGGTTCTGTGCGCTGAGCAGGCGATATTCCTTGCTGGCGCGGAAGTCCGAGAGCGGCGTGAAGTCTTCGGCCAGCGCAGTGCAGGCGCGTTCGATTACAGCGTTGTTGAACGGCTGGCCGAGCAGCACGGCTTCGCAGTGGGCGGCGCGTTTCGGAATCGCGGCCATGCCGCCGAACGCCATGCGCGCATCGCTGATCACGCCGTTTTCCACGCGCAGATTGAATGCGGCGCAGACGGCGGAGATGTCATCGTCCAGACGCTTGGAGACTTTGTAGGCGCGAAAGCGCTGCTCGGCCGTGGCACGCGGGACGATGATCTTCTCGATGAACTCGCTTTCCTGACGGGCGGTGACCTTGTAGTCGATGAAGTAATCTTCCAGGTTCAGCGTGCGCCGGGTTTCGCCTTTGCACAGCACCACTTGCGCGCCGAGGGCGATCAGCAGCGGTGGCGAGTCACCGATCGGCGAGGCGTTGCCGATGTTGCCGCCGAGGGTGCCCTGGTTGCGGATCTGCAGCGAGGCGAAGCGGTGCAGCAGTTCGCCGAAGTCCGGGTATTCGGCGGTCAGCGCTTCGTAGCAGTCGGAGAGGGCGGTGGCGGCACCGATTTCGATGCGGTCGTCGAAGGTTTCGATGCGCTTCATTTCGGCGACGTTGCCGACGTAGATCATCACCGGCAGGGTGCGATGGAACTGGGTGACTTCCAGCGCCAGATCGGTGCCGCCGGCCAGCAGCCGCGCTTGTGGGTAAGCGTCATACAGATCGGCCAGATCGGCGACGGTCAGCGGCACCAGGCAACGCTTGTCGCCACTATTGAGTTCACCGATATCGGTCGGGGCGATGGCTTTGAGGCGGGCGATGGTCTCGGCTTCGCGGGCGTCGAACTGGTCCGGTTGCTTGCCACAGCAGGATTGCTCGGCGGCGGCGAGGATCGGCCGGTAGCCGGTGCAGCGGCAGAGGTTGCCGGCCAGCGCTTCGTGCGCCTTGGCCGGATCCGGTGCATCGCTGTTCTTTTGCAGGGCGAACAGCGACATGACGAAGCCGGGGGTGCAGAAGCCGCACTGCGAGCCGTGGCACTCGACCATGGCTTTCTGCACGCTGTGCAGTTCGCCCTGGTGCTTGAGGTCTTCGACGCTGATCAGTTGTTTGCCGTGCAGCGACGAAACAAAGGTCAGGCACGAGTTGAGGCTGCGATAGCGAATGTGTTCGCGGCCGGCGTCATCCGTTTGCAACTCGCCGACCACTACGGTGCAGGCGCCACAGTCGCCGCTGGCGCAGCCTTCTTTGGTGCCGGATTTGCCCACGTGTTCGCGCAGGTAATTGAGCACGGTCAGATTCGGGTCCAGGGCGTGCTCGCTACGGAGTTCCTGGTTAAGTAAAAACTGGATCACGGAAGGCCTCGCAGACTCATTATTGTTGTTAACCGACTTCAACCGAATTTAGCAGGTCTGACTTTTCGGTCAATGGTTTTCTGACTTAAAGGTCAGGAAAAACGGTTTTGTCGATTAACGCGTGCTCTATTGAGTATTGACCCTGAGCGGATCCACTGCCTTTTTGCTTGAATCGTGCCAAAAAGCGCCGTGCGGGCACTCCGCCATGCACCTGCATTTGCGCTACACTGCGCCGCTTGTGCAGATCGAAGAGTTTGAAGGACAACCATGACGTTCAAGGCGCCGGACAGCCTCGCCGAGCAAATTGCTCACCACCTCGCCGAACGCATCATTCGCGGCGAAATGAAGCCGGGAGAGCGCATTCAGGAACAGAAGGTCACGCTGGCCCTCAATGTCAGCCGCGGATCGGTCCGCGAAGCCCTGCTGATCCTCGAGCGCCGTCACCTGATCGCGATCCTGCCGCGACGTGGCGCCCATGTCACCGAACTCACCGCGCACAAGGTGCAGAGCCTGTGCACGCTGATGAGCGAGCTGTACATCCTGCTCGGCAATGCGGTCGCCAATGGCTGGCAGATCCAGGCCGACATGGCGCCGTTCGTGCAGATCCAGCAGCGCCTGACCGCCAGCTACGAGCGTCAGGACATCCGCACCTTCGTCGACGACAGCTTCGCCGTGATGCGCGCTGCGTACCCGTTTGCCAACAACCCGTACCTGCAAGAGACCGTCGAGAACCTGCAGCCGGCCATGAGCCGTGCCTATTTCCTCGCCCTCGAACAGCGCAAGGCCGAAATGAGCGAGTTTCTCGAACTGTTCGAACGCCTGCTGGCCGCTGTGCTCGCCCGTGATTTGCCGCAGATCCGCATCGTGCTGACGGCTTACGCCCAGCGCAGCTGCGATCTGGTGGTCTCCGCCCTGACGGTTGCCTGAGCGTGCGGCTGAAGTGCATCAAACTGGCGGGGTTCAAGTCCTTCGTCGACCCGACCACGGTGAACTTCCCCAGTAACATGGCGGCGGTCGTCGGGCCGAACGGTTGCGGCAAGTCGAACATTATCGACGCCGTACGCTGGGTGATGGGCGAGAGTTCGGCGAAAAACCTGCGTGGCGAGTCGATGACCGACGTCATCTTCAACGGCTCGACCAGCCGCAAACCGGTGAGCCAGGCGAGCATCGAACTGGTGTTCGACAACTCCGACGGCACGCTGGTCGGCGAGTACGCGGCTTACGCCGAGATCTCCATTCGCCGCAAAGTCACCCGCGACAGCCAGAACAGCTATTTCCTCAACGGCGCCAAATGCCGCCGTCGCGACATCACCGACATCTTCCTCGGCACCGGCCTCGGCCCGCGCAGCTACTCGATCATCGAGCAGGGGATGATCTCCAAGCTGATCGAAGCCAAACCGGAAGACCTGCGCAACTTTATCGAAGAAGCGGCGGGCATCTCCAAGTACAAGGAGCGCCGGCGCGAGACCGAAAACCGCATCCGCCGCACCCACGAAAACCTTGCGCGTCTGACCGACCTGCGTGAAGAGCTTGAGCGTCAGCTCGAACGTTTGCACCGGCAGGCCGAGTCCGCCAAGAAGTATCAGGAATACAAATCCGAAGAGCGCCAGCTCAAGGCGCAACTGTCGGCCCTGCGCTGGCAGGATCTGAACGATCAGGTCGGCCAGCGCGAGTCGATCATCGGCACCCAGGAAGTCAGTTTCGAAGCGCTGGTTGCCGAGCAGCGCAATGCCGATGCGGCTATCGAGCGGCTGCGCGACGGGCACCACGAACTGTCCGAGCGCTTCAATCTGGTGCAGGGACGCTTCTATTCGGTCGGCGGCGACATCGCCCGGGTCGAGCAGAGTATCCAGCACGGCCAGCAGCGCTTGCGCCAGTTGCAGGACGATCTGAAAGAAGCCGAGCGCGCGCGTCTGGAAACCGAATCGCACCTGGGCCACGACCGCACGCTGCTGCTGACCCTCGGCGAAGAGCTGGACATGCTCACCCCCGAGCAGGAAGTCACCAGCGCCGCTGCCGAAGAAGCCGCCGCTGCGCTGGAAGATTCCGAAAGCGTCATGCACGGCTGGCAGGAGCAGTGGGACACCTTCAACCTGACCGCCGCCGAACCACGGCGTCAGGCTGAGGTGCAGCAGTCACGGATCCAGCAGCTGGAAACCAGCATGGAGCGTCTTGCCGATCGGCAAAAGCGTCTCGCCGAAGAGCGCGATCTGCTTTCCGCCGACCCGGAAGACGCGGCGATCATGGCGCTCAACGAGCAGCTCGCCGAATCCGAGGCGACCCTCGAAGATTTGCAGACCAGCGAAGAAGCGCAGGTCGAAAAACTGGAACAACTGCGTCAGGAATTGCAGCAGGCACTGACCGCGCAGCAGCAGGCGCAGGGCGATTTGCAGCGCCTCAACGGGCGACTGGCGTCGCTGGAAGCCTTGCAGCAAGCCGCGCTCGACCCGGGCACCGGCACCGCCGAATGGCTGAAGGAACACAACCTCGCCGAACGGCCGCGTCTCGCCGAAGGCTTGAAGGTCGAGGCCGGTTGGGAGCTGGCGGTGGAAACCGTGCTCGGCGCCGATCTGCAAGCGGTGCTGGTGGACGACTTCAACGGCTTCGATCTGTCCGGTTTCACCCAAGGCGATCTGCGCCTGCTCAGCCCCGCCAGCGATGGTGTGCGAGTGGCGGGCAGCCTGCTGGATAAAGTCGAGGCGCAGATCGATCTGTCGCCGTGGCTCGGCCAGGTCAAACCGGTCGACAGCCTTGAACAGGCGTTGGCCCTGCGCGGCCAGTTGAGTGCCGGGCAGAGCCTGATCAGTCGCGACGGTTACTGGGTTGGTCGACACTTCCTGCGGGTGCGTCGCGCCAGTGAAGCCGAGAGCGGCATGCTTGCCCGTGGCCAGGAAATCGAGACGCTGCAGGTCGAACGCGAAGAGCGCGAAGCCACGGTCGAAGCCATGGAAACCCGTCTGCAAACCCTGCGGGCGCAACAGCGGCAGCAGGAAAACGGCCGCGAACACTTGCGCCGTTTGCTGCAGGACGAAGCCCGCTCCCAAGGTGAATTGAAAGCCCAGTTGTCCGCCGGTAAAGCCAAGGCTGAACAGCTGACGCTGCGCCGCACCCGACTCGATGAGGAGCTGATCGAACTCGGCGAGCAACGCGAACTGGAACACGAGCAGATCGGCGAAGCGCGCATGCAATTGCAGGAAGCGCTCGACGCCATGGCGCTGGATACCGAGCAGCGCGAGTTGCTGCTGGCTCAGCGTGACAGCCTGCGAGAACGCCTTGATCGCGTGCGCCAGGAAGCCCGCCAGCACAAGGATCACGCCCATCAACTGGCGGTGCGTCTCGGCTCGTTGCGCGCGCAGCACGATTCCACGCGTCAGGCGTTGGAACGTCTGGAGATGCAGGCCGAGCGCCTGACCGAAAAACGCGAACAGTTGAGTCTGAATCTGGAGGAGGGCGAGGCACCGCTGGAAGAGCTGCGCCTGAAACTCGAAGAGCTGCTCGACAAGCGCATGACCGTCGACGAAGAACTGAAGACTGCGCAGATTGCGCTGGAAGACGCCGACCGCGAACTGCGCGAGGCGGAAAAACGCCGGACCCAGGCCGAGCAGCAATCGCAATTGATCCGTGGCCAGCTCGAACAGCAGCGCATGGAATGGCAAGCGCTGACCGTGCGGCGCAAGGCGTTGCAGGATCAATTGCTCGAAGACGGCTACGATCTCAATGGCGTGCTCGCGACCTTGACGCCTGAGGCCAGTGAACGCGCCGCCGAAGAAGAACTCGAACGGATCAATGCGCGGATTCAGCGCCTGGGTGCGATCAACCTCGCGGCCATCGACGAATACACGCAACAATCCGAGCGTAAACGTTATCTGGATGCGCAGGACGCCGATCTGGTCGAAGCATTGGAGACCCTGGAAAACGTCATTCGCAAGATCGACAAGGAAACCCGTAACCGCTTCAAGGATACTTTTGATCAGATCAATGGCGGATTACAGGCGCTTTTCCCGAAAGTTTTCGGTGGTGGCAGCGCGTATTTGGAACTGACGGGCGAAGATCTACTCGATACAGGGGTGACGATCATGGCGCGGCCGCCAGGAAAGAAGAACAGCACCATCCATTTGCTCTCTGGCGGGGAAAAAGCCCTGACCGCACTGGCACTGGTTTTTGCGATCTTCAAATTGAATCCGGCGCCGTTCTGCATGCTCGATGAAGTTGACGCGCCACTGGATGACGCTAACGTTGGACGCTACGCACGATTGGTTAAAGAGATGTCGCAGACCGTGCAGTTCATCTATATCACCCACAACAAGATCGCCATGGAAATGGCCGATCAACTGATGGGCGTGACGATGCACGAGCCGGGTTGTTCGCGACTGGTTGCAGTGGATGTCGAGGAGGCGATGGCGATGGTGGACGCCTGAGTCAGCGTGGTGTCGGAAGGGTATGAGTAGTCTGTAGGACTTTTTTACCGACTTCGACTTGCTGGCCAATCGACATATTCGCGCAAGCCAATGTGACAGACGGTGTAAAGTTGTCTTTGGTCGTGCTAGTTTAATGTCAATTTTTCGTATACGTGGGCAAAACGCCTGTCAGAACATAGAGTTGGCGCCACGTTTTAAAGCGGTTTGCACAATGTAAACCCCTTATTTTTCAGCATTTTTTATAGAGGCACGGGATTACATGGAAATCGGTCTGCGCGAGTGGCTGATCGTCATCGGCATCATTGTGATAGCCGGTATTCTTTTCGATGGCTGGCGCCGTATGCGCGGCGGCAAGGGAAAACTGAAATTCCGTCTTGACCGAAGTCTGTCCAACCTGCCGGACGAGGACACCAGTGCTGAGCTGTTGGGCCCGGCCCGCGTACTGGATACGCACAAAGAGCCGCAACTGGACGAACACGATCTGCCGTCGGTGAGCATGCCGGCCCGCGAAGCACGCGAGCCTCGCGAATCCGGTTCGAAACGTGGCAAGCGCGGCAGCAACGGTCCGGCCCAGGGCGACCTGAACCTCGACCTGGACCTGGACGGCGGCCCGAGCTTCAGCAGCCGTGATGATGACTTCGTCGACGACAGCAAGCCTGCGCCAGCCGTGGCCGACAAGGATCAGCCGCAAGCCGAAGAAGTCCTGGTGATCAGCGTGATCTGCCGCGACGCCGCCGGCTTCAAAGGCCCGGCCCTGCTGCAGAATATTCTGGAAAGCGGTCTGCGTTTTGGCGAGATGGATATTTTCCACCGTCACGAAAGCATGGCCGGCAACGGTGAAGTGCTGTTCTCCATGGCCAATGCGGTCAAGCCGGGCATCTTCGATCTGGACGACATCGACCATTTCAGCACCCCGGCGGTGAGCTTCTTCCTCGGCCTGCCTGGCCCGCGTCATCCGAAGCAGGCCTTCGACGTGATGGTGGCGGCAGCACGCAAGCTGTCCCAAGAGCTGAACGGCGAGCTGAAAGACGACCAGCGCAGTGTGCTGACCGCACAGACTATCGAGCACTACCGTCAGCGCATCGTCGAATTCGAACGCCGCGCCCTGACCCAGAAGCGCTAAGGCCAGAGCGCAGTTGTGGCGAGGGAGCTTGCTCCCGCTCGGTGGCGAAGCCGCCGTAAATCCTGCAACCGGGTTGTGCCTGATGCAACACGGTGGATGGTATTGGGCTGCTTCGCAGCCCAGCGGGAGCAAGCTCCCTCGCCACAATGTCCATAGCCTTGAGCTATTGTGATTTAGAAGATTGAGCAGCCTCGGCTGCTCTTTTGCTTTATGAGAGAACACCCATGACCGCCGCCAAAAACCGCATTCTAGAGCTGCGCGCTGAACTCGATCAGCACAACTACCGTTACCACGTCCTCGACGAGCCGAGCATTCCGGACGCCGAGTACGACCGGTTGTTCCACGAGCTCAAGGCACTGGAAGCGGCCAATCCGGAACTGATCACCAGCGACTCGCCGACCCAGCGTGTCGGCAGCGTGGCACTGACCGCGTTCACCCAGGTGCGTCACGAAGTGCCGATGCTCAGCCTCGGCAACGCCTTCGAAGAAACCGACATGCGCGAGTTCGACCGCCGGGTGACCGAAGGTCTGGATCTGCCGGCCGGTGATCTGTTCGGTGGCGGCGCGGCGGTGGAATACAGCTGCGAGCCGAAACTCGATGGCCTGGCGGTCAGCCTGCTGTATCAGGACGGCGTGCTGGTGCGTGGCGCCACCCGTGGCGACGGCACCACCGGTGAAGACATCAGCGTCAACGTGCGCACCGTGCGCAACATCCCGTTGAAGCTGCACGGCACAGGCTGGCCGGCGACCCTCGAAGTGCGCGGGGAAGTGTTCATGTCCAAGGCCGGTTTCGAGCGCCTCAACGCCTCGCAACTGGAAGTCGGCGGCAAGACCTTCGCCAACCCGCGCAACGCCGCTGCCGGCAGCCTGCGTCAGCTGGATTCGAAGATCACCGCCAATCGCCCGCTGGAATTCTGCTGCTACGGCATCGGTCAGGTCTCCCACGATATCTCCGATACTCACATCGGCAACCTCAAGCAATTGCAGAAGTGGGGCATGCCGATCAGCCACGAGCTGAAGCTGGCCAAAGGCATCGGCGAGTGCCTGGATTACTACCGCGACATCGGTGAGCGGCGTAACGCGCTGGCCTACGAAATCGACGGTGTGGTGTTCAAGGTCAACAGCATCGCCGATCAGCGCGAGCTGGGCTTCCGTGCCCGCGAACCGCGCTGGGCGATCGCGCACAAATTCCCGGCGATGGAAGAACTCACCGAACTGCTCGACGTGGAATTCCAGGTCGGTCGCACCGGCGCGGTCACTCCGGTGGCGCGGTTGAAACCGGTCAAGGTCGCCGGCGTCACCGTCGCCAACGCGACCCTGCACAACATGGATGAAGTGGCGCGCCTGGGCCTGATGATCGGCGACACGGTGATCATCCGTCGCGCCGGTGACGTGATCCCGCAGGTGGTGCAAGTGGTCACCGAACGTCGCCCGGAGAATGCTCGTCCTGTAGCGATTCCAGAGAATTGCCCGGTCTGCGGCTCCCATGTCGAGCGCACGCAACTGGTCAAGCGCAGCAAAGGCAAGGAAACCATCAGTGAAGGTGCGGTGTACCGCTGCGTTGGCCGTCTGGCCTGTGGCGCGCAACTGAAGCAGGCGATCATTCACTTCGTCTCGCGCCGGGCGATGGACATCGAAGGCCTTGGCGACAAGAGCGTCGAGCAACTGGTCGATGAAGGTCTGGTCAGCTCGCCGGCCGATCTGTACGCGTTGAAGTTCGACGACATTGTCGATCTGGAAGGCTTCGCCGAGGTCTCCAGCAACAAGCTGTTGGCGGCGATTGAAGACAGCAAGCAACCGGGACTGGCGCGGTTCATTTATGCGCTGGGCATTCCCGACGTCGGCGAGGAGACGGCCAAGGTGTTGGCGCGCTCGCTGGGTTCGCTGGAGCGCGTGCAGCAGGCGTTGCCGCAAGTGCTGACCTACCTGCCGGACATCGGCCTGGAAGTGGCGCACGAGATTCACAGCTTCTTTGAAGATGCACACAACCAGCAGGTGATCACCGAGTTGTTGGGGCATGGCCTGCAGATTCAGGATCAGGGTGAACTCGGCGCCGAATTTGCCGCCAGCACGACCCTCGGTGGTCTGCTCGACAAGCTGCACATTCCCTTTGTCGGCCCGGGCGGCGCGCAGAAACTGGCGGACAAATTCGATTCGCTGGACGCAGTGATGAATGCCGACTGGCTGGACATGCGTCAGGCGCTACCGGAGAAGCAGGCCAATTCGGTGCGCGAGTTTTTTGCTGTGCCCGAGCATCGGCTGATCGCCGAGGCCGCCGAGAAACAGCTGCGGGATTTCGGCATGCACTGGCTGAGCGAGAAGAAAGTCGTCGAAGGCCTGCCGCTGTCCGGCGAAACCTGGGTGCTGACCGGCAAGGTCGAATTGATGAGCCGTGATGTGGCCAAAGAACACCTGGAAAGCCTCGGCGCCAAGGTCGCCGGCTCGGTATCGGCGAAAACTCATTGTGTGGTCGCAGGGCCGGGTGCTGGCTCGAAGCTGACCAAGGCCAATGAACTGGGGGTGAAGGTGATGGATGAAGAGGCGTTTATCGCGTTCCTCAAAACCCATGGCATTTCTGCCTGATAGGGCTCAAACCTGTAGTGAGGGGATTTATCCCCGACCGGCTGCGCAGCAGTCGTAAAGCCTGAGCACACGGTTTGTCTGATTCAACCGAGTTTTAGGATTTGGGGCTGCTTCGCAACCCATCGGGGCGGTGCGACGTTTCGCTAAATCCCCTCACCACAAGGGTGGTATCGGCCAATAGCCGTGGAGTATTCGGAACGATGTCGGCTCGGCAATGATCTAGTCTTGGCAAGCCCCAGGGAGAGATCGCCATGTACCGCTTTTTCGAGCAGCTCAGTTCTCGCATCGTCGCGCCGTTCATGGGCGAATCTTCACGCAACAGCAAAATCTGGCCGTGCCGCTGCGGCCAGTCGCTGTTCTTTCGCAACAGTCAGTGTCTGGCTTGCAGCGCCTTGTTGGGCTATCAGCCTGAAGAAAGTCGCCTGACCTCGTTGCAGCCCGGGCCACAGGACGGCAGTTGGACACTCGATGCCGATCCCGACGCCGGACTGTTTCGTCGCTGCGCCAACCTCGACACTCCCGCCGCGTGCAACTGGCTGCTGCCGGATAACGGCCACGACAGCCTGTGCATCGCCTGCAGCCTCAACCGCACCATCCCCGACCTCTCAGTGCCGGAAAACCCCGAACGCTGGCGCAAAGTCGAAATCGCCAAGCGCCGGCTGGTGGCGCAACTGATCACCCTCGGCCTGCCGGTCATCCCGAAAACCGTGGATGAGGCCACCGGTCTGGCCTTCGACTTCATCGGCGTCGACCTCGAAGGCAACGCGCCGATGACCGGCCACGCCAACGGCCTGATCACCCTCGACATCAAAGAAGCCGACGACGCCCATCGCGAGCAGATCCGGGCGGCGATGCATGAGCCCTATCGCACGCTGCTCGGGCATTTTCGGCATGAGGTCGGGCATTATTATTGGGATCGACTGATCGCCAATGGGCCGTGGCTTGAACCTTTCCGCAACCTGTTCGGCGACGAGCGCGCCAGTTACGCCGAAGCGCTCGACCGTCACTACCAGCAAGGCGCACCGCTGGACTGGCCGCAACACTACGTCAGCGCCTACGCGACCATGCACCCATGGGAAGATTGGGCGGAAACCTGGGCGCATTACCTGCACATGATGGATGCGGTGGATACCGCGCTGGGTTTCGGCATGAGTGCGCG
Organism: Pseudomonas sp. MIS38; assembly: GCF_019891575.1. Lineage (NCBI taxonomy): Bacteria > Pseudomonadati > Pseudomonadota > Gammaproteobacteria > Pseudomonadales > Pseudomonadaceae > Pseudomonas > Pseudomonas sp. MIS38. The sequence continues at coordinate 56,700 of NZ_JAFLXF010000031.1, forward strand.
GGAAATGGACTTCGACTATCAGCCGTTTCCACCGAGCACACTGTATGACCCGGAGCATCCCGGCGGCGCGGCGTTCCTGTCGTTCGTCAACGCCTGGATCGAACTGGCGGGCATGCTCAACGAGCTGTCACGCAGCATGGGGCAGCCGGATTTCTACCCGTTCGTGCTGCCGGCGGCGGCGATTGCCAAGTTGCACTTCATCCATCTGGTGATCCAGCAGGCGGGCGGCAAGGCGGACGAGGTGTTACAGGCGCAATAGCAAGTGCTTGAAGCCCTTCATATTTTTAATCTGAAACCAACGGTTGTAACTTCGCTTCAGATAGGTACAATGGCGCGGCTCGCCGACAGGTGAGTGTCGTTATGGTGACCCCATCGGTCCCCCCGCAACGATTACCCGTGAACCTGGTCAGAGCCGGAAGGCAGCAGCCACAGCGGGAACATTGTGTGCCGGGGTGTGGCTGGTGGGGTTACCACCTTAACGAACGAAGAACGCTTCAACAGAACTGCATGGGTTTCGCCCACTGCGGTTTTTTTATGCCCGCGATTTGGGCTTTCACACCAGCCCCTGTGGGAGCGAGCCTGCTCGCGAAGGCTGCCCCCCGATGCCTGTTCAGCCACCAAGGTTGAACAGTGGCATACTCCACCGTCTTGCTGCGCGCGTCGTTGACAAGTTCGCGCCCTGGCTACGAGGTTGTATGCACCCGGAACATCACGATTTATCCACCGCCGTGTACTTGCCCGTGACGGATGAGACCTGCGCCAGCCTGTTGCAGCCCGATGGCGCAAAAAACCTCGGCGAGTTGACGGATGCGCAGCTGGCCGCCGTGCTGGTCATCCAGAATCTGGCTCAGGCCACCGAAAAGGATCTCACCGCCGCAGCGGCGGAGAAGGTGCTGGCGCGCCTGATCGCCTGGGCGGTCGATGGCGGGGCAGGGCTGCTGTCCGAGGCGCAACGGCTGTTCGATCCGCGCCAGTTGTACTTCGGCCTGAACGCCATCAGGGGATTGAACCTGCGATTGCTGTTGGCCGAAGAGGTGTCGGCGCAGGATTACCTGCTACCCGATGGCAAGTGGGATGACGAGTTCAAGGCGCGCCACCACGCGATCAACAATCCGTTCAGCCAGCAGATGATCAGCCCCGCGCACCGCGAGCGCTGGCTCAGCGCCGCGCAGGACAAACTGGTCAGAACCTTCCGCGCCAACCTCGATGAAGACCTGCACGTGCAAGGCTATGCCGGGATCGGCAAGAGCCACCTGGTCGGTGCCTTGACCGAGTGCCTGGACCCCGGGAAAACCCTGTTGCTGGCACGCACCCCGGAAAAACTTGCGACCCTGTGCCAGCGCATGGGCGTTGCCAGTGAACGCAAGCCCGGCATCACCTTTGAGGCGTTCGCGCGCGGGCTGATTTATGGGCGCAAGCCACAGCCGGCAAGCGCCGCCGGCCGAGTCGCGAGCAAACAGAGTCTGGCGCAGGAGCTGAGCATCCTCGGCTTTCGCGAGCATGACGCGCAAAGGACTCTCAACGTCTGTCTGGAAACCCTCGAGCGCTATTGCCACTCCCGGGATTACAGCCTGTCGGCGCATCATCTGCCGTATTTCAAACTGTCCTTGTCCAGCCTTGAGTCCAAGGTGCTGCTGGAATATTCAAGCCGCGTGTGGACTTACCTTGAGGCCAACCCGGCGTGGGGCCGGCAGAGCGGCTTTGAAGCCTTGTTGCTGATCAAACGGGCGAGCCTTGCGGGCTGCGTGGTGCCGCCGCGTTATACCCACGTGCTGATTGACGAGAGTCAGGACATTCCCGCCTCGCTGCTGCAGATTATCGAGCGCGGCCGGCAGGTGCTGATCACGCTTGGGGATGAGTATCAGCATGCCGAGCGCGATCTGGTGAAAAGAAAGCGTGAGGTGCGCCAGAGCGATATCACCTACTCGGTACGCTCGGGTCGTAACGTCGAGCGTCTGGTCAATCCGCTGATTTCCCGGCACTCGGAAAAGAGCAAGGTGCCGTTCGAAGGCGCGCGTGAAGCTGACGTCGGCATCGAGTTTTATCCGCAGGGCTTTGTCCCGCCGGAAGGTTGCGTGGTGCTGACGGCGTCCCCTTGGGACACCATGAAGTGGGCCATGCAGCTGCACGATGCCAATTGCCTGTTCAGCTTTGCCGACATGAAAGCCCAGCGCGACCTCGAGCACTTCATGATCACCGCCATCGAACTGTTCAGGGTCGACTTCTACAGTGCCGAACACAGCGAGAAGGGCCCGCATCGCTATTTCAGCGATCTGCCCAAGTGGCAGCAGGTGCGCGATGCCAACCAGTTCGACGAGGCGTTTCTGTGGGTCGAGGCCGAACTGGAGAAGGGCTTCAAGGTCGCTGACCTGACCCGGCTCAATCGGATGATCGGCGGCCCCGGCAAAAGCTGCCTGCTGATGCAGGCGCACGAGGCGGGCGGCATGGAGTTCGACCGGGTTCTGCTGACGCCCGAGCTGCTGACCAACGTGCAGTTCAAGGACGCCTACGCGTTCGATCAGCGGATCTGCGCCGTGTACATCGCCATCTCCCGCGCCCGGCAGCAGCTTTACCTGCCGTACGATGTGGTCGAATGGATCGAATTTCACGACTACCAGAAATTCCGTGAGTCGCACGGCTACTGAATAATTCTCTGTCGGAAATGTCCCCCTGTGGGAGCGGGCTTGCTCGCGAAGGCGGTGTGCCAGTTAACGAATCAGATGACTGACACACCGCCTTCG
>NZ_JAFLXF010000032.1:0-40598 GCF_019891575.1 Pseudomonas sp. MIS38
TGCCTTCTTAGCCCGGCGATTCCAGATTATCCAGCGCTCGATTCACCGCCAGCTCCCCCGCCTGACCCAATGAAACGTCGGCTCCTGCCGCAGTCACTGTGGCGAGGGAGCTTGCTCCCGCTGGGTTGCGCAGCAGACCCAAGTCCTGTCACTGCAAATTTTCAGAAATACCGCGAGTTCAGGGTTTACGGCTGCTGCGCAACCGATCGGGGATGAATCCCCTCGCCACAGGTTCTTGCCTGCGTTCTTAGCCCGGCAACTGCAGATTATCCAGCGCCCGATTCACCGCCAGCTCGCCGAGCATGATCAGTTGCGCGATGCCCAGCAGCGTCCTGCGCTGCGACGCCGGTATGAGGTGGGCGAAATCATTGGCGATGGTTCTGGCCGACGCGAGTGTTTCGCAAGCATCGGCCAGCAGTTCTTCGTTTTTGAAGTCGGCGGTCACGGCGTACATCGAGCGGGTTTCAAGCGCCCCAATTGAGGCGCTTACAGAAATCAGTTGAACATAAAGTTATCGAAAATTACTTGTTCTTCGCCTCCGTTATAAAATTCAATGTAATTGATGTTTGCCGCGGAAAAAATTAACTGTGAAATACCTGCGCTGCTGATTAGTGGTCTTTCGTCTATATATCCGTCTGGGCCATAGAACAGGATTTTTCCGAGGGTGGCTTGAACGTCTGCGTAGTAAAAGCTTAATTTTTGCACGGGGGCTTTGAGCTCTATCCTGAATTTAGTTACAGCGCTCTCGTTAATTAACACGTTTCCTTCTATCGCCCCTGAAGCGCTATCCCTATTAAATGTGACGATTTTTAGTGATCCTGTTGAGCTTTGATTAATGATGCTTATCGCACCAGTATCTAAAGTTTCCAATGGCCCTATAAGTTGAGGGGGGACATTATCAAAGTTTTCATCTCTCTGGGTGCCTCTAAGGCTATAGATTCGTCGTGGGCAGGCTGTCGCGGTCAACTCACTGGCTATTCCGTCAAGATTTACTTTCACGCTGATCGTCAGCTCAGTTCCGTCCTTCAGTTCTTTTAACCACTCAATCGGAGCCGCCAGGGACAATCCATCCGGCGAATCATTGGGCTCTCCCGACCTGACGTCGTTGGTTATCGGCTCGCCGTTCTTGTCAAAGCCTCTACAGGTTGCCCAGATCGGTTGTCCTGGTTCGAACAACGGCCATCTTTCCGCGAGAATCCGTGCGTCTGTTGTGAGGTCTTGAACGCTCAACTCTTTACTGGTGTTGCCGTCGATATTAGGTGTAGGAAGGCGCGGGTCTTCATCGATAATTTTCAGCAGTCTCACCTTGATCGCGTCTGATTGGCCAGCGTGGCCACCGTTGCGATACAAGTTCCCGCGCAGCTCGATCACCGTTCCATGTCGCGTCGCTAGGAATGCGGGGCTCAACAGTGTGTTCACTCGCTTGTTGCTGTTGAATTCCACCAACGGAAACGGCGGCCAACCTGCCGGTGGATTGTCTTCTTCCAGGCATGCCTGGTCGCCGCTCAATGCTTCTGGGTATTCGATGCGCACCGTCACCCCGTCCGGGTAGGCCAGGACATCAATCGGATCTTTGGCCGGTGCTACAAGGAACGGTGGCGGCAGCTCCCCCAGCGCCGTCCCGATACGCAACGTCAACTCATGAGAATGCCCCAGTGTCTCGCCCGCCCGCTGAATGCTGTAATCGGCAACCACCGTACCGTTCAGGTTGGCGGTCACGTATTTTTTCTCAACGGTAATTCGCACAGGCCGGCCAGCGGTAGCGGGGATCAGGTCGACATGACTACTGATGCTGCCGCCGCTGGCGGAGCCGCGCCAACGGTAATTCACGCGATCCTTGTCGCGGGTGCCGAGGTACGGCACCACCAGCGTGGCACCGGTGGGTGGCACGTTGTCCGGATCGAGCACGTCGTTGGCATCTGCGCCCTCGACTTCCGGCCGGTCGAACGTCGGCAGGGCGACGCCGACCTGCATCATGAACGGCAGCGACTCGCGAACGCTCAACAGCCCCGTTTCGCTGTTGGTGACGACGTAATAGACCTTGACGTTCAGGCCATTGAAACGCTGGATTTCGACATTGCTCACGCTGCGCAGGACGGGCTGATTGTCCGCTACGTTGCCGACCGGGCGGGGATCTTCGTAATAAACGGTGTCGTTACCGGGCGCCAGGGCCCACCAGATCAGGTTGAGCAGGTCGCTGCTGTTGCGACCGGGATACCAAGGGATCTGCACAGTCGCCCAAGGCGTTTCGGGTGGCAACGTTCCGCCCGGTGCCTCGTCGACGGTGGGGGCGACTAACTGGCTGATGTCGCCAATCACGGTGACGCTGGCATTTTTTGAGCGGCGGTCGCTTTCATCGCTGCGACGGCGCACATAGCCGACCGAGGCTGCGCCTTTGGCAATGGCTTTGACGGCGGCGTTGGGGATGGGGAAATCGAGCTGGAAGGGCACGTACAACACCTCTTTCTCCAGCGGCCCGACGATGATCTGCGAGCCTTGCGCCGGGGTGCCAATCCAGGTCAGGAGCACCTTGTCGCCCACCGCAAAATCGTCCTTGGTGATGTACACGCGGGCGGTCACATCCTCATCCCCGAGCTGGTCGAGGTCGATGCTGTCGGTTGGAATGCCGTTGACCAGCACCTGCGGTTCGTCCAGCCGATTGCCCCCTAGATCCACCAACAGATAATGCGTCGCCGACCACGGCGCGCGTTCGTCCGGGAAGTTACCGCAGCGGTCAATGACCTGATAAGCCACCGCGACACGATCACCGTCCCCGGCATCGTCAATAACGGCGCGGCTGAAGACAACCTCGATCGGGTTTCTGATCGGGTCCTGGGCCTGTTCCGGCGTAACGACATGCACCTCTTGCTGGCTGCCCCAGCGGGCGAGAATGCGGTCGTATCGGGTGAGGTTGCGGTAAGGCACGATGTGCATCGTCACCCCGCTGGGCGGCAGGTTTTCATCGACCTCGTCATGAGAGAGGGAGAACTTGAGATCGGAGTGGCCGTCATCGCCGGGAATGTCGTCGTAATCGCCGGGACGCGTGAGTTTGACCAGCAGGGTCATGACCGGTAACGAGTCCTCCGGGGCCTGGTTCTTGCGCGTGATCCGGTAGAACACTGGCGTGGCATCCCCCTCAAGTACCTGGCCCCTGGTAATGGTGAAAACCACGTCCTGGTTGAGCTCGGCATCGTTCTCGAGGGTCTTGCTCCAGACCGCGGCGCTGTCATTGTCCCAGAACACCTCGGCCAGATCGCCAATGGACATGGTCAGCCAGGCGGGGATGATGCCTTGCAGATCGCCTTCCACGGCTCTGATGGGTATGCCGCCGTTATAGTGTTCGGCAGGGCTGAGGCTGACCAGCGCCGGAAAATACGGAGGTCTGAGGGCTCGAGGGGGTTGCTGGCTGGACATTTGGCGAACTCCGGTCGGGGGGCTGGGTGACGGAGTTATTGAGCGCGCGTTGGAGGAATTAGGCACCTGTCAGATCTGACAGGTGCCGGCGGGTTTCCGACAAGTGGTCATGTGGGCTGAAGGAAAGAGGCGACAAACCGCCGCCCGGTTAAATGAGGTGGCGGTTTTTTAAGCCTGAAGACATGTGTCGGCTGTGAGGCCGCTTTCGCGAGCAAGCCCGCTCCCACAGGTTCGGCGTGCAGGCACAGGTTTGTGATCGACACCAATCCCTGTGGGAGCGGGCTTGCTCGCGAAGACGTCAGCAGCCGCAACGCCTCACTCAGGGCTTGTCACAGATCCCTGCTACTGCGGCAACTCCAGATTATCCATCACCCGATTCACCGCCAACTCGCCGAGCATGATCAGTTGCGCGATGCCCAGCAGCGTCCTGCGCTGCGACGCCGGTATGAGGTGGGCGAAGTCATTGGCGATGGTTCTGGCCGAGGCGAGTGTTTCGCAGGCATCGGCCAGCAGTTCTTCGTTTTTGAAGTCTGCGGTCACGGCATACATCGAGCGGGTTTTGCGTTGAATGGGCGTGGCGCCGGGAGAGCAGAGGTAGTGGTCGAGGGCGCGGTCAGCCGCTTCGTGGAGCTTTTTTGAATCGAGGGATTCGTAGGGGGAGGTGGCGTCGGTTTCGGGTGGGTTGGGTGTTGGTTTGCTCATGGTGAAGCTCCTTTGAAGTGGAGCCGCTACAACCTGTCGCTAAACAGGAGGGGTGGCGGCTGTACGCAGGTTAGCGAACCGGTCAAAGGCACCCGGCAGACCCGAAGGTCTCCCGCATACAGCCACCATGACGAAATCGCGAAAATTCAGATCCGCAACGAAGCCTGGAACGCTGATGCACCTTTGACTTGAATTCGAGTCGCTAAACCCGATCGCTGATTCGTCAGCGACCGATCCACAATAGAACCCGACCCCAAGGCGCACAAGCCGGCGGATTCTGGCGTAGCTGTAGGCAATGGCGCAAGGGTGTGTAGCCTTGAAGACGTGTCTGGAGGTGTTTTTTAAACGTATGGTTTAAAGACAAAAAATTGGGGGGGCTGTCTGGGACGTACTCTCCATCTGTCCCTGTAGGATTCGTCGCCACGCCGAGCACGGCGACATGCGTCGCGCTCGGCGGTTCATGAAAGAAAAGGGTAAGGCGCTCAACAGTTCATTGAGAAATTATCTATAAATGAACTAGTATTTCCATTATGTATATCTATATATTTGATTTTTTTGTTTGGTGTTTCTGTGATGTCAACCCATGTTTTATATTCTTCATTGTATGGCGGGGTGGACACGGTTTTAACTAAATTTAAGTTTTCGTCGTAGCATCGGTACTCTGAGATGGTTCTATAAGCGCAGGAAGTGCCGAATCTAATGCTTTTTGCTGTTTGTTTTAGTGTGAGCCTTAGGATTCCTTTTGATGAAAGGATTTCTATATATTTTGATGTTATTTGTGGGGCGTAAACATAACCTTCAGAGCTGAAAAGTACGCGCGTTGATACTAACGTAACGGTCATGCTTGGGAAATCCATGACTGTTCCAATGGGTTTGATACCAGGTCTCCCTGTCTCGAAATCCTCAAGTATTATTAAAGGAGGACTTTTCAAAAAGTTTAAATTCAATAGTGGAAATATAATGGGTGTCAAATTGCTGGCGGGGATCGGCGATACTTCTAAAGAAATCTTCAATTCAGTATCGTGTCCCAGACTTAACAACTGCTCTCTGGTCAGTGTCTGTTTTATTCCAGAGGTTTTTTCCGTATCTGTTATTTTGTGATTGGTCAATATCGGGATTGTGCAGTCGTCATCATTGTCGTCTTTTCCTGAAAGTTTTAGTTGTACGATGTTATCAGTGCTGATTCCTGTCCATGGCAGCACGGTAACCTCGGCGTTTCCTTCAAAAGAATTCAAATCCAGCACGTTGTCATCCGATGCCTGTGGGATTTTCGGCGAGGGTAGCCGTGGATCTTCATCTGTGATCTTCAGCAAAGTCACCCTGGTCGCATCTGATTCACCCGCTTGTTCATCATTGCGATTCAAATCCCAGCGCAATTCGATCACCTTGCCATGTCGCGCCGCCAAAAACGCGGGGCTCAATACTGTATCCACCCGTTTGTTGTTGAACTCCACCAAAGGAAACGGTGGCGTGCCTGCTGGGGGATCGACCTCCACCAGGCGTGCCCGGTCGCCGCTCAATGCTTCTGGGTATTCGATACGCACCGTCACCCCGTCCGGGTAGGCCAGGACATCAATCGGATCTGTGGCCGGTGCTACAAGGAACGGTGGCGGTAGCTCCCCCAGCGCCGTCCCGATGCGCAACGTCAACTCATGAGAATGCCCCAGCGTCTCGCCCGCCCGCTGAATGCTGTAATCGGCAACCACCGTACCGTTCAGGTTGGGGGTCACGTATTTTTTCTCAACGGTAATCCGCACAGGCCGGCCAGCGGTGGCAGGGATCAGGTCGACATGACTACTGACGCTACCGCCGCTGGCAGAGCCGCGCCAACGGTAGTTCACACGATCCTTGTCGCGGGTGCCGAGGTACGGCACCACCAGCGTGGCACCGGTGGGTGGCACGTCGTCCGGATCGAGCACGTCGTTGGCATCTGCGCCCTCGACTTCAGGCCGGTCGAACGTCGGCAGTGCCACGCCGACCTGCATCATGAACGGCAGCGACTCGCGAACGCTCAACAGCCCCGTTTCGCTGTTGGTGACGACGTAATAGACCTTGACGTTCAGGCCATTGAAACGCTGGATTTCGACATTGCTCACGCTGCGCAGGACGGGCTGATTGTCCGCTACGTTGCCGACCGGGCGGGGATCTTCGTAATAAACGGTGTCGTTACCGGGCGCCAGGGCCCACCAGATCAGGTTGAGCAGGTCGCTGCTGTTGCGACCGGGATACCAAGGGATCTGCACAGTCGCCCAAGGCGTTTCGGGTGGCAACGTTCCGCCCGGTGCCTCGTCGACGGTGGGGGCGACTAACTGGCTGATGTCGCCAATCACGGTGACGCTGGCATTTTTTGAGCGGCGGTCGCTTTCATCGCTGCGACGGCGCACATAGCCGACCGAGGCTGCGCCTTTGGCAATGGCTTTGACGGCGGCGTTGGGGATGGGGAAATCGAGCTGGAAGGGCACGTACAACACCTCTTTCTCCAGCGGCCCGACGATGATCTGCGAGCCTTGCGCCGGGGTGCCAATCCAGGTCAGGAGCACCTTGTCGCCCACCGCAAAATCGTCCTTGGTGATGTACACGCGGGCGGTCACATCCTCATCCCCGAGCTGGTCGAGGTCGATGCTGTCGGTTGGAATGCCGTTGACCAGCACCTGCGGTTCGTCCAGCCGATTGCCCCCTAGATCCACCAACAGATAATGCGTCGCCGACCACGGCGCGCGTTCGTCCGGGAAGTTACCGCAGCGGTCAATGACCTGATAAGCCACCGCGACACGATCACCGTCCCCGGCATCGTCAATAACGGCGCGGCTGAAGACAACCTCGATCGGGTTTCTGATCGGGTCCTGGGCCTGTTCCGGCGTAACGACATGCACCTCTTGCTGGCTGCCCCAGCGGGCGAGAATGCGGTCGTATCGGGTGAGGTTGCGGTAAGGCACGATGTGCATCGTCACCCCGCTGGGCGGCAGGTTTTCATCGACCTCGTCATGAGAGAGGGAGAACTTGAGATCGGAGTGGCCGTCATCGCCGGGAATGTCGTCGTAATCGCCGGGACGCGTGAGTTTGACCAGCAGGGTCATGACCGGTAACGAGTCCTCCGGGGCCTGGTTCTTGCGCGTGATCCGGTAGAACACTGGCGTGGCATCCCCCTCAAGTACCTGGCCCCTGGTAATGGTGAAAACCACGTCCTGGTTGAGCTCGGCATCGTTCTCGAGGGTCTTGCTCCAGACCGCGGCGCTGTCATTGTCCCAGAACACCTCGGCCAGATCGCCAATGGACATGGTCAGCCAGGCGGGGATGATGCCTTGCAGATCGCCTTCCACGGCTCTGATGGGTATGCCGCCGTTATAGTGTTCGGCAGGGCTGAGGCTGACCAGCGCCGGAAAATACGGAGGTCTGAGGGCTCGAGGGGGTTGCTGGCTGGACATTTGGCGAACTCCGGTCGGGGGGCTGGGTGACGGAGTTATTGAGCGCGCGTTGGAGGAATTAGGCACCTGTCAGATCTGACAGGTGCCGGCGGGTTTCCGACAAGTGGTCATGTGGGCTGAAGGAAAGAGGCGACAAACCGCCGCCCGGTTAAATGAGGTGGCGGTTTTTTAAGCCTGAAGACATGTGTCGGCTGTGAGGCCGCTTTCGCGAGCAAGCCCGCTCCCACAGGTTCGGCGTGCAGGCACAGGTTTGTGATCGACACCAATCCCTGTGGGAGCGGGCTTGCTCGCGAAGACGTCAGCAGCCGCAACGCCTCACTCAGGGCTTGTCACAGATCCCTGTTACTGCGGCAACTGCAGATTATCCATCACCCGATTCACCGCCAGTTCGCCGAGCATGATCAGTTGCGCGATGCCCAGCAGCGTCCTGCGCTGCGACGCCGGTATGAGGTGGGCGAAGTCATTGGCGATGGTTCGGGCTGAAGCGAGTGTTTCGCAGGCATCGGCCAGCAGTTCTTCGTTTTTGAAGTCTGCGGTCACGGCGTACATCGAACGGGTTTTGCGTTGAATGGGCGTGGCGCCGGGCGCGCAGAGGTAGTGGTCGAGGGCACGGTCGGCGGCTTCGTGGAGCTTTTTTGAATCGAGGGATTCGTAGGGGGAGGTGGTGTCGGTATCGGGTGGGTTGGGTGTTGGTTTGATCATGGTGAAGCCTCTAGAGTAATGAAGCTGACACCGTTCGCTGCTAACGAAGGAGGTGGCGGCTGTACGCGGGTTAGCAGACCAGGACTCTAGAACCCGGCGCACCGAAGTGCCCCACGCAAAGCCGCCATAACGACGACGGACTTTGTGCGTCTAGAGAAAACCCGGGCTGCTAAACCCGATCACTGAACAATCAGCGACCGACCCACAATAGAACCCGCCCCCAAGGCGCACAAGCCGGCGGATTCTGGCGTAGCTGTAGGCAATGGCGCAAGAATATGTAGCCCGCAAGGCGTGTCTGGAGGTGTCTTTTAAACGCCAGCGTTTAAAGTTGCTGCTCATGATTCTGTGGTGTCGCGGATGGCTTCTTCGCGAGCAAGCCCACTCCCACAGGGGATCGGTGTGATACCCCCTATCTGTGTTCATTGCGGCGCGATTCCTGATAAATCAAAAGACAGCGGCCCTCCGCTTGTCTGAAAAAGACCTCTACCTGTTAGTTCTGACAGTGGACACAAAGGGCATTCAGCTATTCCATGTTCCTTGGCAGGTTTCACGGGCAATTCGCCTTCTGACCTGTCTTTAACATTCGCCAAGGAGAAGGTCATGCAAGAGAACTACAAAAAGCTTGAAGGAATGAGGTTCGAGTTCGTTTCCGGGTCGGTGGCGAAAGAGTCTGATCATATCGCTTGCACGTTCACTTTTAAGGCGATGTTGGACTTCACGCATTTCGTGCACATGAGCAATGCGTATGTGCCGGGCTATCTCGATTCGTATATCAATGCGATCAAGCCAAGGTTGGACGGGGTAGCCCACCATAGTCTCTACAACCGATTCAATAGTGCCGCTGGCAACATTGGTACTGTTGAAGAGTTGGTCAGAGTTTTCTCTTCGCCCAACAACTACTCCGATACATGGAGTAGCAATGGCACCGGCCTACTGGCGCGTTATCACAAACCACAATTTCACATGGTCGGTGATCAGTTACAGGTCACGGGTGGGCAGGACTTTCGATGGGAGGTCGAGCCGGAGGTCGAACGGAAGATCGAGCCGCAGGATGTGCCGGACATTTACTTTGTCTGGGCACTGATTGTGTTGAAGGCATACCCCGAAGATCCTTTTCATCAGCCTGAGGAAATCGTGACTTTGGGCGATTCTGAGGAGGCGCTTGTCGACGTGGGAGGGAAGCCGATCCGTAAGGGTACGCGCTACCTGGTGGGCCGCGATTTGCGTCTTGGTGCGATAAATCCAGAGCAAATTTTGACTGCCGGGTATCCGTGAGTGCGCGGGTTTTTCTGATTTTTGTTCACTGCTAATGGTGATAGCCGTCCTGCGTCTGTTTTGCGGTCGGCTCCATGGCGCCCAGCTTCTCTCAAGACACTTCCCCTGAAGCAAACCTCAATTTCAATCCCCGGCAAAAGTTGGAAGGCTTCTTGCAGTAGCCGCCGTGCGCCTGCTTTGGGCGTCAAAAGTTTGCTTTAAAGGAACGGGGAAAACCGGTGGATCGCTCTCAGTTATTCAACACTGCTCGCTCGAATGTTGCCGACCTCAGTCGAGGCAATCTGGGCGTGCCGTTGTTGCTGCTGGTCATGTTGGCAATGATGATGTTGCCGATTCCGCCGTTCCTGCTCGATGTGTTCTTCACCTTCAACATTGCCCTGTCGATTGTCGTCCTGCTGGTCTGTGTGTATGCGCTGCGGCCACTGGATTTCGCGGTGTTCCCGACCATTCTGCTGGTGGCGACGCTGCTGCGACTGGCGTTGAACGTGGCCTCGACGCGGGTGGTGATGCTCCACGGTCAGGACGGCCACGCCGCCGCCGGTAAGGTGATTCAGGCCTTCGGCGAAGTGGTGATCGGCGGTAACTACGTGGTCGGTATCGTGGTGTTCGCGATTCTGATGATCATCAACTTCGTCGTGGTGACCAAGGGTGCCGGGCGGATTTCCGAGGTGAGCGCACGCTTCACCCTCGATGCAATGCCTGGCAAACAAATGGCGATCGACGCCGACCTCAACGCCGGTCTGATCGACCAGAACCAGGCCAAGGCCCGCCGTCAGGAAGTCGCCCAAGAGGCTGAGTTCTACGGTTCGATGGACGGTGCCAGCAAGTTCGTCCGTGGTGACGCCATCGCCGGCCTGCTGATTCTGTTTATCAACCTGATCGGCGGTATGGCTGTCGGTATCTTCCAGCACAACATGACCTTCGCCGACGCGGGCAAGGTGTACGCCTTGCTGACCATCGGTGACGGTTTGGTGGCGCAATTGCCATCACTGTTGTTATCGACAGCGGCGGCGATCATGGTGACCCGTGCTTCCGGTTCGGAAGACATGGGCAAGCAGATCAATCGGCAGATGTTCGCCTCGCCAAAAGCGCTGGCGGTGGCTGCCGGTCTGATGGCGGTCATGGGTCTCGTCCCGGGCATGCCGCACTTCTCGTTCCTGAGCATGGCCGCGCTGGCTGCCGGTGGTGCGTACCTGTTCTGGAAAAAACAGAACGTCGCCAAGGTGCAGGCGCTGCAAGAGGTTCAGCGTCAGCAGGAACTGCTGCCGTCGCCGGCCCGCGCCATGGAAACCAAGGAGCTGGGCTGGGACGACGTGACGCCGATCGACATGATCGGCCTTGAGGTCGGTTACCGCCTGATCCCGCTGGTGGATCGCAATCAGGGCGGGCAGTTGCTGGCGCGGATCAAGGGCGTGCGCAAGAAGCTCTCGCAGGACCTGGGCTTCCTGATGCCGACCGTGCACATCCGCGACAACCTCGATCTGGCGCCGAGCGCCTATCGCCTGACCCTGATGGGGGTGATTCTGGCCGAAGCCGAGATCTATCCGGACCGCGAACTGGCGATCAACCCGGGGCAGGTTTACGGCACGCTCAACGGCATTACCGCCAAAGATCCGGCTTTCGGCCTGGAGGCGGTGTGGATCGAAGTCAGCCAGCGCGCGCAGGCGCAGTCGCTCGGTTACACCGTGGTCGACGCCAGTACCGTGGTCGCGACCCACTTGAACCAGATTCTCTACAAGCACTCCAGTGAGCTGATCGGCCACGAGGAAGTGCAGCAACTCATGCAATTGCTGGCCAAAAGCTCGCCAAAACTGGCTGAAGAGCTGGTGCCGGGGGTGGTTTCGCTGTCGCAGCTGCTCAAAGTGTTGCAGGCGCTGCTGGCCGAACACGTGCCGGTGCGCGATATCCGCAGCATTGCCGAGGCTATCGCCAACAACGCCGCCAAGAGTCAAGATACCGCCGCCTTGGTGGCCGCAGTACGCGTCGGCGTATCCCGCGCCATCGTCCAAAGCATTGTAGGCACTGACTCCGAGCTGCCTGTGATCACCCTGGAACCAAGGTTGGAACAAATATTGCTCAATAGTCTGCAGAAGGCAGGACAAGGCTCGGAAGAGGGCGTTCTGCTGGAGCCAAGCATGGCCGAGAAGCTGCAGCGTTCGCTTATCGAAGCGGCGCAGCGCCAGGAAATGCAAGGTCAGCCGGTGATCCTGTTGGTAGCAGGCCCGATCCGCGCGATGCTCTCGCGTTTCGGTCGCCTCGCAGTCCCGGGGCTGCACGTGCTGGCCTACCAGGAAATTCCGGACAACAAGCAAGTGACCATCGTTGCGACAGTAGGGCCCAACGGCTGAGGTAGTGGTTTATGCAAGTTAAGCGTTTTTTCGCCGCCGATATGCGTCAGGCCATGAAGCTGGTTCGTGATGAGCTGGGCGCTGATGCCGCCATCATTGGCAACCGCCGCATTGCCGGCGGCGTCGAGCTGACGGCGGCGCTGGATTACAAATTGTCGGCGCTGGCGCCACGGGTTCCGAACATGGAACTTGAGGACGAGCTGCGCAAGACCCAGTCGCGCATCGTGACCGCCCAGGCCGAACTGAGCCTGCGTGGCGAAGCCGACGGCAACACCAATCGCCAGTTGTTCGCCGGGCTGCCGTTGACGGCCGGCCTGCCGCTGACCGCTGCCGAACCGTTGAGCGAACCGACTTACGCCGCCCCGGCGCGTCCGGCTCCGGCACCTGCACCGGCGGCCGCTGGCGTCGATCCGCGTGCGCTGGATTCGATGCGTTTCGAATTGAACAGTCTGCGTGAGCTGATGGAAGTGCAGCTCGGCACCCTGGCCTGGAATCAGCTGCAAGGCAGCCGTCCGGCGCAAGCCAATCTGTATCGCCGTCTGCAACGCATCGGTCTGTCCGGGCCGTTGTCGCGC
The DNA here is from genome assembly GCF_019891575.1 of Pseudomonas sp. MIS38. Classification (NCBI taxonomy): domain Bacteria; kingdom Pseudomonadati; phylum Pseudomonadota; class Gammaproteobacteria; order Pseudomonadales; family Pseudomonadaceae; genus Pseudomonas; species Pseudomonas sp. MIS38. Next base: position 12,442 of record NZ_JAFLXF010000032.1, read on the forward strand.
GATCTGCTGGCGATGATTACTGATATCGAAGAGCCGCGTCAGGCCTGGCGCATGCTGCTTGCGCACCTGGCGCGGATGATTGCCGTACCGGAAGTCGAGCCGCTGGAAGAGGGCGGGGTGATTGCCATGGTCGGTCCGGCCGGCATGGGCAAGACCACCACCCTGGCCAAGCTGGCCGCGCGCTACGTGCTGAAATACGGCGCGCAGAATGTCGCGCTGGTGAGCATGGACAGTTTCCGTATCGGCGCCCAGGAACAACTGAAGACCTTGGGCCGCATTCTCAATGTGCCGGTGACCCACGTCGATCCGGGCCAGTCGCTGGTGCAGGCGTTGGATCCATTGCTGCGCAAACGCGTGGTGCTGATCGATACCGCCGGCTTGCAGGCCAGCGATCCGGCCCTGCGCATGCAGCTGGAAAGCCTGGCCGGGCGTGGCATCCGTTCAAAAAATTATCTGGTGCTGGCAACCACCAGCCAGAAACAGGTTCTAACCGCCGCGTACCACAGTTACAAGCGTTGCGGGCTTGCCGGCTGCATCCTGACTAAACTGGATGAGACGGCCAGTCTTGGCGAAGTATTGAGCCTGGCGATCAGTCATGAATTGCCGGTCGCGTATCTGACCGATGGCCCACGGATTCCGGATGATCTGCATCTGCCGCGCCGTCATCAACTGGTCAGCCGCGCCGTCAGCGTGCAAATGCAGGAAGAACCCAGCGAAGAAGCCATGGCTGACATGTTCGCTGATATCTACCACAGCCCGACCAAGCAGGTTGGCTGAGGTAATGAACCGTTTTTGTACCTACATCGATGGTCTGCCATGCATTGTTCCGGTTGAGAACGCGCAGCCAGTAATGTGGCCTCCGTCTATGCAAGACAAGGTAAAGAAATAACATGGGCAGCATGCATCCCGTACAGGTGATCGCGGTGACCGGCGGCAAAGGTGGCGTCGGCAAGACTAACGTGTCAGTGAACTTGTCTCTGGCGCTGGCAGAGCTTGGCCGTCGGGTCATGCTGCTGGACGCCGATCTGGGGCTGGCGAACGTCGACGTTCTGCTGGGACTGACCCCCAAACGTACTCTGGCCGATGTGATCGAAGGCCGCTGTGAGCTGCGCGACGTGCTGTTGCAGGGCCCCGGCGGGATCCGCATCGTGCCGGCCGCTTCCGGCACCCAAAGCATGGTGCACCTGAGCCCGGCGCAACATGCCGGTCTGATTCAGGCCTTCAGCGACATCGGCGACAACCTCGATGTGCTGGTGATCGACACCGCTGCAGGTATTGGTGACTCGGTAGTCAGTTTTGTCCGCGCCGCGCAGGAAGTGTTGCTGGTGGTCTGCGACGAGCCGACCTCGATCACCGACGCCTACGCGCTGATCAAACTGCTCAACCGCGACTACGGCATGAACCGCTTCCGCGTGCTGGCCAACATGGCGCAGAGCCCGCAGGAAGGGCGCAACCTGTTCGCCAAGTTGACCAAGGTCACGGATCGCTTCCTCGACGTCGCCTTACAATACGTCGGCGCCGTGCCGTACGACGAAAGCGTGCGCAAGGCAGTGCAGAAGCAGCGAGCGGTCTATGAAGCCTTTCCGCGTTCCAAGTGCGCGCTGGCGTTCAAGGCGATCGCGCAGAAGGTCGATACCTGGCCGCTGCCTGCCAACCCGCGCGGCCACCTTGAGTTTTTCGTCGAGCGCCTCGTGCAGCAAACAGCAGGGCCTGTGTTATGACCGCGAGCGGTATGAACTACTACAAGAAGTCGGCACGTGACGCGCAGTACGAGTTGATCGAGCGTTACGCGCCACTGGTCAAGCGCATTGCCTATCACTTGCTGGCGCGCTTGCCGGCGAGTGTGCAGGTTGAAGACCTGATTCAGGCCGGGATGATCGGCCTGCTCGAAGTCTCGACCAAATATGACGCCAGCAAAGGCGCCAGTTTCGAAACGTACGCGGGCATCCGGATCCGCGGCGCGATGCTCGATGAAGTGCGCAAAGGGGATTGGGCACCGCGCTCGGTTCACCGCAATACCCGTATGGTCAGCGATGCCATTCGCTCAATTGAAGCTAAAACCGGCCGTGACGCTAAAGATCACGAGGTTGCGGCCGAACTCCAATTGAGTCTCGACGATTACTACGGGATTTTGAATGACACCCTGGGCAGCCGGCTGTTCAGTTTCGACGATCTGTTGCAGGACGGCGAACACGAAGGGCTGCACGAGGATGGCGCCAGTGCTCATCTTGAGCCGTCACGCGATCTGGAAGATGAACGCTTTCAGGCGGCGCTGGCGGACGCGATTGCCAATTTGCCGGAGCGTGAGCGACTGGTGTTGGCGCTGTACTACGACGAAGAGCTGAACCTCAAGGAGATCGGTGAAGTCCTTGGCGTCAGTGAATCGCGGGTCAGCCAGTTACACAGCCAGTGCGCGGCCCGTTTGCGGGGGCGTTTGGGGGAGTGGCGAGCGCGCTGAAGGCAGTGTGGGGACACTGCGAACGAGGCTGGTGCGGTGAGAACGGCACCGGTCTTGCTCTGTTGTGCTCCAGACAGTCTTCGAGTGCTGCGCCGATTGATTGAAGTGGCGCGTCCAGGTGCTGGGCGCGTTTAAGACTGCTTGGAGGTCGAATTGAACAAAGACATGAAAATCCTCATCGTTGATGACTTCTCAACGATGCGGCGGATCATCAAGAACCTGCTGCGCGATCTCGGGTTCACCAACACCGTCGAGGCCGACGATGGCACTACCGCCATTCCGGTACTCAACAGCGGCAGCATCGACTTTCTGGTAACGGACTGGAACATGCCGGGCATGACCGGTATCGACTTGCTGCGCCACGTGCGTGCCGATGAAAAACTCAAGCACCTGCCGGTGCTGATGGTGACCGCTGAAGCCAAGCGCGAGCAAATCATCGAGGCCGCTCAGGCCGGTGTGAACGGCTACGTGGTCAAACCTTTCACGGCTCAGGCGTTGAAAGACAAAATCGAGAAGATTTTCGAACGCATCGGCTGATGACGCGCGGGGGAGCTATGGAGCATAACGAATCTTCACAGGGCGATTTCGAGTCGACCCTGAAAAAACACGCGGTCGAACTGGTCGAGAGCCTTGAAAAAGGCAGGTTCGGCGACGCTGTGCAACTGATCCATGAGCTCAATCAGACCCGTGACCGCGGCCTGTATCAGGAAGTGGGCAAGCTCACACGCGAACTGCACAGTGCGATCGTCAATTTCCAGATCGATCCGCACATGCCGCAGGCCGAGGAAGTGTCGCAAATCACCGACGCCACCGAACGCCTGGGCTATGTGGTCAAGCTGACCGAAGCCGCGGCCAACCGCACCATGGATCTGGTGGAAAGCGCCACCCCGGTGGTCAATGGCCTGGCTGAAGAAGCCCAGGCGCTGAGCACCGATTGGGGCCGCTTCATGCGTCGTGAAGTCGGAGCTGAAGAGTTCCGCGAGCTGGCGCGCCGGGTCGACGGTTTTCTGTCACGCAGCAGCACGGACAACCGTGCGGTGTCGAGCAACCTCAACGACATCCTGCTGGCTCAGGATTACCAGGACCTCACCGGTCAAGTGATCAAGCGTGTGACCCAACTGGTCACCGAAGTCGAAAGCAATTTGCTCAAACTCGTCCTCATGGCCAGTCAGGTTGACCGCTTTGCGGGCATCGAACACGACCGTGCCGCGATGCTTGCAGAAAAAGATCCACAAAAACATCTCTCGCAGGGTGAAGGTCCGCAGATTCATGCCGATAAACGAGAAGACGTTGTGTCCGGTCAGGACGATGTGGACGATTTGTTATCCAGCCTCGGATTCTAGAGTTTTGGAATTTTAGGTTTTTTGGGTTTTTAGACCTGTAGGAGCACCCCATTAATGAGCTTCGGCGCCGATGAAGAGATCCTTCAGGATTTCCTGGTTGAGGCCGGCGAGATTCTTGAGCAACTGTCCGAGCAACTGGTCGAGCTGGAAAGCCGCCCGGATGACGCAGATCTGCTCAACGCAATTTTTCGCGGTTTCCACACTGTAAAAGGGGGCGCCGGCTTCCTTCAGCTCAACGAGCTGGTGGAGTGCTGTCACATCGCCGAAAACGTGTTCGACATCCTGCGCAAGGGTGAGCGTCGCGTTGATGCAGAACTGATGGACGTGGTGCTTGAAGCACTGGACGCGGTGAACAGCATGTTCAGCGAAGTCCGTGAACGTGCACCGATCACGGCGGCCACCCCGGAACTGCTGGCCGCGCTGGCGCGTCTGGCCGAACCGCAAACGGCCGACGAAGCTCCGGCTTCGCCAGTGGCCGAGATGATCGAAGAACTGGTCGTCGAAGGCGATTCGAGCGATTCGGGCGACATCACCGATAACGAATTTGAACAGCTGCTGGATTCGCTGAACGCCGTCAAGGCCGAAGCCGAAGCCCCGGCTGCTGCTGCACCTGCGCCGGCTGCCGATGCGGCCGCCAGCGATGAAATTACCGACGCCGAATTCGAGTCGTTGCTCGATCAGTTGCACGGCAAAGGCCAGTTCGCGGCGGACGCCGTGGCACCGGCATCGGCCGCTCCGGCGGCACCGGCGGCGGGCGACAGCTCGGACATCACCGACGACGAATTCGAAGCACTGCTCGATCAGTTGCACGGCAAGGGCAACTTTGCCGTTGAAGCGCTGGAGTCGGCGATCGCCTCGGCACCGGTTGCGCCTGCCGCACCGGCGGCCGCCGCTGCCGGCAGCGATCTGATCAGCGATCACGAATTCGAATCGCTGCTCGACGAGTTGCACGGCAAAGGCAAGTTCACCGACGTTGGCGCCGCTGCTGCGGGCACCGCGTCGACTGTGGCCGCGCCTGCCGCCAAGGCTGCTGCCGCTCCGGCTGCTGCGCCGAAGGCTGCGCCCAAGCCTGAGCCGAAAGCCGAAGCGCCAAAACCGGCCGCCGCTGCTGCACCGGCGCCGGCCCGTGCTGCCGCTGCTCCGCCGCCGGAAAAACCGGCGAGCGAAGCCGAGACCACCGTGCGGGTCGATACCGCGCGTCTCGACGAAATCATGAACATGGTCGGCGAGCTGGTGCTGGTGCGTAACCGTCTGGTGCGCCTGGGTCTCAACAGCGGCGACGAAGCCATGTCCAAGGCCGTGTCGAACCTCGACGTGGTCACGGCTGACTTGCAGACCGCGGTGATGAAGACCCGGATGCAGCCGATCAAGAAGGTCTTCGGGCGCTTCCCGCGTCTGGTTCGCGACCTCGCGCGTCAGTTGAAGAAAGAGATCAATCTGGAACTGGTGGGTGAAGAAACCGACCTCGACAAAAACCTTGTCGAGGCCCTGGCCGACCCGTTGGTCCACTTGGTGCGTAACGCGGTCGACCACGGCATCGAATCGCCGGAAGAACGCGAAGCTTCCGGCAAGGCCCGTGGCGGTCGCGTGGTACTGGCCGCCGAGCAGGAAGGCGATCACATCCTGTTGTCGATCTCCGACGACGGCAAGGGCATGGACCCGAACGTGCTGCGTTCGATCGCGGTAAAACGCGGTGTGATGGACAAGGACGCGGCCGATCGCCTGAGCGATACCGAGTGCTACAACCTGATTTTCGCCCCGGGTTTCTCGACCAAGACCGAGATCTCCGACGTGTCCGGCCGCGGTGTCGGCATGGACGTGGTGAAAACCAAGATTTCCCAGCTCAACGGTTCGATCAACATCTACTCGACCAAGGGCCAGGGCTCGAAGATCGTCATCAAGGTGCCGCTGACGCTGGCGATCATGCCGACCCTGATGGTGATGCTCGGCAATCAGGCGTTTGCGTTCCCGTTGGTCAACGTCAACGAAATCTTCCACCTCGACCTGTCGACCACCAACGTGGTGGATGGCCAGGAAGTGGTGATCGTGCGGGACAAGGCGCTGCCATTGTTCTACCTCAAGCGCTGGCTGGTCAGCTCCGCCGCTCACGAAGAGCAGCGCGAAGGCCATGTGGTGATCCTTTCGGTGGGCACCCAGCGGATCGGCTTCGTCGTCGATCAACTGGTCGGCCAGGAAGAAGTGGTCATCAAGCCATTGGGCAAAATGCTGCAGGGCACTCCGGGCATGTCCGGCGCCACCATCACCGGTGACGGCCGCATCGCGCTGATTCTCGATGTTCCAAGCATGCTCAAGCGTTACGCGACGAAGCGTATTTGAATCCGGGGCAGCGGGGCGACGACGTCCCGCTGCACCTAATGGAGTGTTTATGGCAGTCAAAGTCCTGGTGGTGGACGATTCGGGTTTTTTCCGCCGCCGCGTCTCGGAAATTCTTTCAGCGGATCCGAGCATCCAGGTGGTCGGTACGGCCACCAACGGTAAAGAGGCGATCGATCAGGCCCTGGCCCTCAAGCCGGACGTGATCACCATGGACTACGAGATGCCGATGATGGATGGCATCACGGCGGTGCGGCACATCATGCAGCGCTGCCCGACTCCGGTGTTGATGTTCTCCTCGCTGACGCACGAAGGCGCCCGGGTCACCCTGGATGCGCTGGACGCTGGTGCGGTGGATTTCCTGCCGAAGAATTTCGAAGACATCTCGCGCAACCCCGAGAAGGTCAAGCAACTGCTGTGCGAGAAGGTCCACAGCATCTCGCGCAGCAATCGTCGTTTCAGTGCCTACAGTGCGCCGGCTCCGGCCGCTGCACCGACGCCTGCGCCAGCCCCGGCGGCCTCGAGTTTCAGCAGCCACAGCGCTGCTGCTCCGACGCGTCCGGCGCCGGCTCCAGCACCTGCGCGTGCGCCAGCCGCCAGCGCGTCGTCGCCGGCACCGAAACGCAAAGCCTACAAACTGGTTGCCATCGGGACTTCGACCGGCGGCCCGGTTGCCCTGCAACGGGTGCTGACCCAATTGCCGGCGAACTTCCCGGCGCCGATCGTGCTGATCCAGCACATGCCGGCGGCGTTCACCAAGGCGTTTGCCGAGCGCCTGGACAAGCTGTGCCGCATCAGCGTGAAAGAGGCCGAGGATGGCGACATCCTGCGTCCGGGCTTGGCGCTGCTGGCGCCGGGTGGCAAGCAGATGATGATCGACGGCCGTGGCGCGGTGAAAATCCTGCCGGGCGACGAGCGTCTGAATTACAAGCCGTGCGTGGACATCACCTTCGGTTCCGCAGCCAAGTCCTACGGTGACAAAGTTCTGGCGGTGGTCCTCACCGGCATGGGCGCCGACGGCCGTGAAGGCGCGCGTCTGCTCAAGCAGGGCGGCAGCTCGGTATGGGCGCAAGACGAAGCCAGTTGCGTGATCTACGGCATGCCGATGGCCATCGTCAAAGCCGATCTGGCTGACGCGGTTTACGGCCTGGACGACATCGGCAAGCACATCGTCGAGGCGTGTATCTGATGGATGTTCTAAGCCTTATCGGGATCATCATGGCGTTCGTCGCCATCATCGGCGGCAACTACCTTGAAGGCGGCCACCTCGGCGCGCTGGCCAACGGCCCGGCGGCGCTGATCGTGCTCGGTGGCACCATCGGTGCCGCGCTGTTGCAATCGCCGATGAGCGCCTTCAAGCGCGCCATGCAGATCCTCGCCTGGATCCTGTTCCCGCCACGGGTCGACCTGGCCGGCGGTATCGACCGGGTGGTCAACTGGAGCCTCACCGCGCGCAAGGAAGGCCTGCTGGGTCTGGAAGGCGTCGCCGATGCCGAACCGGACAACTACTCGCGCAAGGGCCTGCAACTGCTGGTCGATGGCGCCGAACCGGAAGCGATCCGCAGCATTCTCGAAGTGGATTTCTACACCCAGGAAGCGCGCGACATCGAGGCTGCCAAAGTTTTCGAAAGCATGGGCGGCTATGCGCCGACCATCGGCATCATCGGTGCGGTGATGGGCCTGATTCATGTGATGGGCAACCTCGCTGATCCGACCCAATTGGGCAGCGGTATTGCCGTGGCATTCGTCGCGACCATCTACGGCGTGGCCAGTGCCAACCTGGTGTTGCTGCCGGTGGCGGCCAAGCTCAAGTCAATCGCGTTGCGGCAGTCGCGTTATCGCGAAATGTTGTTGGAAGGTATTTTGTCGATCGCCGAAGGTGAAAACCCTCGCTCTATCGAGCTGAAGCTTCAGGGCTTCATGGATTGATGGGGGTAATGGACTATGGCTCGCCGCAGGCATCAGGAAGAACACGTTAATCACGAGCGCTGGCTCGTGTCCTACGCGGATTTCATCACGCTACTGTTCGCGTTCTTCGTGGTGATGTACTCGATCTCGTCGATCAACGAAGGCAAGTACAAAGTCATTTCCGAGGCGCTGATCGGGGTTTTCACTGACTCCGACCGCTCGCTCAAGCCGATCCCGATCGGTGAGGAACGGCCGAAAACCGTGACCCCGGCCAAGCCGCTGGTCAAGGACAGCGAGCAGGTCGATGCCGGTATCGCCGGGGCCAGCGACCCGCTGAAAAGCATTGCCGATGACATCAGTGCCGCGTTCGGCGACTTGATCAGCTCCAACCAGATGACCGTGCGCGGCAACGAGTTGTGGGTCGAGATCGAACTGAATTCCAGCCTGTTGTTCGGCAGTGGCGACGCAATGCCGAGCGACATCGCATTCAACATCATCGACAAGGTCGCGGCGATCCTCAAACCGTTCGACAACCCGATCCACGTCGAAGGCTTCACCGACGATCAGCCGATCCGCACCGCGCAGTACCCGACCAACTGGGAGCTGTCCTCGGCGCGTTCGGCGAGCATCGTGCGGATGCTGGCGATGCAGGGCGTGAACCCTGGCCGTCTGGCCTCGGTCGGTTACGGTGAGTTTCAGCCGGTGGCCAACAATGCCACCGCCGAAGGCCGGGCGAAAAACCGGCGCGTGGTGCTGGTGGTGTCGCGCAACCTCGATGTGCGCCGCAGCCTGACCGGCACCGGGACCGCCAATGCACAACCGGACGCGGCATTGAAGCGCGCTGGCACACAAACTGCACCGTCCCCGGTCAAGACGCCGGGACGCGAGAGTGCCGTCAATTCTCCGTCGCCCGCATTAATACGCTGAGCTATGTCTCGGTCGAGCATCTCGACCGGGAGGAACGAACCGAATGAGAGTCTGGGCAGTCGCCAATCAAAAGGGTGGTGTCGGTAAAACCACATCTTCCATCGCTTTAGCCGGATTGCTGGCGGAGGCGGGCAAGCGCGTGGTTGTGGTCGATCTCGACCCGCACGGCTCGATGACCAGCTATTTCGGCTACGACCCCGACAGCCTGGAGCACAGCAACTACGACCTGTTTCTGCACAAGGGCAGCGTGCCGCAAGGCTTGCCCGGGCAGTTGCTGCTGTCGACCAGCGACGAACGCATTTCCCTGTTGCCGTCCAGCACCGCACTGGCCACCCTCGAGCGCCAGTCGCCGGGGCAGAGTGGCCTGGGCCTGGTGATCGCCAAGAGTCTGGCGCAGCTGTGGCAGGATTTCGATTACGCGATCATTGACAGCCCGCCGTTGCTCGGTGTGCTGATGGTCAACGCCCTGGCCGCGAGCCAGCAACTGGTGATCCCGGTGCAGACCGAGCACCTGGCCGTCAAAGGTCTGGAGCGCATGGTCAACACCCTGGCGATGATCAACCGCTCGCGCAAACAGGCGCTGCCGTTCAGCATCGTGCCGACCCTGTTCGACCGCCGCACCCAAGCATCGCTGGGCACCTTGCGCGTGCTGCGTGACAAATTCCCGGAAGAGATCTGGCAGGGTTACATCCCGGTCGATACCCGTCTGCGCGACGCCAGCCGGGCCGGTGTCACGCCTTCGCAGTTCGACGGCAAGAGTCGTGGCGTGCTGGCGTACCGCGCGCTGCTCAAGCATCTGCTGGCGCAACAACTTGTTCCGCAGGTGGCCTGAGATGACCGTGTTCCGATCACGCATGCCTGAATTGCACAAATCCTGTGGGAGCGAGCCTGCTCGCGAAGCTGGCGACGCGGTTTCCCTGTCAGGCGCTGTTGACCGATGAACCGCCCAATCAAGCTGACATCGCGTCCGCAACTGGCTTTGCAGTCCTATCTGGACAGCTTGCTGCAGGAAATCCCTGACGAGTTGCCGCCAGTGGAAGTGCAGGTCGAGGCGCCGGTCGAGGTGGTCGAAAGCGCTGCGGCGCTGGATGAATTCCAGGCTGCGGTACTGGAAGAGCAGGCGCGTGATGCGCAGAAAACCACCAAATCTGCCGCCCCGGTTGCCGCGCCTGCCGCCGCACCGATCGCCAAGGCGCCAGTGGCGTTGATCGAAGAAGCCGAGCCGCCACGCGCGCCGGTTTCGACACTCGCACCGCTGCTGCAAACCCAATTGCTGAAAACCGCGCCGGAACCGGTCGTGGCCGAACCGGCGCCGGTGGCACCGGCACCCGTCGAACAGACGCTGGTGCCGCCAGTGGTGGAAGTGCACCTGCCACCGAGCAACACGCCGCCCCCGGTGGAAACCGATGGCCGTCCGGCCTGGGCCTCGGAAGCCTTCGAATGCCTGTTGTTCGATGTTGCCGGGCTGACGCTGGCGGTACCGCTGGTGTGCCTCGGTTCGATCTATTCGCTGGCCGGCCACGAGTTGACGCCGCTGTTCGGGCAGCCGGAATGGTTCCTCGGGATTCTGCCGAGCCAGGCCGGCAACCTGAAAGTCCTGGACACGGCGCGTTGGGTCATGCCGGATCGCTATCGCGATGACTTCCGTCAGGGCCTGCAGTACGTGATTTCGGTACAAGGTTACGAATGGGGCCTGGCGGTGCATCAGGTCAGCCGTTCGTTGCGTCTGGATCCGAATGAAATCAAATGGAGAAGTCACCGGGGTCAGCGGCCATGGCTTGCCGGCACGGTGATCGAGCACATGTGTGCATTACTTGATGTAGCCGCGCTGGCCGAATTGATCGCCAGCGGCGGGGCAAAGCACTTGGGCGGCCACAAGCCGCTACATAAATCGACATAGCAGCCGACATAACAGTCAGGCGAAGGCATTTTTCAATGCCTCCACACAGAACACACACCGCCCAGTGCGGTTTTTTCGAGGGGTCAGGGTATGAGTAGTCAGGCGACGAATGCAAAAGGTTCTGAAGATCCGATCCTGCAATGGGTGACCTTCAAGCTGGACAACGAAACCTACGGCATCAACGTGATGCGCGTTCAGGAAGTCCTGCGTTACACCGAAATCGCGCCGGTACCGGGTGCACCAAGCTATGTGCTGGGCATCATCAACCTGCGCGGTAACGTGGTCACCGTGATCGACACCCGTCAGCGCTTCGGCCTGAACAGCGGCGAGATCAGCGACAACACCCGTATCGTCATCATCGAAGCCGACAAGCAAGTGGTCGGGATCATGGTCGACAGCGTGGCCGAAGTGGTTTACCTGCGTCAGTCGGAAATCGAGACCGCGCCAAACGTCGGCAACGAAGAGTCGGCCAAGTTCATCCAGGGCGTGTGCAACAAGAACAACGAGTTGCTGATCCTGGTCGAGCTGGACAAGATGATGAGCGAAGAAGAATGGTCGGAACTGGAGAGCATCTGATTGATTCTCGAGGTTGCGGTCATTGTCCTGTTCCTTTTCTGGGCAGGCACGCTGGCAATGTTTCTGGCGTACATCAAGGCGCAGCGGGTAATCGCTGCGCAACAGGCTCAGGGCGACGCGCTGCGTGATCAGCGCATCAAGGACCTGGCCAAGCGTGTCGACGACTATCAGAACGGCAACGTGCGCATGGGCGAAGCCCTGCACGAGCTGCGCTCGGTCGTCGGTCCGTTGCCGGACAAGATTGTCGCGCTGGAACAGCGCGACCCGTCGAGCCTGTCGTTCGCTCAGGCGGCGAAACTGGTGGGGATGGGCGCGAGCGTCGATGAGCTGACCCAGTCCTGCGGCTTGACCCAGGCTGAGGCGGAGTTGATGCGCAAGCTGCACAGAAGCTGATATGCGTAGAGGCATGTCATTTGAATAAGAATCGCCGGTCATGCCGGCGATTTTTTTTGCGCTCGATTTTGTTGCCTGATTCGCCCATGGCCGTCTGTCTGAACTGTTATTTCTGACAGTAGAGAATTTCGCTCATCGCTCCTCACACTGCTCGTGACTCGCGATAGTCCCGTCGGCTTTTCAGGCAGACGCGTCTGATCGCCAATTCACCGATCCAGCCAATCGTGGAGTGGGTATGCATTTGCCAGCCAGAATCGAGCGCGTGAAAAAAGTCCGGTTACCCGGTGTTGCCGCCCTGCGGCTGGCAATCGTGCTGCTCCTGACGGCTTGTCAGGCTCAGGTCAGCAGGCTTGCTCCAGAAGCCAATATTGCCGACCGGCAAAATTGTCACGGTGTCCACCTGGTCAATGTCGTTGCGCATATGGACGACGATCTGCTGTTTATTGATCCGCGGATTTCGCAAGTTCTGGCTGCCGGCGGCTGTGTGACCAGTATCTTCATGATCGGTGGCAGTTCTGGCGCCGGCTTCGACTATGTGCTGAAGCGCGAAAGCGCGTCGAGAAAAGCCTATGAAAAAATGCTGGGTTTTGCGACCGGATGGACGCCTAACCTGATATTCACTGATTCAGCCATTGTGATGAGCGTCAAGGCCAATGAGCGACCTGGATTGAAGCTCATATATTTGCGTGTGCCGGGAGGGGACGTTCGTGGTGGAGATGTGCCGCTGGCCGATTTGCTCGACCTCGATAAAACTGTTCGGAGTTGGCCCTATCTGGACTCGGCTTCAGGTCCGGTAAACCTCTACAGTCGAACATCTTTCGTGCAGCTCTTGACCGAACTGATCGTCAATGAAGGAGCCACCCGGGTGTATGCACTCAATCCGGACACCGTTGCGTACACGGAGCATCCTGACCATATTTATTCGGCACGTTTGACGCGCCTGGCCTTGCGCGGGATCAGTGCAGATATCCCGGTGATTTATCACGAGACCTATCCCTCGGCGGCCGTCGCTCCTAACGTGGACCCGGCAGCTGTGCAGGCGAAACGGCATGTTGTCGCCAGCTACTTTCACTTTGAAGGGGCTGAGCCAGTCAGCAGTGCGTACAGTGAAGCCACCTGGAATGGCAATTGGGTGGCGCGACTGAATTTCACGCTCAGCCATGCTCACGCCGCCGGGCCACTGGTCAATATCCCTTTCAGACCGCTAGTCAATTTCCAGACGCAACAGTGCCTGGTTGCCAATGGATTGGGGCAGCAGGTGACACTGGATGGATGTGAGCCAGACGCTGACCAGCGCTGGGCGTTTGTGCCCTCCGACATTGCAGTCGGCGCGAGCAGGGGAGTTGCACTGCTGAAAACAGCCTCTGGCCATTGCATAGCGCGTCAGAATGGCCAATTGATCGAACGCGCATGTGAAAGCAATGAGCCCTCTCAACACTGGACTCCGTGGGATTTCGGGAAAATCTATGTTCCCGGAGCGCAGGGGCAATGCCTGGACGGAGTACAGCCGAGCTTGATAGCGGATTGCATGGAGTTTGCGGGTTCTACGTTGTGGGTGCGCAGCATCGATAACATCGACAGCAATGATTCGATGGAAGTGGCACTGACGGGGGATGTCATCGGTGACGGGACGAACCGGACGGTACAAGTGCAGCGCCGGCAGGATGGTCCAGGTGTCGATATTTGGGTCACGTCGCTGGACGCAGACGCGATTGCATCCGAGAAATGGTATGAGGACAGACGTCCATTTGATCCAGACTCTTTTGATTCCGGGTGTGCTACAGCCCTTTGCTACGACACTACGCGCTATCTGCTGGCGGATTTCACAGGTGACGGCAAGGCTGATCTGATGGCGATATCGCCCGGAAAAGCTGACGAAACCATTTTCAGGCTATTGAAGAATGAAGGCGGGCATTTTGCTGATCCGGTTATCTGGCGTTCGGTTCCGCAAGGGCATGCCTACCGGCAAGCTCAGCAATATCTGGCTGGCGACTTCAGAGGCGTCGGCAAGCAAGATGTGTTGATCGTGCAAACCCTGAATAACACAGTGTCCGATTTCTGGCTGATGGAGAATAAAGGGGCGAGTCTGGGCGTTCCTGCTCACTGGGGAGATGCCCGAAAAAACCCATTGCCGGTCCATTTCTACAGCGCCAGGCTGGACAACGATGGCAAGGATGATGTGCTCGCTGTTGATTCAAGTGAGCAGTTCTTGAAGCTGCTCACCTACAGGAGCAGCGGCCGTTCTCTGGATTTTGAGAAAGCCTTGGAGTTGCCGGGCTTCTATTCTGCGCGTTCAAAGACCGCAGTGCTGGATTCGCCGATTACCAAACTGACCGATGTATGGGTGCTGCACGCTCGATCAGACGGTAGTGATATCAATTTCTGGAAAGTCGCAAATCTTGGCGGCGGAGAGTTCGAAGAGCCTTCGTCTCCGGCTTTCGAGACGAGCGTGCTTAATTGGGCCGACGTGCGGCCTTATGGGCTGGGGACGGGCAGGCAGATCCTGCTTCCCTATCGCGTCAACGATCCTGTGCATGAGTATTACTGGCGAATCGGGAAAGTCGGCTTCAAGGCACTGAATCTGTCCGAGCAAGGTAGGCCCGTCGGGATCAAGGATTATGGACGTTCACCACGGTTTGAATGGGCGAACCTGCAGTGGCGAGCGCGCTTGAATTGAATGTCGAGCGGGGACGCGTGCACTTGAGCCTGTATTCGGCGCGGCCTAGTAATCAGCCCCGCGTTCGGTAACGTCCTTCTCGACCATCGGCGCATCCGGATCCTGCCCCTCGGGGAATTTCCCCTTCAGGTTCCACGCGAACGCGATGATCTCGGCGATCGTGCGGTACAGCTCCTCGGGGATGCTGTCGCCCAGTTCCATTCGCGCCAACAGCCGCACCAGCTCGGCGTTTTCATAGATCGGCACTTCACAGTCGCGGGCGATGCGCAGGATTTCTTCCGCCAGTTCCTCGTCGCCCTTGGCGGTGAGGGTCGGGGCGTGGTTGCCGTCGTATTTGAGGGCGATGGCCTGGCGTGGAGCAGTGGAATCGTTCATGCGGTTTCGTCGACCCAGCGATGTTCGAGGCGGGTTTGGTTGCCTTGCGGCGGGGTGCCGAGGTGGCAATCGAGATCGCCGACATTCAGGCCGCGATCGAGCAGGCGCTGACGCAGGGCGAACAGATTGGTTTCGATGAGGTCGGCGGTGTACGGGCGTTCGGCCCAGAGCTGACTCGACAGGCTGCCGGCAATCAACTGCGCCTGAATCTGCATCGGCCCCAACGGCTCCATGTCGAACGCCAGGTCGACGCGCCACAGCTGCTGTTTGGGTTCGCGTTCGTCACGGCGTTCGTTGGGTTGCGGTTCTCTTTCCGGCGCTTCTTCGCGCTGAAACTTGACCTGCAACGGCACGATGTCCTGCAGGTTGCGCATGGGGATTTCCAGCTGCCAGGTGCTGAGCAAACGGCCGTCATCGGTGACACCGGTCTGTTCCAGGCTCGACAGCTGATGGCTTTGCAGACGCGACACGGCTGCCGCGGCGAGGCGCAGCAGATGTTCAAGATCGCCTTCGCCGTCGAGGCTTTGCAGCAGGCGGTCGGGCAGCGGGAAACTGCTGGGCAGCGGTTTGGCGCTGACCTGACCGAGGGTGCCGAGGGCGTTGCGCACGAAGCTCGGCAGTGCTTGCGCCAGGGTGTTGGCAGCGATTATCGCGTTGAAACTGGCATTGCCCGGCGCACCCGGGGACAGTTGCGCGATCAGCTTGAGCAGATCGGCTTTCATGTCCGGGGCCAGCGCCGGATTCTCTCCGGTCAGCAATTTGGCTTCGAGGAAGGCACCGCTGTTGGCCAGGGCCAGCGCCACGCCTTTGGCGGTGCTCATTTGCTGCACATCGGGCAGGTTGGCGAGCAGGCGCGTGACGGCAGCGCGCAGGTCCTGCGAGGTCTGCTCGTCGTCGCTCGGCAGGTTTTGCAGAGCATTGAGCAAACCGTCCAGCGAACCTTGGCGGCTCTGCTGGCCGAGCAGTTGCTGGCTTACCGCCAATTGCTCCTGGCGGCTGCTCAGCGGCACGAACTTGAGGGTTTGCGAGTCTTCGACCAGTGCCGAGAGCAGGGTGCCGATGCGCAGTGGCGTCGGGCTGTCGATGTCCAGTGTGGCGCCGCTCTGCGCGGTGTTGAGCAGGCTCACCAGCGAGCGGTACACCGTCGGCTGTCCCGGCACTTGCGGCAGTGTCTGCGAGGTCAGCACCTTGCCTTGCAGCAGCGTGCCGACCGGCAACTGCGCGGTGTCGATGCGGGTGAGGGCGGCGACGCTGCTGGCAATCGCCTGTTGCACGGTGATCGCCAGATTGCCCGCCGACGGCTGAGTGACGGCCAGGTTGGTGCCGGTCGGCAACGGCAGGTTGCTGCTGGCTTGCACGGTGGTCTGCCGGCCGCCGTCGACGGTCACCTTGAGCAGCAGTTGAAAGGTCTGATCCGCCTGCTTGAGTGACAACACCTCGGCCTGGGCGCTTTGCCCGGCGCCGATCAGGCCTTCGACCGGGGTCAGCAGCTTGAGCAACTCACCGCTCATCACCAGCGGGCGCGTGTTCGCCGGGGTGGCGGGCGGCAGCGGGAGGATGTTCATTTCGCCTGTCATACGCGGACACAACCTGAGGAAATTGCGCTCTTGGGAGTAAGGCACGGCATGTATAATGCCGCGCGTCTTGCGCTTCGTTCAGAAAACATAGCAATTGTTTGATCCAGCTCTCTGGTTCGCACCGTCATTGCATTTATCCTGCATCTCTTTAACGGCCGCGCCAGAGCCGACTTGAACCGTATAAGGCCCGTGATCCCTTGACCAGTCCTGTCCTGCAAACCGTTGCCCTTGCCTGTGAGCGAGACCTGCGACTGCTCTTCGAAAATCTCGAATTGCGACTGGCCAGTGGCGATATGGTGCAGATCAGCGGCCCCAACGGCAGCGGCAAGACCAGCCTGCTGCGTCTATTGTCCGGGTTGATGCAGCCGACCAGCGGTCAGGTGCTGCTCAACGGCCAGCCCTTGACTGCACAACCGAGCGAACTGGCGCGCAACCTGTTGTGGATCGGCCACGCTGCCGGGATCAAGGACCTGCTGACCCCGGAAGAGAACCTGTCCTGGCTCTGCGCCCTGCATCGGCCTGCCGGACGCGAGGCGATCTGGCAGGCGCTGGCAGCCGTAGGATTGCGCGGATTCGAAGATGTTCCCTGCCACACCCTGTCCGCCGGTCAGCAACGCCGCGTGGCGCTGGCGCGGCTGTATCTGGACAGCCCGCCGCTGTGGATTCTCGACGAGCCGTTCACCGCGCTCGACAAACAGGGCGTGGCGCAGCTTGAAGAACACTTGGCCGGGCACTGCGAGCGCGGCGGTCTGGTGGTTCTGACCACGCACCACACACTGAGCCGGATGCCGGCCGGTTATCGCGATATCGATCTGGGGAACTGGGCAGTATGAGTGTGTTCGGCCTGCTGGTTGCCCGTGAGTCCCGTTTGCTGTTTCGTCGCCCGGCGGAACTGGCCAATCCGCTGATTTTCTTCGCCATCGTCATCGCCTTGTTCCCGCTGGCCGTCGGCCCGGAAACTCAAGTCTTGCAAAACCTGTCCCCGGGGTTAGTCTGGGTGGCCGCGTTGTTGTCGGTCCTGCTTTCGCTGGACGGACTGTTTCGCAGTGATTTCGAAGATGGCTCCCTGGAACAGTGGGTCCTTTCGCCGCACCCGCTGCCCCTACTGGTGCTGGCCAAGGTGCTGGCACACTGGCTGTTCTCGGGACTGGCACTGGTTCTGCTCTCGCCGTTGCTGGCGTTGATGCTCGGTTTGCCGGTCGCCTGCCTGCCGGTGTTGCTGTTGTCGTTGCTGCTGGGTACACCGGTGCTGAGCCTGCTCGGTGCGGTGGGCGCGGCGCTGACGGTTGGTTTGAAACGCGGCGGCCTGTTGCTGGCGTTGCTGATTCTGCCGTTGTACATCCCGGTGTTGATCCTGGGCAGTGGCGCCTTGCAGGCCGCCTTGCAAGGCATGCCGGCGACCGGGTATCTGCTGTGGCTGGGTAGCCTGACCGCCCTGGCGATCACCCTGACACCTTTTGCAATAGCTGCTGGCCTGAAGATCAGCGTCGGCGAATAATGAGGTCTGGTTAAAATTTAACCAGCAAAGACCCTGAGACTGCTCACACCGATGAGCGGCACCCGTGATGGAAACAGTATGAACTGGACCTGGTTTCACAAGCTCGGCTCGCCCAAGTGGTTCTACGGCATCAGCAGCAGGTTTCTGCCGTGGCTGAGCATTGCCGCGTTGCTGCTGATCAGCGTTGGCGTCGTCTGGGGCCTGGCCTTCGCGCCGCCGGATTATCAGCAGGGCAACAGCTTCCGCATCATCTACATCCACGTGCCGGCGGCAATGCTGGCGCAGTCGATCTACGTGATCCTGGCGGTATGCGGCGTGGTCGGGCTGGTATGGAAAATGAAACTGGCCGACGTCGCCCTGCAATGCGCGGCGCCGATCGGCGCGTGGATGACCGCCGTGGCGCTGGTCACCGGGGCGATCTGGGGCAAGCCGACCTGGGGCTCGTGGTGGGTCTGGGATGCGCGGCTGACGTCGATGCTGATTCTGCTGTTCCTGTATTTCGGGGTGATTGCGCTGGGCAATGCCATCAGCAACCGTGACAGCGCCGCCAAGGCCTGCGCGGTACTGGCGATCGTCGGGGTGATCAACATTCCGATCATCAAATACTCGGTGGAGTGGTGGAACACCCTGCACCAGGGCGCGACCTTCACCCTCACTGAGAAACCGGCGATGCCCGCGGAAATGTGGCTGCCGCTGTTGCTGACGGTGCTGGGTTTCTACTGTTTCTTCGGCGCCGTGCTGTTGTTGCGCATGCGCCTTGAAGTGCTCAAGCGCGAAGCCCGCGCCAGTTGGGTCAAAGAAGAAGTGCAGAACAGCCTGGAGGCCGCGCGATGAGTTTTGCTTCATTCGGCGACTTCCTCGCCATGGGCCACCATGGCCTATATGTCTGGTCGGCCTACGGTATCTGTCTGGCGGTGCTGATCCTCAACGTGGTCGCACCGATCGCGGCCCGCAAGCGCTATCTGCAACAAGAGGCGCGTCGTCTGCGCCGGGAGAACGGCAAGTGAATCCGCTGCGCAAAAAACGTCTGACCCTCATTCTGGCGATCCTGGTCGGGGTCGGCGCTGCCGTCGGCCTGGCCCTGAGCGCCCTGCAGGAAAACATCAACCTGTTTTACACGCCGACCCAGATCGCCAACGGTGAAGCGCCGCACGACACGCGCATCCGCGCCGGCGGCATGGTCGAGAAGGGCTCGCTGCAGCGTTCGCCGGACTCACTGGACGTCAAATTCGTTGTCACCGACTTCAACAAAGCCGTGACCATCACCTATCGCGGGATCCTCCCGGATCTGTTCCGCGAAGGGCAGGGCATTGTCGCCCTGGGCAAACTCAACGCCGACGGCGTGGTGGTGGCCGATGAAGTGCTGGCCAAGCACGACGAGAAGTACATGCCGCCGGAAGTGACCAAAGCGCTGAAAGACAGTGGTCAATCGGCACCGACCCAAGCGAAGGAGGGTTGATCGATGACTTCTGCACTGTTTATTCCCGAACTCGGCCATCTGGCGATGATTCTGGCGCTGTGTTTTGCGCTGGTGCAGGCCGTGGTGCCGCTGTTCGGTGCGTGGCGCGGTGACCGCATGTGGATGGGCCTGGCCCAGCCGGCGGCGTGGGGTCAGTTTGCGTTCCTGCTGTTTGCCTTCGGTTGCCTGACCTACGCGTTCATGACCGACGATTTCTCGGTCGGTTACGTCGCGATGAACTCCAACAGCGCCTTGCCGTGGTACTACAAGTTCAGCGCGGTGTGGGGCGCCCACGAAGGGTCGCTGCTGCTGTGGGCGTTGATCCTCGGTGGCTGGACCTTCGCCGTGTCGATGTTCTCCCGGCAGTTGCCGCAAGTCATGCTCGCTCGCGTACTGGCGGTGATGGGCATGATCAGCACCGGTTTCCTGTTGTTTCTGATCCTCACCTCCAACCCGTTCTCGCGGATCCTGCCGCAGATTCCGGCCGACGGGCGTGACCTCAATCCGCTGCTGCAAGACATCGGCCTGATTGTGCATCCGCCGATGCTCTACATGGGGTACGTCGGCTTCTCGGTGGCGTTCGCCTTCGCCATCGCTGCACTGCTCGGTGGTCGTCTCGACGCCGCGTGGGCACGCTGGTCGCGCCCTTGGACGATTGTCGCCTGGGCCTTCCTCGGCATCGGCATCACCCTCGGTTCGTGGTGGGCTTACTACGAACTCGGCTGGGGCGGCTGGTGGTTCTGGGACCCGGTGGAAAACGCCTCGTTCATGCCATGGCTGGTCGGCACCGCGCTGATTCACTCGCTGGCAGTCACGGAAAAACGTGGGGTGTTCAAGAGCTGGACGGTGTTGCTGGCGATTGCCGCATTTTCGTTGAGCCTGCTCGGTACGTTCCTCGTGCGCTCCGGCGTGCTGACTTCGGTACATGCGTTTGCCTCGGACCCTGAGCGCGGCGTGTTCATTCTGATCTTCCTGCTGTTCGTGGTCGGCGGTTCGCTGACGCTGTTTGCGTTGCGCGCTCCGGTGGTCAAGAGCCAGGTCGGCTTCAACCTGTGGTCGCGGGAAACCCTGTTGCTGGGCAACAACCTGGTGCTGGTGGTGGCCGCGTCGATGATTCTGCTCGGCACGCTGTATCCGCTGATTCTTGATGCGATCAGCGGCGCCAAGCTGTCAGTAGGCCCGCCGTACTTCAACGCGCTGTTCATCCCGCTGATGGCGTTGCTGATGGTGGTAATGGCGGTCGGCGTGGTCGTGCGCTGGAAGGACACCCCGGTGAAGTGGCTGGCGAACATGCTGACCCCGGTGCTGCTCGGCAGCGTCGCATTGGCCGTGGTGGCCGGTGTCGCTTACGGCGATTTCAACTGGGCGGTGATCGCGACGTTCCTGCTTGCCGCATGGGTGTTGCTCGCCGGTGTGCGCGACATCTTCGACAAGACTCGCCACAAGGGCCTGATCAAAGGCCTGCCAACCCTGACCCGCAGCTACTGGGGCATGCAGATCGCTCACCTCGGCATCGCCGTGTGCGCCCTCGGTGTGGTGCTGTCGAGTCAGAACAGTGCCGAGCGCGACCTGCGTCTGGCGCCGGGCGAGTCGATGGATCTGGCCGGTTATCACTTCATCTTCGAAGGTGCCAAACACTTCGAAGGGCCGAACTTCACCTCCGACAAGGGCACCATCCGGGTGATCCGCGACGGCAAGGAAGTCAGCGTGCTGCACCCGGAAAAACGCCTGTACACCGTGCAGAGTTCGATGATGACCGAGGCCGGGATCGACGCCGGTTTCACTCGCGATCTCTACGTTGCACTGGGCGAGCCGCTGGAAAACGGCGCGTGGGCGGTGCGGGTTCACGTCAAACCGTTCGTGCGCTGGATCTGGTTTGGCGGTCTGCTGACCGGTCTGGGCGGATTGCTGGCGGCGCTGGATCGGCGTTATCGAGTCAAGGTCAAAGCCCGGGTGCGTGAAGCCCTCGGCCTGCAAGGAGCGGCTGCATGAGACGTTGGTTGATGCTGGTACCCCTGGCGATTTTCCTGCTGGTGGCGGTGTTTCTTTATCGCGGTCTGTACCTCGATCCGGCGGAGCTGCCGTCGGCGATGATCAACAAGCCCTTCCCGGAGTTCACTCTGCCGAACGTGCAGGGCGACAAGACCCTGACCAAGGCTGACATTCTCGGCAAACCGGCGCTGGTCAACGTCTGGGGCACCTGGTGCATTTCCTGCCGGGTCGAGCACCCGGTGCTGAACAAACTGGCCGAGCGTGGTGTGGTGATCTACGGCATCAACTACAAGGACACCAACGCCGATGCGTTGAAGTGGCTGGCCGAATTCCACAACCCGTACCTGCTGGATATCCGTGACGACGAAGGCTCGCTGGGCCTGAACCTCGGCGTGTACGGCGCGCCGGAAACCTTCTTCATCGACGCCAAGGGCATCATCCGCGACAAGTACGTCGGGGTGATCGACGAGCAGGTCTGGCGCGAAAAACTCGCAGCCAAGTATCAGGCGCTGGTCGATGAGGCCAAGCCATGAAGCGTTTCATTGCTGCCGTGGTCTTGGGCTTGAGTCTGGCCGGTGTGGCGCATGCCGCGATCGACACCTACGAGTTCGCCAAAGAAGGCGATCGCGAGCGCTTTCGTGAACTGACCAAGGAACTGCGCTGCCCCAAGTGCCAGAACCAGGACATCGCCGACTCCAACGCGCCGATTGCCGCCGACCTGCGCAAAGAGATTTTCCGCATGCTCGGCGAGGGCAAGGACAATCAGCAGATCATCGATTTCATGGTCGATCGCTACGGTGATTTCGTCCGCTACAAACCGGCGCTCAATGCCAAGACTGCACTGCTGTGGTTCGGCCCGGCCGGCCTGTTGTTCGGTGGTCTGGTGGTGATCGCAGTGATCGTTCGCCGACGCCGCGCACAACGCACCGAGACCCCGCCATCGCTGTCCACCGAAGAGCGTCAGCGCCTCGACCAACTGTTGGATAAAAACCAAGAATGATTGATTTCTGGCTTGCCGCAGGGCTGTTGCTTCTGGTCGCCCTGAGTTTTCTGCTGATCCCGGTTTTGCGTGGCCGTCGCGCCCAGCGTGAAGAGGATCGAACTGCCCTGAACGTGGCGCTGTATCAGGAACGCGTGGCCGAGCTGCAAGCGCAGCAGGCTGAAGGCGTACTCGATGCCGCGCAAATGGACAGCGGGCGCGCGGAAGCGGCGCGTGAGCTGCTCGCCGATACCGAAGGCGTTGCCGCACCGCGTGTGTCGAAACTGGGCAAGCCGTTGCCGCTGCTGGCGGCGGTGTTGGTGCCGGTGTTGGGCCTGGGTCTGTACCTGCATTTCGGTGCTGCCGATAAAGTCGAACTGACCCGTGAATTCGCCCAGGCGCCGCAGTCGATGGAAGAGATGACCCGGCGTCTGGAGCGTGCTGTTGCGGCGCAACCGGATTCCGCCGAAGGCTTGTACTTCCTTGGTCGTACCTACATGGCCCAGGATCGTCCGGCAGATGCGGCGAAGATGTTCGAACGCGCCGCCAACCTGGCCGGTCGCCAGCCGGAACTGCTCGGCCAGTGGGCACAGGCGCAGTATTTTGCCGACGGTAAAAAGTGGTCGGACAAGATCCAGACCCTGACCGATGAAGCGCTGAAAGCCGATCCGAAAGAAGTCACCAGCCTCGGTCTGCTCGGCATCGCCGCGTTCGAGGGTGAGCGTTATCAGCAGGCAATCGACTATTGGACCCGGCTGCTGGCGCAGTTGCCAGAGGGCGACAACTCCCGCGCCGCCTTGCAGGGCGGGATCGAGCGCGCCACCGAGCGCCTGCAAGCCAGTGGCGGCAAGGTCGCCGCAGCGCCGGCCGCCAAGGTTGCCGCACTGCTCAAGGTGCGCGTGGATCTGTCCAGCGAACTCAAAGGCCAGGTGCAACCGGGCGACAGCGTGTTCATCTTCGCCCGCGCCGTTTCTGGCCCACCGGCACCGCTGGCGGCCAAGCGTCTGACCGTGGCCGATCTGCCGGTCACTGTCGAACTGGGCGATGCCGACGCCATGATGCCGCAGTTGAAACTGTCGAACTTTCCTGAAGTCCAACTGGTTGCACGCATCTCTCGCGCCGGTCAGCCAACCGCCGGGGAGTGGGTAGGTCGCAGCGGCCCGCTGGCCAGCAGCACCACCGCGCCGCAAACACTGACCATCGACAGCCCGGACAAATAAGCACCGGCCACCAGGAAAGCACCGCCATGCACAGTCTCGCCCGAATCGCAGTCATCACAATGGCCCTGGGCATGAGCGCCTGTGCGGTGCACCGACCGGAACCGACCACCAACCTGCCGCCGATCCCGCCGTCACAACCGAGCCCGACCCCGTCGACCTCGCCGACACCGGGCAAAAGCATCCCGGCCAAACCGTCCAAGCCAGTCCCACGCACCTCAGCCAGCTTCGCCCCACCACCGGGCGGCAACAGCCACTGGGACCAGAAGCTCGGCGTCTACGTCCTCGACGACCAGCCCAACACCTTCTACCGCCAGCGCACCTACTTCCGCTGGAACAACGGCTGGACTCGCTCCGTCAGCCCCAACGGCCCTTGGGAAGACACCGATATCCACGGCGTACCGCCGGGATTGGGCAAACAGTTCGGGCAGTGATGAAAAAACGGCGATCTCTGGATCGCCGTTTTTTTGTGTGTTGCCGGGCATTGATGATGTCCCTGTAGGAGCTGGCGAAGCCTGCGATCTTTTGATCTGCTGTTTTCAAAGTTCGCTGGTCAACAACCCTTGCACATAATCCACAAACGCCCGCGCCTTCGCACTGACCATCCGCCCCGTGGGAAACACCGCCCACAAGTCCTGATCCGGCAATACCCAGTCACTCATCACCGCCCTGACCGCACCGCTTGCCAGCTCCGGAGCGAACATCCATTGCGAGGCGATGGTCAGGCCCTGATCGGCCAGCACGGCTGCACGCAAACCCTCGGCGGCGCTGACCCGCAGGCGGCCGGTCAGGGTTTGCGTCTGTTGTTCGCTGCCCTGGGTGAAGATCCAGGTGGCGCCGCCGCTGAGGTTGTAGACGATGCCTTGATGCTTATCCAAATCGGCAGGGCAGCTCGGCTCGCCGTGGCGGGCGAAGTAGGCCGGGGTGCCGAGCACTACGCGGCGACAGTCGGCGATTTTACGCACGGTGAGGCTGGAGTCGCTGAGCGGGCCCATGCGCAGGGCGACGTCGATACCTTCTTCGACCAGATTGATGTTGCGATCATCGAGCATCAGGTCGATGTTCAGCTGTGGATGCTGCTCGAGAAACGGCCCCAGCTGCGGCACGACGTGCAGGCGACCGAAAGTCACCGCCGCGCTGATCCGCAGGTTGCCGCTTAAACCGCTGGCGCTGCCACGGGCGGCGTTATCGGCTTCGTTGGCTTCATCAATGGCACGCCTGGCCCGTTCGAAAAACGCGAGTCCGGCTTCGGTCGGGGTCAGGCCGCGAGTCGAGCGCAGCAACAGGCTGACCGCCAGGCGTTTTTCCAACTGAGCGATGGTTTTCGACACGGCGGGCTGGCCGATATTCAGGCGTCGGGCGGCGGCGGAAAAGGAGCCGGTTTCGACCACGTAGACGAAGGTTTCCATGGCGGCGAGGCGGTCCATCAGTCTTCCTGCAAATCTGAAAGTTGTCGTAGTCCCCTTGTGGGAGCGGGCTTGCTCGCGAAAGCGGTCTGACATTCAGCACATGTATTGGCTGATCCAACGCCTTCGCGAGCAAGCCCGCTCCAACAGGGAATAGGGTGCTGAGTGTAATCCGCGTCCATTCAATCACATGCGGTAAAACAACCAAACGTCGTCCTGCAGATTTATGTGCTTGAGTAAAGATAACTCTAGAGTTACTTTTATTCGGCCGGAGCAAGGAGGCGCCAGGTGCAAAGCAGGCTATTGATCAAGGAGCTGGAGGAGGCAGGCTGGACGCTGGATCGAGTCACCGGCAGTCATCACATCTTCACGCATCGTTACAACCCGTACACCATTCCCGTTCCTCACCCTAAAAAGGATTTGCCGCTGGGGACGGTCAAAAGCATCAGGAGGCGTGCCGGGTTGTACCACCCGCCAGCCAGCTACAAGGGAGATCCATAATGCAATATCCGATCTGCATCGAATGGGGTGACGACAACACCGCCATCGGTATTCAGATACCTGACATTCCCGGCGCCGTCACGGCCGGGGACACTTTCGAGGACGCCTATAACGCAGCCGTTGAAGTCGCCCATCTCATGTTGCAGGAGATGGCGGCGGACGGGGAATCGATTCCGATGCCGACGTCGGCAGCGGCCCATCGCAATAATCCGGAGTTTGCCGACATGGGCTGGGGGATGCTCGAGCTGGATATCTCGCCGTACATGGGCAAGACCGAGAAGGTCAACGTGACGTTGCCAGGCTATGTGATCCAGCGCATCGATCGCTATGTGCGTGAACACAATGTCAAAAGCCGCTCTTCGTTTCTGGCAGATGCGGCGATGGAGAAGCTGGTTCGGTATTAAGCGTCATCGCTCTCACAGGCCCAGTGAGCAACCTGTGGGAGCGAGCTTGCTCGACATCTTACGCCGTTGCCAAAGCACCACGCTGCGACGCACTCAGGAACCGCAACAACGCCAGCAGCGGGAACGCGCTACCGACAATCACGATCCACAACCAGCCGCCATGCTCATATACCGCACTGGCGACCGACGAGCCGAAAGCGCCGCCGATGAAGATGCTGGTCATGTACAGCGCGTTGAGGCGACCACGGCTTTTGGCGTCCAGCGAGTAGACCGCGCGCTGGCCGAGAACCATGTTCATCTGCACGCAGAAGTCCAGTACCACGCCGGTCACCGCGAGGCCGATGACGCTGTAGGCCGGGTGAATGAAGGCCGGCAGGAAGCTCAGGCTGGCGAACAGCATGGCCAGCAGCGAAGCGATGCGGGTGTGGCCGGCGTCAGCCAGGCGTCCGCTGATCGGCGCGGCGATGGCACCGATGGCACCGACCAGCGCGAAGATCGCAATCTCGCTTTGCGACAGACCGTGGTTGCGCGCCAGTTCCAGTGGCACCGCTGTCCAGAACAGGCTGAAGGTGGCGAACATGCAGCCCTGATAAAACGCCCGCTGACGCAGCACCGGTTGCTGGCGCAGCAGGGTCCACAGCGAGCCGAGCAACTGGCCGTAGGAAGCGCTGTGATCCGGTTGACGCTTGGGCACGGTCAACGCCAGCACCACGCTGATCGCGGCCATCAACGCCGCGGCAATCATGAACATCGCACGCCAGCCGAAATGGTCAGCCACTACGCTCGACACCGGCCGCGCCAGCAGAATGCCCAACAGCAGGCCGCCCATGATCCCGCCGACCACCCGGCCACGGGATTCTTCCGGCGCCAGATGCGCGGCCAGCGGAATCAGGATCTGCACCGACACCGAACTGAAGCCCACCAGCAACGAGATCAGCAGGAACACGTTCGGCTGACTGGTGAACGCCGCGCCGAGCAGGCTGGCAATCGCCACCACCGTGGTGATGATCATCAACCGGCGGTTTTCCAGCAGGTCGCCCAGCGGCACCAGGAAGAACAGGCCCAGCGCATAACCGATCTGCGTCAGCGAGACGATGAAGCTGGCCATGGTGTCGGAAAGACCGATGTCCGGCGCGATCAGGCCGATGATCGGTTGCGCGTAGTAGATGTTGGCGACGATCGCGCCGCAGCAGAAGGCGAACAGCAGCACCATGCCTCGGGTCATTGCGTGAGTTGTGGCGTTCATAAGGTTTCTCGATCCAGCGAAAGGGAATGCGGTGAGGCTAAGGGACGTACCGAAGCGGCGGTAGAAGCCTTCGATCGATATCAGTTATTCCGTTGCGGAATGATTGGCTTCAACGGCGGTGTCGTCCATCGGCGAACCTTGCGTCCGGCCGGGGAGGGTCGATGATACATTCACTTACATGTTCTTCGATAGCGTGCTTATGTTTACTTCTGCGCTATTACTGTTCATCAACGGAGGATTGCCATGTTGCGTCAGCTGCTGCGTCACACGACTACGATTGCCTTGCTTGGCCTGCTCAGTGCCACTGCGGTGCAGGCCGCCGATGCCCCGGGCATGCGTCTCGGCGTGCGCGGTGAGATCACCGGGGTCAGCGCCGATTCGCTGAAAGTCCACGTCAACAGCGGCGAGAACGTGGTGATCCGGTTGACTGCGGACACCAAGGTGCGTGCCGTCACGCTGGCGAATATCGAAGACATCAAACCCGGCAGCTACATTGGCTCGGCCGCCATGCCGCAGGAAGATGGCACCCTCAAGGCAATGGAAGTGCACGTATTCCCGCCGGAACTGACCGGCAGCGGTGACGGTCATCGGCCGTTTGATCTGGCCAAGGGCAGCAGCATGACCAATGGCAGCGTCGGTGATCTGGTGGTCAGCAATGGCCGGGTGCTGACCGTCAACTACAAGGGCGGGCAGCAGAAGATCCTGGTGCCGGAGGACGTGCCGATCGTCAACCTGACGCCGGGGGATCGCAGCTTGCTCAAGGTCGGGGTGAAGATTGTCAGCTTCGTGACCCAGGACGCAGACGGCACGTTGACGGCGCAATCGATTTCCGCCGGCAAGGATGGCGTCACGCCGCCTATGTAAAAGCCCCTCACCCTAACCCTCTCCCGGAGGGAGAGGGGACTGTTTGGGGGATGCTGAAGCAATTTGCCGACCTGAAACTTGGTTGCCGAATCCATAATCCATAAGGTCTTTCAGGTCGATGTA
>NZ_JAFLXF010000033.1:0-39776 GCF_019891575.1 Pseudomonas sp. MIS38
GTTGGGGGTGGAGAGGTTGGGGGAGGGGGTGGTTTTGCCGAGCCTTGTGAGGCCCTGATGTATAGGTTGAGGAAATGCCCATTTTTGCGTCCGTGAATACTTCAGAAAAAAAATGTATAGCTCTACATTTGTAAATGACCTAGCTACTCACCTTTGGCTCTGATAGCTTTTTGCTACGCTCTACCATCAGGGAGGAAGTGCAATGGACGTTCAGGCAGAAATTCGTACATGGTTGCTAAAGCAGAGCGATTGGTTACAGGAAGCCGCTGACAGGCTTCTGAAAAAAGGAGAGTTGACTCCAGCGGACATTACAGACTTAGTGGCAATTCTTAAAACTCCAGCGGGACAAAAACCCACCGCGCACCGCGGCTTTGGTGAGTTGACCAACAATTCAAGCTTAGGAGATGAGCTGCGACTGGTGAGAATCGCCGAGGTAGTTGGGATCGAAAACCTTGAGCCACGCGTTCCACTTGAGTTTGGCAGCGCGAATCTCACCGTGATTTACGGCCATAACGGATCAGGCAAATCTAGCTATACCCGCATACTCAAAAAGGTGTCGGGCAAGCCAAGGGCCGTTGACTTGAAAACTAACGTATTCAAGTCGGCTCCGGCGCACAGCAAATGCAGTATCACCTCGCAGCTCAATGGCGTAGAGAGCTTGCATGAGTGGAGCGCAGATGGCGACGCCGTTGACGCACTGCGAGGTATCGATATCTTCGACAGTGATGAGGCCAGCCATTATCTAACAGCTGAAAGCGCTGCAACCTACATCCCCCCCGTCATAGGTCTCTTTGAAAAACTTGCTTCTTCGGTCGAATTGATTCGGCAAACTTTAGAGTCTGAGCAGGACAAACTAGTCAGCGCATTACCCGAGCTGCCACCGATTTACGGCGCAACCCCTTCAAAAACGCTGTACAGCGAGCTCGGAAAGTTGTCCCAGGCCGAAATTGAAACGACCCTGCGTTGGGCCATTGAAGACGAGCGACGGCTTTTAGAACTAGTCGAGCGCCTCAAAACTGAGGATCCCTCCGCGTTAGCACAGCAGAAACGGCGTACCAAGACCGAACTTCAGAAGATCATCAGTGCACTACAGCAGGCGTCGACGGCTTTCGGGGTCGATAACATCCACGCGCTGCGCGTCCTTAGACAGGATGCCGTGTCCAAAAGACAAATTGCTGTCGAGGGCGCCAAAGTAAAGTCGGCAGCGCTTGAAGGGGTAGGAACTGCTACATGGCGTGCAATGTGGGAAGCTGCCAGGCTCTATTCTGCAACTCCATATCCGGAAACTGCATTTCCGGTAACTGCGGGCGCACGGTGCGTGCTATGTCACCAAGAATTGTCTGAAGACGCGCAGAAGCGTTTGAAGGATTTTGAGTTCTTCGTGCACAGCAAGCTTGAATTGGATGCGAAGACCGCAGAAGCAAAATATCAAGCGGACCTCGATCAACTTCCAAGTATTATCGCCGAACAGGATATGCAGACGCAGTGCCAAGCTGCCGGGATAACAGATGAGGCTTGGTTGAATTACCTCAAAGGATTCTGGCAGCAAGCGCTTTCAGTCAAAAATGCCCTTTTTGCTCACGAGGTCGACCAGTCTGCAACCCCAGTTCACGCAGTTAGTGAATCCATCATAAAGCTGACGGTTTATCGAGATGAACTAGAGGCAACCGCCGCCCAGTACGAGCAAGATGCTCTGAATTTCGATAGAGTCCAGGCGTCGAATCAAAAGCTTGCGCTGGAAGCAAAAAAATGGATTACGGAACAGGCGGGAGCAGTTGGTATCGAGGTCGATCGCTTACGTAAAGTGAAGGACTATGAGTCGTGGAAAGGGCTGGCGGGTACCCGGGCGATATCAATGAAGTCAGCAGAAGTGACCCAAGCAGTCGTCACGGAGGCGTACGTTGAACGGTTTAATCGTGAGCTTTTGTCGTTAGGAGCAACCCGCATTCAAGTTGAACTGGTAAAGACCAGGACTCGCAACGCCAAGGTATTGCACCAGCTCAAGCTCAAAGGCGCTCAAAACGGACGAGCTATGCCCGACAGTGTTTTGAGTGACGGGGAGCGTCGTATCATATCGCTTGCAGCGTTTCTGGCCGATGTCTGTGATAAACCGGGAGCAGCCCCTTTTCTATTTGATGACCCTATCTCCTCCCTCGACCATGATTTCGAATGGTTTGTCGCATGCCGCCTCGTTGAGCTTGCCAAAAACAGACAGGTGATCGTTCTCACTCACAGATTGTCCCTTTACGGAATCCTAGAAGATTTGGCCCGAAAAGAAGGTGAAAAGTGGAAAACAGAACACCACCAGCCTATGTGCATCGAGGCTTATGCTGGGGTTGCTGGTCACCCGGCAGACCAAGACGTTTGGAACGCGAATACCAAAAAAGCCAATAATCTGTTGATCACTAAGCTAGATGCCGCGCGGAAAGCCGGTGAGGCGGGCGGTGCTGCAGCCTACCGAATGCTGGCACAAGGAATTTGCAGTGAGTTTCGCAAGCTGATTGAACGTTCAGTTGAAGAGGACTTGCTTAACAAGATCGTACTACGGCATCGGCGCAGCATTACCACTGATAACCGTTTGCACGCTATTCAAGGGATTGAGCCAGAGGATTGCAAGCTGATTGATACATTGATGACTAAGTACAGCTGCTATGAGCACAGTCAATCTAGTGAAATCCCTATATTTATCCCGGAGGAGCTAGAGCTGCGTCAGGACTTGGAAGCACTCAAGGGCTGGCGTGAAGGCTTGACCAAGCGGCGCGCTGTGGCGGCTTAGTCGTGTTCGACTCGGAAAACACGCAAACGCACTAAAGAAACAATTTTTATAGGAGAAAACGGCGCGTAGGTTAATGGCGTTTTTACTTTGAAACGCCCATTTTCATATACATCAAGGGTTTGCTGTCGGGCAATTGCAGTCGTTCGTGTGTTGTGATTATAAAATGAACGTAGCGCACACCTGCTGCTGCCCGACTTGGTCATGCAAATAGCAAAAAAGCAGCCTAGATCCAATTGGCGCCAAGATTTATATGTGATGTGTCTCTATCGCCTTCTATCCGTAGGGAACATCCTTTTGACGAAAGTCGCTCGGTTAAAACAGCTTATTTTTTAGTTTGCGGTATAAAAGATAATTCAATTTTTTTGGATATAAAAGAAATATGCCTAATCGAACAAATGAACACAGAGTTGAGACTGAGTCAACCAATGTGGTGCGTGAACTAATCGTCAATGAGGCTATTTTTCGCGAACTATCAGAAAAAGATTATGGTATTGATGGTGTGGTAGAATTTTTCAATTCTGATGGTAGTTTGTCCGGTGATGAAATCTTGGTGCAAATAAAAGGTAGTCGTAATGTTTCTGCAAAAAAAGGGGCCGTTAGAACTCATTCGATTAAAACTAAAACTGTGAAATACTGGGTCCAAAAAAAGCAAGCTGTTTTTATTCTATTTGTTGATGTTTCGAAAAGAATCATATACTTCGAGGATGTTAAGCGCTTAGCGAGGGTGCATAGTAAAAAAATTGACACTCAAAAAACCATCAGCTTTTCTATTAGGGAAAGTCAATCTATAAGCTCAAAGGTTTTAACTGATTTTCGCAGAGAGATTTTCATTTCGGATAAATTTGATCAGTCAAAAATCGAGTTAGGGAAGGTGATATTTAATTTTAAAGAGATCTATAAGAAGCTTATTGTTAATGCTGGACGTGATTGCTTCATGGTCATAGATCAGGATGATCCCCGCATAGATATGTTAAATGACATGTCAAAAACATTTCAGTTGTGTTGGTACTTTTATGGGATTCATGCGCAAGTAGATGATTTTGATCATTTTTTGAGGTTGTCGTACGATGTTTGGGGTCAAGAGCGTGTAGAGATGCACATTACTGAAACTGCAGACTATTTGAAGGAGCAGTTTCGTCTTTTGATGATTGCAGTTTTTGCTACCAAAGATGTTTTCCTGGATTTTTGGGAGGTTAATGATAAAAAAGTATTTAATAGATTAAATAGTGATGGTGATCTTGAATTGCTAAAGAAAATATTTAGGGGAGATGTTGGTATTAATAATGTCGGTCTGTTAGATGAGTATTTTATGTAAGCCTTTGGGATAAGAGGGCAAGTTTATTTAGAGAGCAGTGACGGAATGAGGCCTCGATAAACGCCAGTGTTTAAAAGACATCTCCAGTCACTCTCTCAGGCTACACATCCTTGCGCCTTTGCCTACAGATGCGCCAGAATCCGCCGGCTTGTGCGCTTTGTACCTGGTCTTTATCGTCTACGTGTCGCTGGCAACCCAGCGACCGGGTTTAGCGACCCGACCAGGTATAAGTGCAACGACGCTCCAGTTTGTCGCAGACGTTTGCGACGACGATATGGTGGCTGTGCGTGGGAGACCTTCGGGTCTGCCGGGTCTTATACCTCTCGGTTCGCTAACCCGCGTACAGCTGCCACCCTTACTTGTTTAGCGACGGGTTTTGGTGGTTCCACCAGGTATAAAAATGGAGCTTCACCATGATCAAACCAACACCCAACCCGCCCGAAACCGCCTCGGTTTCCCCCTACGAATCCATCGACTCAAAAAAACTCCACGAAGCCGCCGACCGCGCGCTCGACCATTACCTCTGTCCGCCCGGTTCGACACCGCCGCCACGTAAAACCCGCGGGATGTATGCCGTGACGGCGGACAACAAAACCGAAGAGCTGCTGGTGGATGCCAGTGAAACACTCGCTTCGGCCAAAACCCTCGCGCAGAACATCGCCAGCTTGTTGCCGGTGTCGCAGCGTCATGCGCTGGCGGGGATTGCGCAGTTGATCATGCTCGGGGAGTTGGCGGTGAATCGGGCGTTGGATAATTTGCAGTTGCCGGGGTGATGCGGAGTAGGACTGGCAGCGATGGTGATGACACATGTGCTGTTTCAGCTGCCTGATATTCCGCTATCGCCAGCAAGCTGGCTCCCACAGGGTTTTGGGTTGGTCCCGGATATCGTGTTCGGCGCTTAAACCTGTGGGAGCGGTCGGCTACTGGCCTGTGCCGTTTTGATACTTTTGAAGCGCCTCAGGACATTCACTAGATCATCGGGTCACCTTCATCTTATTGAACTCTCACCCGTAACCAAACGCTCACCGAGGAGGATGCCCGCCGGTCCGCGTTTTTAGTTTGACGCCTGTAAGCCATCGGCAAACACTGCGCTGATAACCGTGCAATAAAATGCGACAAATACTAGGATCGAATCCTTCATTTGGCAGTATCTCCTGAAGAATAAATCAGTCCAATTTTGAACACGGTTATGCCTATAAAACCTTGTGCACATATAGGCCGCAATATCGTTTTTTTATTAGCGCTCTGATGTCGTTAAGCGACGTGATAGCGCGAATATCGTCCATCGTAATTACGATTACTCTGACTCCGTCTTGGAGAGCGCTTCTTAGAATACCAACAGCGCCAGGATCCGTTCCGTCACCCCTCACGAATCCACCAGTAACTCCGTTCGCTGCTACGAAAATCCCTGTGGTTAGAGCTCGCCTTCTAACTTTGTTTACAAAATTATCCAATATTGGGGCGCCTACAGTAGCGCTCCAGTTCTTACACTCCACCAATATTATCGAGTCCCAGGGTCTTAATATTTCTTCAGTTTGAGCATTCCAAAGGACAATGTCGATTTCTTCAGATGGCATTCGTATGTCGTGCTCAGTAACATCGACGCCATCCAAGTGTTCGAACATATATATCGATAAAAGCTCAAAAGACAAGCCCTTTTGTTGATTTGTAGTGGCGTTGTCGACGTCGGCAATGAGAGTTCTAAAGTTGTTAATGTCAAACATTATTAGAACTCCTGTCCATATAGTAGCTCCCTTACTTTGGACTTGATTAGGCGCAGCAAGTCATTTGAGTTTCTCACGTTTATAAGATCATCTCGATCTAGCGCGATTGCATTTACACCCTCTTCAGCTCTCAGTCTACCGAGTAAGTCTTTGGTTCTTCTGTCATTTAGTCCGGTAGTGGCTAATATAAGACCTTTTATTCCTGATTTTTTACTCATGTGGAGAAAATGATGAAGCATTGAAGTATTCATTGAACCAATAGCTTTTATTTCTACTGCTATTGGGTTTCCCAATACTGCGAGTTCAGAGTCCTCTTGCGAATTCCAGATAACTAAATCGTAGCCTCTATCCCTTGAGCTTTTGGGTTCAGACTCAATAACTTCCCAACCTTCGATTCCAGCAGCGGTTTCTGCGAACCAGTTTTCAAAAAGCTTAACTCTCCTAGGACCCTCTGCAGCAAATAGGTCGCGGAAGTTTACTGATGGTCTAAAATTTTGGGGGCTTGAATATTGTTTGTTTTCGCTTCTGGGACCTAAGTAGCCTGATTTTCTTCGTGTTGAATCCTCAATCGCCTCTTTCAGTTGGAAAATAAATTTTTTATCAGAAATATTTTTCTGCGATGTGCTTAAAATCCGTTGCCCTCTAATTTCTGGAGGTAATGAGTACTCGTCGTCGGTAATGATTATTACTGGTTTTCCCGCTCCGTGTGCAAGCCCTATTTGATAATAGAGACTCTCCGACTTGCTGTTGGCAAACGCAACAAGTACGTCGCACAAATTAATAAGTCCCCATATGGCGCTTGAAACAGTTTCTTGAAATTTAAAGTCGTCAATAGTCTCAAATTCATATTCTCCAATTACGGATATGTACTTTAGTGCACTTTTTAACTGGTCTGCTTCATAGGTAAAGCCGTTTAACAAACCGATTCTTTTCATTTGGGCCTCATATTGATATCTTGTCAAAAAAGTTCATAATTACTAAGTTTTAAGTGGGCGGAAGAGATGTGAGGCTTCTATGTTAACCAATACTACTTGCGCGGCACTAATAGGAAGAATTTCATAGTCGATAGCGTCGTAATGTAGTGGTTACGATTGAGTGTGTTGCTAATGGTCTTAACCAAGTCCTATTAACCATGCCCCAAATTCCTCCGTGTCGGTCAGGGGTGCGAGCTTAACCGCCTCAGTCTTGAACAATTCGACAATATATACAGCAGTGAGCGGAGCTGGTCGAGTAGACGAAAGACGCGGGCGGGATCGCGTATTACTGATCATGCTTTACACAGAATGTAGCCTCTCAACAGTGCCTGCTTTAGCCAAAAGCAGATGCCTTTAATAGGTGTGCCAAAGCAGCTAAACGCAAGCAAATCAGGCGGCAACGTCTTGGGCGGCCATTCAGCCTTCTTCCTCACTTGTTTTTCAAGGAAAGGGTGACTTATCTATGTAGGGAAAAATGTCGGAAAGAGGTTTCTCATAAACACCAATGTTTAAAAATACATCTCCAGACACTCTCCCAGGCTACACATCCTTGCGCCGTTGCCTACAGCTACGCCAGAATCCGCCGGCTTGTGCGCCTTAGGGGCGGGTTCTATTGTGGTTCGGTCGCTGACGAATCAGCGATCGGGTTTCGCAGCCCGGATCAATCAAGGCGCACAGCGCTCCCAATCGTTGCCATTTCTGGCAATGGTGCTTCATGGCGGCTGTGCGCGGGATACCTTCGGGTATGCCGGGTTCCTTGATTCCCGGTCTGCGAACCTGCGTACAGCTGCCACCTCCCTTCGTTTCGCAGCGAACCGTGGCGGCTCCATTAATTAAGGAGCTTCACCATGATCAAACCAACACCCAACCCTCCCGAAGCCGCCTCGGTTTCCCCCTACGAATCCATCGACTCAAAAAAACTCCACGAAGCCGCCGACCGCGCGCTCGACCATTACCTCTGTCCGCCCGGGTCTACGCCGCCGACGCGTAAAGCCCGGGGGATGTATGCCGTGACGGCGGATAACAAAACCGAAGAACTGCTGGTCGATGCCAGTGAAACACTCGCTTCGGCCAAAACCATTGCGCAGAACGTTGCCAGTCTGGTGCCGGTGTCGCAGCGGCACGCGCTGGCGGGGATTGCGCAGTTGATTATGCTCGGGGAGTTGGCGGTGAATCGGGCTTTGGATAATTTGCAGTTGCCGGGGTGATGTAGGTGTCGGGGACACTTGGTGATTGATCGGGTGTTCATTCTGGCGCCTTCGCGAGCAGGCTTGCTCCCACAGGGTTTTAGGTTGATTGCGGATATCTTGTGGGGGCATGCGTTGTTTTGTTGCCTGAGATGTTTGTGTAGGAGCTGCCGGAGGCTGCGATCTTTTGATTTAAAAAAACAAGATCAAAAGATCGCTGCCTTCGGCAGCTCCTACAGGGGGCGATTCAGTAGGGTTTCCAGGCGGGCCAGGGGCGGGGCGTCCTGGTTGCGGTTGAAGACCTGTATGCCGACCTTGAGCAGTCGGCCGTTTTCGGCTGTGGCGATGGCTTGTTCGCAGCGCAATAGCAGGCGTCCCTGATCACAATCAACGGCTTTCACACCGGTCGGCAATCGGCCTTCCAGTTGCAGCTCCGCCATGCGTGTTTGCGCTGCGATCATGGCAATCGAGCGATCCCGCAGAACTCCACTGCTTTGAGTCATTAGCCCAGCCACGCGCACAGCCGCCGACATCGCCACGGCGATGATCGCCAGCGCCACCAGGACTTCAATCAGGGTGAAACCCGTTTCTCGGGAACACGCGCGCATAAAAGGCCCAAAACCAAAACACAGCCCTCGACCCTAACCCCCGTCCTTGACGGCTTGACGACCAAAACTCCCGAGGATTTTCAACATCCCTGACATATCTTCTTGCAACACTGCGCGTCGAATCGAATCAAGCCAAGGGAATGTCGAGATGGATATCGCGCAGTTCAAACAGCCCGGACGACCGAGCCGGATGCCCCGTGGGCAGCAGGGTTTTACCCTGATCGAGATCATGGTGGTGGTGGTGATTCTCGGGATTCTGGCGGCGATGGTGGTGCCCAAGGTGCTCGACCGGCCGGATCAGGCGCGGGCCACGGCGGCGAAGCAGGATATTGGCGGTTTGATGCAGGCGCTGAAGTTGTATCGCCTCGATCACGGCACTTATCCGAGCATGACTCAGGGTTTGAAAGTGCTGGTGGAGCGGCCGGCGGATGCGAAGAACAGCAACTGGCGTTCGTACCTGGAGCGTTTGCCGAATGACCCGTGGGGGCGGCCTTATCAGTACCTCAACCCCGGCGCCAACGGCGAGATCGATATCTTTTCCCTTGGTGCCGACGGTCAGCCTGACGGCGACGGCGTGAATGCCGATATCGGTTCCTGGCAGCTGTAAGGC
Organism: Pseudomonas sp. MIS38; assembly: GCF_019891575.1. Taxonomy (NCBI): domain Bacteria; kingdom Pseudomonadati; phylum Pseudomonadota; class Gammaproteobacteria; order Pseudomonadales; family Pseudomonadaceae; genus Pseudomonas; species Pseudomonas sp. MIS38. Next base: position 9,195 of record NZ_JAFLXF010000033.1, read on the forward strand.
CGGTGATGAATAGCCAATCGAACCAGCAGGGGATGGCGATCATCAGTGCGCTGTTGATTGCGGCGGTGGTCGCGGTGATTGCGGCGGGGATGTTGACCCGGCAGAGCGTTTCGACCCGCGCGCTGGAGGCGGATCAGCAGCGCGTTCAAGGGCGCTGGGTGTTGCACGGTGGTCTGGAGATCAGCCGACAATTGCTCTGGGATGCGCGGCAGCGTGATCCGCTGACCCGGCTCGATCAGCCGTGGGCGCAGCGCTTGCATGCGCAGGGTTTCGAGGGGCGGCTTGAGGACGAGCAAGGCAAATTCAACCTGCGCAATCTGGTGGCCAACGAGCGTGTCGATGAGGCGCAGGTGCAGGCGTTTCAGCGGCTGTGCGAGTTGATCGGCATCAGCGCCGGGTTGAGTCAGCGCATCAGCCAGCGGGTGATCGGTTCTTATCCGTACCTGTTGAATCCGCAGATTGCCGAAAACACCGCGAGCAAAAACGCCTTTGACAGTGGCCGTGCCACGTCGCCGAATGCGTCGCGCAAACCACAGAATCCGAAGTTGCCGATGCTGCGCAGTGTCGATGATCTGCGCAGCGTCGAGGGCGTGAATGACGCGGTCATCGGCAAACTGACGCCGTACCTGACGGTGATCCCGGCGACCACCTGGCTCAATGGCAATACCGCCACCGCGCCGGTGTTGGCCGCGTATGTGCCGGGGTTGTCGCTGGAGCGCGCGCAGGCGCTGATCAATGAGCGCGATGCCGGGCGCTGGTTCATCAACCGTGGCGATTTCGTCAACCGCTTGCGCATGCCCAATCTGGAGCTGACCAGCGTCAAGGTCGGCATCACCAGTGACTGGTTTCGCCTGCGCGGCGAGGCGCGGCGGGATCAGCGGCGGGTCAGTCTCGATGCGTTGCTGCACCGCAGCGAAGATCGTCTGCCGCAAGTGATCTGGTCGCGGGTGGGTGTATGAGTCAGTTGCGCGTGGGACTGCCGCCACTGGCGCAGTTGAGTCTCGACAGTGAAATGGACTGCGCGTGGCTGGACCGTCAGGGGCAGGTCATTCGTGAGCAGCGCCTGACTTTTGGCCAACTGGGGCAGTCAGCGAAGCAGCCACCGCTGAGCGTTTTTCTGCACCCGGCGGACAGCTTGCTGGCGAGTATCGATCTGCCGCCATTGCCGGCGAACAAGACCGCAGCGGCGGTGCAATGCGCGGCGCAGGCCCTGATGCTCGGCGACTGCAATGACATGCACATCGCTCACTGTTCGCGGGATGAAGCGGGGCAGGTGCAGATCGCCTGGGCGCCGCGTCAGCGTTTGCAGCATCTGGGGCAACTGCTGAAGCAGGCCGGTCTGAACCTGCGCGGTCTGTACCCGGCGGCGTACAGCTTGCCGGTGCTGCCGGGCACGGTGGCTTGTCGGCAGGACGGCCATTTGTTGCTGCGCGAAAGCGTGCAGGTGGCGCGGGTGCAGCCGCTGTTCGACGAGGAGATTGGCGATTGGCTGCTGACCTGCGGCACGCCGCTGCACTGGATCGGTTCGATGCCACCGCCGGAAGCGCAATTGCCGATGGCCGAGGCGCAGCGCTGGACCGGGCCGTTGCCCGGTTGGGGCCTGCAGGGTGCGGTGCAACAGCAGCGCAGCGAGCATCGCGGTTGGGGCCGGGCGCTGGGACTTTGCGCATTGGCGGTGGCGGTGTGGGTCATCGGCTTGAACCTGTATGCCGCTCGCGAGGCGAGTCAGGGTCAGCAGCTCAAGGCGCAGATGGCGCTGCGGGTGAAGCAGGCCTTTCCCGAGTTGCCGGTGATCCTCAATCCGCTGCAGCAGGCGCGTCAGCAATTGGCGGCGCGGCAGAAGGGCGCGGCGGAGGATCCGGCGCAGCCGTTCAATCGGCTGGTGTTGCAGGCCGGCAGTGGCATGCCGTTCATGGCCGGCACGGTCGAGCGCCTGACGTTTGTCGACGGCACCTTGCAGTTGAGTCTGCTGGCCGACGCCCGGCGCAGCGCCAATGATAAGGACAAGGACTGGCAAGCCGCATTGGCCCAGGTCGGGATCAGTGCGACGGCTGACGATGAAGGTTGGCTGCTGCGACCGAGCGACGAAGTCACGACCCCCGACGAAAGCGCTGACGACAGCGGAGCAGAAGATGAATAAGGCATCGCTCGCGGTTTATCGCGCCCGTTGGCAGAGTTTCAGCGCGCAACTTCAGGCGCGCTGGCAAGCGCTGGCCCTGCGCGAAAAACGCATGGTCGGCGGCATGGCGGTGGTGCTGCTGTCGCTGTTGGTGTGGTTCGCATTGATTCAGCCGCCGCTGAAAAAAATCACTTACTGGCAAAGCGAAACGCCGAAGTTGCGTGCGCAGACCGAAGCCCTCGAAGTGCTGTTGCGTGAGGTCAGCGTGCGTCCGCAGGGGCAAAGCATCGAGCAGTCGCTTGAGCAAACGCTGCAGGCCAGCGGCCTGGCCGGGCACTTCCAATTGCAAGCCGGAGAGGCAGGCGCGTGGCAGCTGACGTTCGACGCGGCGCCAGCCGACGCAGTGCTCGATTGGCTGCTGAGCACTCCGGCACAACTTTCTCTGCAAGTGGTCGAGGCCCGTCTGCAACGCGCCGACAACGCTTCGACCGAAGTCACTGCCGGCACATTGTCAGGCACCGTTCGCATGGATCAGGCGCTGGGCGCTAAGGAAGCTTCATGAAGGGGTCAGGATCCAAACCGGCACGTCTGGCGTTGCCGATGCTGCTGATGGCGTTGAGCGCGTGCAGCAACACCACCACGCCGCCGAACCAGCCGCCATTGCTGGTGGACAGCGAACTCGGCCGCCCATTGGCCAACACCCAGCGCAGCGGCGATGCGCTGCTCGATCGTCAGCGCGCCCAGGTACAAACCGCGCCTCAACCTCGGCAGATGCACAACATCACCGAACGCGCGCGCAGTGGCGGCGCCCCACGTGGCAGCACACTGCCGAGCAATCCGCTGGGCGATCAGCCGGTGACGCTGAATTTTGTCGATGCCGATATTCAAGCGGTGGTGCGCGCGTTGTCGCGTTCCACCGGCCAGCAGTTTCTGGTCGACCCTCGGGTCAAGGGCAGCCTGACGCTGGTCTCGGAAGGTCAGGTGCCGGCACGCCAGGCTTATGACATGTTGCTGGCGGCGTTGCGCATGCAGGGCTTCAGCGTGGTCGATGTCGGCGGCGTCGCCCAGGTGGTGCCGGAAGCCGATGCGAAACTGCTCGGCGGGCCGATCTACAGCCCGGACAAACCGGCCGGCAACGGCATGCTCACCCGCACCTTTCGCCTGCAATACGAAAACGCGGTGAACCTGATTCCGGTGTTGCGCCCGATCGTCTCGCCGAACAACCCGATCAATGCCTACCCCGGCAACAACACCATCGTCGTCACCGATTACGCCGAGAACCTGACCCGCGTCGCCCAGTTGATCCAGACCATCGACACCCCGAGCGCGATCGACACTGACGTGGTGCAGATCCAGAACGGCATCGCCGCCGACATCGCGCCGATGGTCGCGGATCTGCTCGACGCGCCGGGCAACGATCCGACGCAGAAAATCGCGGTGATCGGCGATCCGCGTTCCAACACCATCATCATCCGCGCCGGCAGCCCTGAGCGCACCGAGCTGGCGCGCAACCTGATCTACAAACTCGACAACGCGCAGAGCAATCCGAGCAATCTGCACGTGGTTTATTTGCGTAACGCGCAAGCGGCGAAACTGGCGCAGGCCTTGCGCGGTTTGCTCACCGGCGAGAGCGACAGCGGCACCAGCGACAGTGCGCGCTCGGTGCTCAGTGCCATGGGCAGCAACGGCAACAACAATGGCGGATCGAGTGCGCAGAGTGGCACGCAAACCAGTGGCAACACCTCGACCACGTCGAGCACTGGCAGCACCGGCGGTAGTTACGCGCAGGGCAGCAGTTCGACCGGCAGCGGCGGCAGTCAGGCCAGTGAGCAGAACGTCGCGTTCAGCGCCGGCGGGGTGACGATTCAGGCTGATGCGACCACCAACACCTTGCTGATTTCCGCGCCGGAACCGTTATATCGCAACCTGCGCGAGGTCATCGATTTGCTCGACCAGCGCCGTGCGCAAGTGGTGATCGAAAGCCTGATAGTCGAGGTTGGCGAGGACGATGCCAGCGAGTTTGGCGTGCAGTGGCAGACCGGCAATCTCGGCGGCAAAGGCGTGATCGGCGGGGCTAACCTCGGTGGGTCAGGGATCAATCTCAACGGCAAGACCAGTCTCGACGTGCTGCCGCAAGGCTTGAACGTCGGCTACGTCAACGGCACGGTCGACATCCCCGGCATCGGCAAGATCCTCGACCTCAAAGTGCTGGCCCGAGCGTTGAAGAGCAAGGGCGGCACCAACGTGCTGTCGACGCCAAACCTGCTGACCCTGGACAACGAAGCGGCGAGCATTTTTGTCGGCCAGACCATTCCGTTTGTCAGTGGCAGCTACGTTACTGGCGGTGGCGGGACGAGCAACAACCCGTTCCAGACCGTGACCCGTGAAGAGGTGGGTTTGAAGTTGAATGTGCGGCCACAGATTTCCGAGGGCGGGACGGTCAAGCTCGATATCTATCAGGAGGTCAGCAGCATCGACGAACGCGCTTCGGCCAGCGCGGCGTCGGCGGGCATCGTCACCAACAAACGGGCGATCGACACCAGCATCCTGCTCGACGACGGCCAGATCATGGTCCTCGGCGGCTTGCTGCAGGACGGCTACAGCCAGAGCAACGAAGCGGTGCCATGGCTGGGGACGCTGCCGGGTATCGGCGCGCTGTTTCGCAACGAACGCCGGGCGATCACCAAGACCAACCTGATGGTGTTCCTGCGCCCGTACATCATCCGCGACAGCGAAGCGGGGCGCAGCATCACCCTCAACCGCTACGACTTCATGCGCCGCGCCCAGGGCGGGCTGCAACCGGAACGCAGCTGGGCAATGCCGGACATGCAGGCGCCGCAGTTGCCGACGGCGGCGCAGGGGGTGCCGGCGGTGGTGCCGGGGACGGGGCCGAGAGCGACGATCAAGGCTGTGCCGATTGATGGGAGCACACGCTTTTGAACAGAGTCCTCAATCTGAGAAGTAACCCTGTAGTGAGGGGATTTATCCCCGATGGGCTGCGCAGCAGCCCTAAAGCCTATGCACGCGGTCAGTCAGATGGATTCGGATGTCAGGTTTCGGGGCTGCTGCGCAGCCCATCGGGGATAAATCCCCTCACCACAAGAAATACGCTCTCCATAAGAAATCCCCTCACCACAGGAATACCTCCAGGCAGAGAGATTGGGGAGGTTTTGAGATGAGTTCGCTGCCCTACGCCTGGGCCAAGGCCATGAGCTCGGCCCGCAAGCTGAAAAACATTCCTGTGGCGAGGGAGCTTGCTCCCGCTGGGCTGCGCAGCAGACCCAAAACCTGCTACCCCATTCTTCCAGATACACCCTGCGTGCCGGATTTACGGGGGCTTCGCCCCCGAGCGGGAGCAAGCTCCCTCGCCACAGGGGAATTGGGGGGGCTCAAGAGATGAGTGCGTTGCCCTACGCCTGGGCCAAGGCCCAGCGCATTCTGTTGTGCGACGGCGTGCTGACCGTGTGCCCATCGACGCCGGGCTGGTCGATCAGCGAGGTGCGGCGGCAGTTCGGTGAGACGTCGCTCAAGCGCGTGCGCGATGACGAGCTCGACGGTCTGCTCGCCACGGCCTATGCCGATACCGGCAGCGCCGCCGCTGTGGTCGGTGCGGCAGAGAACGAAGTCGATCTTGATCGCCTGATGCAGGACATGCCGGAAATTACCGACCTGCTCGACACTCAGGACGGCGCGCCGGTGATCCGCATGATCAACGCCTTGCTCACCCAGGCCGCACGCGATGAGGCCAGCGACATTCACATCGAACCGTTCGAAACCCATTCGGTGGTGCGCTACCGGGTCGACGGCACCCTGCGCGACGTGGTTTCGCCGCGCAAGGCGTTGCACGGTGCGCTGGTGTCGCGTATCAAGATCATGGCCCAACTCGACATCGCCGAAAAACGCCTGCCGCAGGACGGTCGTATCGCGCTGCGCGTGGCCGGGCGACCGATCGATATTCGCGTGTCGACCGTGCCCACCGGGCATGGCGAGCGGGTGGTGATGCGTTTGCTCGACAAACAGGCCGGGCGTCTGCACCTGGAAACCCTCGGCATGGACGCGCAGGTGCTGGCCAGACTCGATCACCTGATCCGCCAGCCCCACGGTATCGTGCTGGTCACCGGCCCCACCGGCAGCGGCAAGACCACCAGCCTCTACGCCGCGCTGGCACGCCTCGATGCCAGCACCAGCAACATCCTCACCGTCGAAGACCCGGTGGAATACGACTTGCCGGGGATCAGCCAGATTCAGGTCAACGCCAAGATCGACATGACGTTTGCCTTGGCCTTGCGGGCGATCCTGCGGCAAGACCCGGACATCATCATGATTGGCGAAATCCGCGATCTGGAAACCGCTCAAATCGCCGTGCAGGCCTCGCTCACCGGGCACCTGGTGCTGGCGACGCTGCACACCAACGACGCGGTGTCGGCGGTCAACCGCTTGATCGACATGGGTGTCGAGCCGTTTCTGCTCGCTTCGTCGATGCTCGGCGTTCTGGCCCAGCGGCTGGTGCGGCGCCTTTGCAATCAGTGCAAACAGCAAGATCCGGCAGCGCCGGGCACCTGGCGCCCGGTGGGTTGCGTGGCGTGTAATCACACCGGTTACAGCGGCCGTACCGGCATCCACGAATTGTTCTGTATCGACGACGACATCCGCACCCTGATTCACCAAGGGGCAGGGGAGCAGGCTTTGCGTGCGGCAGCGTCCAAGGCCGGGATGTTCAGCCTGCGCGAGGACGGCGAGCGCTGGATTCGCAGCGGCGCCACCGCGCCTGAAGAAATCCTCCGTGTCACTCGAGACGCCTGATGAATCGCTATCGTTTTGAAGCCGCCGACGCTACCGGCAAGATCGAGTCCGGGCACCTGGAGGCGGACAGCCAGGGCGCGGCGTTCGGCGTGTTGCGCAGCCGTGGTTTGACCGCGTTGTCGGTGCACAAGGAAAGCAACGTCGCCCAGCATGGCGGCGGAGGTCTGTTCAGTGCGCGTATGTCGGACAACGATCTGGCCTGGGCCACCCGCCAACTGGCGAGCCTGCTCGGTGCCAGCCTGCCGTTGGAAGCGGCGCTCAGCGCGACGGTGGAGCAGGCCGAGAAAAAACACATCGCCCACACCCTCAGTGCGGTGCGCGCCGATGTGCGCAGCGGCATGCGTCTGGCGGAATCGCTGGCGGCGCGACCACGGGACTTTCCGGAGATCTACCGCGCGTTGATCGCTGCGGGGGAGGAGTCCGGCGATCTGGCGCAGGTGATGGAGAGACTGGCGGACTACATCGAGGAGCGCAATAACCTGCGCGGCAAGATCCTCACCGCTTTCATCTATCCGGGTGTGGTCGGGCTGGTGTCGATCGGCATTGTAATTTTCCTGCTCAGTTACGTGGTGCCGCAGGTGGTCAGTGCGTTTTCCCAGGCGCGTCAGGACTTGCCGGGGCTGACGTTGGCGATGCTCACCGCCAGTGATTTCATTCGGGCGTGGGGCTGGTTGTGTGCGGCGATCATGGCAGGGGCGTTCTGGAGCTGGTGCCTGTATCTGCGCAATCCGGCGGCGCGTTTGAGTTGGCATCATCGGGTGCTGAAGTTGCCGCTGATCGGGCGGTTCGTCTTGGGCCTGAACACCGCACGTTTCGCCTCGACCCTGGCGATTCTTGGCGGTGCCGGGGTGCCGTTGTTGCGCGCGTTGGAGGCGGCGCGGCAGACGTTATCCAATGATCGCTTGAGCCTGAGTGTCAGCGACGCCACCGCCAAGGTTCGCGAAGGGGTGAACCTCGCGGCGGCGCTGCGGGTGGAAAACGTGTTTCCGCCGGTGCTGATTCACCTGATCGCCAGTGGTGAGAAAACCGGCGCACTGCCACCGATGCTCGAACGGGCGGCGCAGACCCTGTCCCGCGATATCGAACGGCGGGCGATGGGCATGACCGCGTTGCTCGAACCGCTGATGATCGTGGTGATGGGCGGGGTAGTGCTGGTGATTGTGATGGCGGTGTTGTTGCCGATCATCGAGATCAACCAGTTGGTGCAGTAGCTGATTCCGAGGTCGCCTGGTCTGGCCTCTTCGCGAGCAAGCCCGCTCCCACAGGGGACAGAGTTGTTAATGCAATATATGTCACACCACAAGAACCTGTGGGAGCGGGCTTGCTCGCGAAGGCGCCCGTCAGAACAACAAATAATTCAGACTTTTTTCCAATACTTCAGCATCACCCGACCCTCAAAAGAACCATCCTCGGGTTCTCCTTTCTGTCATCTGCAACCAGCCTTCAACGGCTGTAGCCTGATTGCGCCAAACCGCTGATCCAGACCCCTCTCAATCTCCCGCAAACACCCGAGAAAACTCCCTGAAAAACCCCGCGCAGCTCCCGAGGTTTTTTCCTTTATCTGTCACCGCAAGATGCGAATTTCTCAGTGCGACTTAACCACGGACCCCGCTTGCGAAGGTCAGCGGTGAGTCTTCCCAGTGTCATGCAAGACCCCTGAAAACCTGTGTTCACAACCATCGTTGAAAAGGAGATTCTTCATGTTCAAGCGCACTCTGATCGCCGCTTCCCTGACCGTCGCCGCTCTGGCTTCCGCTCAAGCCATGGCCGTTACCGGTGGCGGCGCCACTCTGCCAGCCGCTCTGTACAAAGGTTCGGCCGACAGCATCCTGCCTGCCAACTTCAGCTACGCGGCCATCGGCAGCGGCGGTGGCAAGACCGCTTTCCTGACCAACAACCCGGCCGGCTTCAGCACCACCGGCACCGTGCACTTCGCCGGTAGCGACTCGATCCTCAGCGCTGCGGAACTCAGCACCTACAAGAACACTTACAACGCTTCGTACGGCCCGTTGATTCAACTGCCGTCGGTGGCCACTTCGGTTGCCATCCCATACAAAAAAGCCGGCCAGACCGCGCTGAACCTGACCAGCGCTCAGCTGTGCGAAGTGTTCTCGGGCCAGAAAACCACCTGGGGTGCTCTGCTGGGTACTTCCGACGCGACCACGATCCGCGTTGTTTATCGCAACGTTTCCAGCGGCACTTCGGAAATCCTGACTCGTCACCTGAACTCGGTCTGCCCGACTCAGTTTGCGACCAACTCCACCTTCACCAGCGCTCGTATCGGCGGCATCGCTCTGCCTTCGAACTGGGTCGGCGTCGCCAACACTTCCGAAGTTGCCACTGCCGTGAACGCGGTTGACGGTTCCATCGGTTATGTAGGTCCGGACGGCGTCGATGCCACCAGCAACGCTGTTGTTGCTCGCGTCAACGGTGTTCAGCCGACTGCGCTCAACGTGACGCTGGCGCTGTCGTCGGTCAATCCTCCGGCGAATGCTATCGATGCTGCCGATCCGTCCAAGTGGTCGCCAGTGGTTGCTAACCCGGCTTCGGGTTACAAACTGGCTGCCTACACCAACTTCATCTTCGGTCAGTGCTACAAGGATGCAGCCGTGGCCGCGGACGTCAAAGCTTTCCTGACTCAGCACTACAGCAACCCGGGCAACAACACTGCGACTCAGGCCCACAAGTTCGTCGCTGTGCCTAACGCCTGGAAAACCGCTGTGACCGCCAACTTCATCACCAACACTTCGGGCAACAACCTGGACATCAACAACGCCAGCGTCTGCAACGCTATCGGTCGTCCTTTGTAAGCTCGCGCGGTCGTAACACCGATGACGGCAACCTTCGGGTTGCCGTCATTTTTTTTGGCTCGAATACACGCCGAACATGAAGTTTGTGTGACATCCGTTCGGTCGCGCCCTCCGCCAACGGCCTATGTCGTAACAGCAGGTTTTTGCGCGCCTGCGGCCATATGTGGCAATCAAAAAAGGATCTCGTAGTGATGCTCGCTCGCCCATCCCGTCGTGGTACCAACGCTCTGTCATCCAAACGTGAAGTCATGGATCCGACGCTGTGGCTGCTCAAGCCGTTGGCGCACGCGGTGGCGTTGTGTCTGGTGGCGGGCAGTGCGCAGGCGCAAACGGCGTTCAGTTCGAGCTGGTTTGCCGCCAAGGGTGCGGCGCAGCAGGCCGCGGCGGCACGTCCGAGCGTGGGGGGCCTGCCGGGGATGACACCGCCATTGGCCCAGCAGCAGAAGGCCAATGCGCAGTTGCAGCGTTCGATTCAGACCCTGAACAACACGGTCGCGGCGATTGCTGCGCAACAAGCGGCGCAGGCGGCCGGACGCGCTGCTGCGTTGGGCACGGTGCAGTTCGTGCCGGACGGCCTGGGCGAGGGTGGCTTGAAAGTCGATAACAGCCTGACCCAGGGTTGGCAGAACGCGAAGGGTCCGCAGCAGACCCAGGTCGATGGCAAAACCACAGTGACAATCGAGCAGACCGCCGACAAGGCGATTCTAAACTGGGAAACCTTCAACGTCGGTCGCAATACCACGGTCGATTTCGCCCAGCAGTCGAACTGGGCGGTGCTCAACCGCGTCAACGATCCGAATGCCCGGGCCAGCCAGATTCAGGGCCAGATCAAAGCCGACGGCACGGTGATGCTGATCAACCGTAACGGCATTGTGTTCAGCGGCAGCAGTCAGGTCAACGTGCGCAATCTGGTGGCCGCTGCCGCCAACATCACCGATATCCAGTTCCGTGATCGTGGGCTGTATTTCGACAGCACCGGCACCCAGCCGACCTTCACCGATGCCGCCGGCAAGGTGTTGGTGGAACGCGGTGCCTCCATCGACACCCACAAGCCGGCATCGTCTACCGCTGCCGGTGGTTATGCCTTGCTGCTCGGCAGCGACGTACAGAACGACGGCAACATCAACACCATCAAGGGCCAGACCGTGCTGGCCGCCGGTGACCGTTTCTACATCCGCAAGGGCTCGGGCACCGAAGGCAATGCGCTGTCCACCACATTCGGCAGCGAAGTCATTCCGGGCTTCAAGGCCGGTGCCGTGGCGGGCAATGTCACCAACAACGGCTTGATCCAGTCCGCCACCGGCGACATCACAATGGCTGGGCACGAGGTCGTGCAAAACGGCGTATTGCTCGCCAGCACGTCAGTGGCGACGCGGGGCACGATTCACCTCTCCAACCCGAGCACCGATGCTAACGGCAGCGTGACGCTGGGACAGGGCAGTGCCACGGCGATCATGCTCGACAGCAGTGACCTGACCGCCCTCGACAGCCAGCATCAGGCCGCGCTGACGGGCGTCACGGCCAACAACCGGATCCGTGGCGATCAGTCACGCGTCGAGATTCAGAGCGGCGGCAGTGTCGAGTTCCAGAACGGCTCGATCACCCTGGCCACCGGCGGCCAGGTCGCGGTCAGCGCACAACGCCGCAGCCTGGTGCGCGACGGCGCGATGATCGATGTATCCGGTGCCCTCGGCGTCAAAGTGGCGATGGAAAACAACAGCATCAAGATCAACGTGCAAGGCAACGAGCAGCGCGATGCCTCGGTCAACCGCGAGAAAGGCGCGCTCAACAGCAATGACATCTGGGTCGATGTGCGCGATCTGGTGTATGTACCGGCCGGCACCAACGGCTACGCCACGGATCGCTGGTACACCGCCGGTGGCTTGCTGGAAGTCGGCGGTTATCTCGGCACTCAAGGGCACAGCGTCGGCGACTGGATGGCCCAGGGCGGCACGGTGAGCTTTGCCGGCAACGACGTGGTGACTGAAAAGGGTTCGCTGATTAACCTGTCCGGCGGCACCCTGGATGTGCAGAGCGGCGAGATCCGCCAGAGCTGGCTGCGTGGCGCCGACGGCAAGTTGTATGAAGTGTCGCGCGCGCCGGGGGACCTGCTCTACACCGGCCTCTACAAAGGCTATGAAGACAGCAGTCAACGCTGGGGCCAGACCCGTTATTACTACAGCCCGCTGATTGCGCCGCGCTCGCGTTTCGAGTCGGGTTACACCGTGGGTCGTGACGCCGGACAACTGGTGATCGCCACGGCCAACGCCGTGCTCGACGGGCAAATGATCGGCGAGGTGTATGAGGGCGAACGGCAGAATCAGGCGCCGAAACCGGTGCTCGACGGCTATCAGCAGAGCCAGAGCGCGTTGGCCCGGCGTGCGCAGTTGATCGTCGGCAGTTACGACCCGACCTTCGTCGCGGCGTCGAATGGCCTGCTCTACACCCTCAATCCGACGCTGGATCAGGTGCAGATTGGCGGCGAGCGCCCGGTTGCCGGAAATGATCCGGACCTCACCGGCGCGGTGTCCGATACCCGCAAGGGCAAGCTGTATCTTGATAACGATCAGCTCAGCGGGTTGCGCCTCGGTGCGCTCAAGGTTTCGGCCAAGGATCAGATCGCCATTGACGGTGCGCTTACGGTCGATAGCGGTGGCGACATTACCCTGTATTCCCCGGATGTGCAGATCGGCGCCGACCTGAGCGCGCGTGGCGGTAGCCTGCGTCTGGGCAACGTGCTCAATCAGTTTCTCAGTAGCGACACCGCTGACACTCGGCTCACGGCGAAGGTCGGCAAGGCGACGCAAGTCACTGTGGCCGACGGTGTGCAACTCGATACCCGTGGCGTGTGGAGCAACCTGCGCACCAACCCGGATGATGGTGCGAGTCTGGCGTACCTCAATGGCGGTTTGCTGTCGATCCGCAGCAGTGGCGACATTGATATGGGCGCAGGCAGTCTGCTCGATGTGTCCTCCGGTGGCGCTGTGCTGGCCAACGGCAAGACCCAGGGTGGCAAGGGCGGGGACCTGACGCTGGAATCCAGTGCGATTTCGGCGCCCGGTGAAACCCACCTGAACCTTGCGGGCGATCTGCGTGGCTACGGTGTCACGGGCGGCGGCACGCTGACGGTACAGGCCAACAGGATTCTCATCGGTCAGACCGACAAGGCGCTGGCTGACAATCCCCTGCAGCTGTCTGCCGATCTGTTGCGCAAGGGCTTTTCCGCCTACAACCTGATTGGCCTGAATGGGCTGGGCGTTGCTGAAGGTACGGCGATCGATGTGCACATGCCGGTGTACCGTTTCGCTGATGCCGCGCCGAATCAGGTCAGTGGTGTCGATCCGCAAACGGCGCTGGAGCTGTGGACGCCGACGCTGTTCCAGGAAAACCCGACCAAGGGTGTGCTGAGCCAACGCGCCGGCGCCAGCCTGACCTTGCAGGGCGGGGCCAGCCTGATCGGTCTGATCGATGCCGCCAACAGCACGTTGACGCTGGGCCGTGGTTCGCGCATCAGCGTCGATCCGGGGCAGAGTATCAAACTGCGCGGTGCCGGGCAGATCACTGTGGAAGGTGAACTGAATGCCTGGGGTGGTGCGATTGATATCCGGCAGCAGCAGTTCGGTTCGGATAAACCGGCGACCTCCATTGTCGTGGCCGATCCGAACGCGCATGACCGTTCCATCTGGATCGGTGAACAGGCTGTGCTGGATGTCGCCGGACGCGCCACTACGGCAGTCGATGCGCTGGGCCGCACTTACGGTCAGGTCGGCAAGGGTGGCAGCATCATCATCGGCGGTGAAATCGATGCGAAACTGGCCACTGCCACGGCCGCCGATGCCTACGTGATTGTACGTCCGGGCGCACGGCTGGATGCCTCGGGCACCGAGGCCGTTGTGGATATCGCCGGCCAGGGGCCGACCCGCGTTGCGACGGATGGCGGGCGGATCAGCCTGAGTTCCTACAACGGCCTGTTCCTTGAAGGCAATCTGCGTGCAGCGGCAGGGGGTGTCGGGGCGGCCGGTGGTCGTCTGGAACTGGCGCTGGAGACGCCGTTGTATTCCGATTCGGCGAGCAACGCGGTGCGGGTACCGAGGGAAATGATCATCGGCCAAGGGGCTGGAGACAGGCTGCTGCCCACGCTTCTGCTACCCGGTGAAGGCGCCGATGGCTTGCGTTACGGTCAGGGCCGGCTGAGTGCCGACGGCTTGATGGCAGGCGGTTTCGATAACCTCAGCCTGTTGAGCAATGGCCTGTTGTCGTTCGACGGCGACGTCAATCTGCGGATGAATCAGAGCCTCAATCTGTACGCCGGAGCGTTGTCTCTCGCCGAGAGTTCCAAAGGCACGGCACGGGTCGATCTGAGTGCGCCGTACTTGCGTCTGTCGGGGGTGGGCACCTACTTTGCCGGCTTTGGCATGGTACGCCCACGCTTGCTCCCAGGCCCGACGACTCGATTGTCCGACGCGACGTTCAATGCCAGCGCGAACCTGTTGGATGTGAGCAATGGCCTGTCGTTCGGGGTGCAGGGTTCGATCCTGCAACGGCAGGCGCCGGCCGTTGAATACAGCCGTCGGGCTTTCGGTCTGGTGAGCCTCGACAGCAGCGGCGACCTGCGCTTCCTCGCGCCGAATGATGGTGCGGAGAAAACCAGGCTGTGGACGCCGGGCGACTTGAACCTCGGTGCGGCGCAGATCTATCCCGCCACCGGCATTCAGGCTGAGGTGCGTGCCGGTTATCAGGGCGCCGTCCCGGTTTCCGAACACACCTTGCGGATCAGCGGCCACGGCGCGGCACCGACTGCGGTGCCGTATTCGGCATTCGGAAAGCTGATTTTTTCCGCCGCGTACATCGAACAGGGCGGTGTCTTGCGTGCACCGCTGGGCAAGATCGTATTGGGTGACGATTTGCTCAGCACCACTCACGAGGTTCGTCTTCTGCCGGGCAGTCTGACTTCGGTCAGCGGTGCCGGTCTGGTCATGCCGTACGGTGGCACCACGGACGGTATCGACTATCGCTATAACGGCAAATCCGTGGTGCTCAACGGCATCTCCGGCGAAACATCAGGCGTGTCGATCGGCACGCAGTTCGCCGATGTGCAAAGCGGTGCGGTCATCGACCTGTCCGGCGGTGGCGATCTGCGTGGCGCCGGTTTCGTGTCCGGTCGCGGGGGTTCCACCGATGCACGTTTCAACCCGCTGGTGCGCACTTCGACTGACGGCACCTTCAGCCTGCCGGGGCTGGCGAGCAACCCGGTGTATGCCATCGTGCCCGGCAACCAGAGCAGCTACGCGCCGATGCTGGCCGAAGCGGGTGCGGGCGATCCGCGCATTGGCCAGCAGATCACTATTGGCGCCGGTGTGCCGGGGTTGGCGGCGGGTACTTACACACTGTTGCCGTCAACGTTTGCCCTGATGCCTGGTGCGTTCCGGGTTGAGGTAAACGGTCAGGCAGCACCCGGCGTGACAACGGGGGCGTTGCCACTGCGCAATGGTTCATGGACCAGCAGCGGGCAGATGTCGATTGCCAATACCGGCCTGCGTGACAGCCTGGCCAGTCAGTTGATTCTCACGTCAGCCGATGTGTTGCGTCGTTACTCGCAGTACAACGAAACCGGTTTCTCTCAATTCATCCAGAGCGACGCCGCCCGGCGCGGTGTGCCGCGTGCGCTGGCACCCATGGACGGCAAGACACTGGATCTGCGCCTGGCCTCCGGCGGCAAGCAAGACATCGCTTTGCAGTTCAACGGGCGCACGCTGTTCGAGGCTGCCGAGGGCGGCATGGCCGGCACAGCGGTGGTACGTGGCGGCAACGCCGGGAGCAGCTTCGAGATACTGGGTGCGGGCCGTGCATCGACACCGGGTTTCAACGGTGTGTCGCTGTACGCCGACACGCTCAACAGCCTCAACGCGGGGCGGCTGACCATCGGTGCGATGCCGAATGTCTTGTACAACACGACCGCTAACATCATCGGCTTCCTGGGCGCGAGTGAAAGTATTGTCTTGCGTGAAGGGGCGATTCTATCCGCGCCGCAAGTCTTGCTGCGCACCACGTCAACGCTTGGCGGGATCACCGTCGAGGCGGGGGGCGGGATCAATACGCTGGGCCGTGGCAACGTGGCATACGACTCGCTGGCCGGTTACGTTTATGAGCCGAAAGGCTCCAGCCTGCTGCTGGTTTCCAACGGTTGGGCGCAGGTACTGGCACCGGAACGGGCCAGTGGAATCAGCGGCGCGGGCAGCATCCGGATCGGCACTTGCGCAGCGAGTGCGTGCAACAATCCGGCCCTGCTGTATTCGAACGGCAGTATCACGGCCGCTACGGATAACCAGTTCGAACTCGGTGAAGCGGTGCGTTTCGGCACCCGTCATCTGGCATTGTCGGTCGGCTCGGTCAATACCGGCAGCGCCGAAGCACTTGCAGCGGCGGGCAGCCGCGTGCCCGCCGGCCTCACGCTCAACCAGAACGTACTCGACCGCTTGCTGCGCGGTGATACGCAGTTTGCCGCGCCGGCCCTGGAAACCCTGAGCCTGACCACTCGCGACGCCTTCAATTTCTACGGCAGCGTGAGCCTCGACACGATCGATCCACAGACCGGTCAGAGCAAACTGCAGAACCTGGTGCTGGTCACCCCGGCGATCTACGGTCTGGGCGATGCCAACGATGTGGCGAGTATCCGCACGGCCAACCTGATTTGGAACGGCGCGACGCAAAGCGCCGGCAGCGTCATTACCGGTGGCGCCGGTACGGGCAGCGGCACGCTAGACATTCAGGCCCAGCGGATCGAGCTGGGTTACGGACCGATGCCTCAGGCCAGCGGTCTGGATCAGAACAATCGATTGGCGTTGGGGTTCACCAACGTCAACCTCAGCGCCAGCGAGCGCATCACCGCCAATCACAAGGGCAGCCTGGCGGTGTATCAGGAGCAGGGCGCCTACGATCCGCTCACGGGTTACCGCTACAGCGGCGGCAATCTGAACCTGCGCACGCCGTTGCTCACCGGTGAGGCGGCATCGGTCAGCCTGCTCAAGGCCGGCAACAGCCTCACGCTCAGTGGCGCTGGCGCTGCCGGGGTGGCGAATGCCTTGGGTGCGGAGTTGCATCTTGAAGCCCGCGATGTCGTGCTCGACAGCCGTATCGCCTTGGCCAGCGGCAAGCTGACCGTCAAGTCCGAGGGCGATTTGACGCTGGGCACTAGTGCCGTGCTGGACATGGCCGGACGGACCTTGCCGTTCAACGATGTCAGCAAATACAGCTGGGGCGGCGATGTCTCGCTGTACAGCGCCAACGGCAATATCCGTCAGGCTGCGGGCTCGCGGATCGACCTGTCGGCGAAGAACAATCAGGCCGGTAACCTCAGCGTCGTCGCTCTGGCCGATGCGGCCGGGATGGTCGATCTGCAAGGCGAGATTGTCGGCGGCAGCAGCGGTTACTACGACGCCGGGGGCACGTTGGTGCCGTACAAGGCCGGTGGCGTGGACATTCGCGCGCAGCGCCTGGGAGGTGACGCCACCGAGCAATTCGCCGCGCTCAATCAGCGTCTGAACGCCGGGCAGGTGTACGGCAGCCGAAGCCTGCAACTCAAGCAAGGCAATCTGGTGATCGGCGACGGCCTCAAGGCCGGTGAGGTCAATGTGTCGGTGGACAATGGCAGCCTGACGGTGGCTGGTCTGATCGACGCCAGTGGCGAACGTGTCGGCAGCATTCGTCTGTCGGCGAAAAATGGCCTGACCCTGGCAGGCAACAGCGTGCTCGATGCCCATGGTCGCGTACTGCGGGTCGACAGCTACGGCGAGATCATCGATGCGCCGAACCGTGCCACGGTCGAACTGAGTTCCGGCGATGGTTTGCTCACGCTGGGCAACGGCGCGCGGATCGACCTGCGCCACGGCACCGATGCCGTGCCCGGTTTCCTTGCCGGGCAACACGATGGGATGCTGCGCGGTACGCTGGAGCTGAATGCGCCGCGTCTGGGCAGCAATGACATCGCCATCGACGCCAGTGGTGTGTTGACCATTCAGGGCGCACGATCCATCGGCCTCAACGGTTTGCGCCGCTACACCGATGCCCGCGATGGTGTCGATCCGGCGGTCAGTGGCCGGCCGTATCAGGTGATTGATCAGGCCATGCTCGAGCGCATTCATGGCGACAGCAACAACTTTATCAACGCCGCACTGGGCAATAACGATCTGCTGCAACGCAAACTCGCCGGGTTGAACAACGCCACGTATGCCGATGCGTTCCATTTGCGGCCCGGTGTGGAGATCGCCAGCAAGACGGCTGACGGTGATCTGGTGGTGGAGGGTGATCTGGATTTGTCCGGTTATCGCTATGCCAGCCTCAATCCGCACACGCAGTTGAGCCCCTCCGTATATGGTTTCGGGGAAGCGGGCAGCCTGGTGATTCGTGCAGGTGGCAACCTCGATATTTACGGCAGCATCAACGACGGGTTCGCGCCGCCACCGGAAACCCAGGATGACGCCGGGTGGAAACTGATTGCCGGTGTGCAGCCGTTCGGCGGCGATCTGATCGTGCCGAGCAGTGGAGTGACGCTGGCCGAGGGCACGCAGTTTCCGCTGGGGGCGACACTCAATTACGACGTGATGATTCAACCAGCGGTTCTGGCCAGTGGCACGTTGCTGCCGACTCAAGCTGTGCTGAACGAGGCGTATACCTTCAGCGCCGGCACGGTGTTGGCGGGGGCGATTCACGACAGCAACGGTCATCTGCTGTATGCCGCCGGTACGCTGCTCAGCGACAGCGTGACGTTGCCTGCCGACACACGCCTGGGGGCCGGCATTCGCTTGAACAAGGCCACCGCCCTGCACGCGATGAACTGGCCCAAGGGTGTGCCGTTACCCAGCGTTTACGATGCAGATCTGACGACCTCCTCCGGGGTGAAATTAAAGGGCGAGCTGGCCTTGTTGCGCGGTTCGCTGATTCCGTCGATGACCGATGTGAAGCTCGCCGAAGGCACTTCGCTGATCGAGTTGCGGCCGTTCAACGGCACACAACAGGGCAAGAACTGGGCGCTGGCCAGCATGCTGCCGTCGGGCAGTGCGTCGTGGTCTATGCGCGTGGTCGCCGGTGCAGATCTGGCTGCGGCCGATAGTCGTGCGGTCAAACCGCTGACCCCGGAAGGCAATCTGCGGCTGGCGGACAGTCATTACGGCGTCAACATCACCACGGCGGCGGGCAAGCTGGTCTGGGCTCCGGATAATCCCTTCTTTACGCCCTACGAGCCGGTCCCTGATGACATGCTCGAGTACTGCCAGCAGATTGCCGACTTGTGCGTACCCATGGCCCGTTGGGTCTGGGCGCCAGGCAGTGGAATGGGGCCGGACTACGAACCGGTTCCCGAGGAGGCCCAATTCATTTGTGATCTGCAGCCGGAACTGTGCATCGGCAACAATCCCGGGAAAACGGCCAAGGCCCATATGCAGATGTTCAGTGTTCTGCGCACCGGCACGGGTGATCTCGACCTGATCGCCGCCGGCAATCTGAGCATGGATTCACCGTTCGGCGTATACACCGCCGGCACCCAATCAACGAATATCGATCCGCTCTATAACCTGCCGCGCGGGCATCTTTCGGATAACGATTCGGTGTTGGGTACGGCCGGTGCCGCTTATGAAAAATGGGTCGACGGCGGCAGCGACAGCCTCTATCAGGCCTGGTATCCGCAGATGGGCGGCAACCTGACAATCACTGCCGGTGGCTCGGTTTCCGGTGATTCGGTCGGGACGAAAGCCCAATCGACAGCGAGCGGGTTCCGCGAGCAGATGGCCAGTGTGGCAGTGGGCAACTGGCTGTGGCGTCAAGGCACGGGAAACCCGGATGTGCCCACGGCCTGGTGGATCAACTTCGGCAGTTATTCCACCCAAATGAACTCAGATCGGGTGATCAACACTGAACCCTACCTGGTGGGTTTCACCGGTTTCGGTACCTTGGGCGGTGGCAATATCAGCCTGCGGGCTGGTGGTGATGCCGGCATGCTCAAACCGCTAGGCGATGCCGTTAACTACCCGCGCGGTCAGGGGCTGATCGTCGCGGTAGGCAGCACCGGTCGAGTCGCCAGCGATGGCAGCGTGCAGATGACCGGTGGTGGTGACATGGACATTCGTATCGGCGGCACGCTCAACCCTTCGCTGCAAGCGCGGGCCGGAGAAACCGGCTTCGGCCAACCGAATCATGATCTGCAGGGCGCGCTGATCAACCTGCGCGGCGCGGCACACATGACGGGTGGAGCACTCGGCGGCATCAACCTGCAGTACGGCGCCGGCGCTGTGTTCAATGATCTTCGGGAAACCCGCGCACTTGATCCGTTTACCTCGACCACCGGTAGTGCTTCCGGAGGCGTGGTGCTGATTCCGGGTGACTCGGGCATGAGCCTGAGCAGCCGCGGTGATCTGGTGTTGGGCGGTGCCGCGGATCCTGGGCGAGTGAGTCTGATGAACGCCAGCCCGATCATGGCGGCCGACGCAAGCGTTGAGCAGGGCGGTATCCTCAGTGGCTTTTCATTGTGGACTGACCACACGGCAATCGATCTGTTCTCGGCTGGCGGGAACCTGACGCCGGGCACACAGATAGCAGAATTCAGTACATCCAACGGCCTGATCACGGGCCGCAATACCTCACCTACCGACGGCCGATTTGTCTACCCATCGATTCTGCGCGCGGTGGCGGGCCAAGGGTCCGTTTATGCAGGGCCATCCGCGACATTCATTGGCGTAAACAACTACCCGCTGCAAGGTTACTCACTGCTTCTGGCGCCGTCGAAGTCGGGGCAGCTTGAACTGCTGGCAGGTGACTCTATCTACGCCGGTGGCTATGCGATCAACCAGTCGGGGGCCAGCCCGATGGCCGTGGCTACCCCGTTCAAACCGGCATTCAATGCTTACACCAACAGCAACGCCGGAAAACCGCTGCGCACCAACTACAGCGACGATGGCGTGGCGGCAGAGGGCAACGTGCGATATCCGCTGTTTGCCTATGGTCCCAACAGCTACTCGGGATCGAACGACGTACAGGGGCCGGCGCGATTCTATGCGCTGACGGGGGACCTGGTGGGCATTCGCAGTGGCGAAACGTTGAGCTTTTCCACTTCCAGACGCACCTGGTACGAAGCGGCGGGGCCTGTGTGGATGATCGCCGGACGCGACATCGTTGCCTCTGGCACTGCCCTGGGGCAGCCTGCGGCCGTGCCGACAGTGGAAATGAGTAGCGGCAAGGAGGACATTTTTTCCACCGGCAACCTGTTCGTCCACAATGACCTGCGAGATGTATCGCGCGTCTCGGCGGGCCGCGACATTCTCTACAGCAGCTTCGATATCGCCGGACCTGGAACGCTGGATATCAATGCCGGGCGCAACATCCTGATGGAAAACCGCGCCAGCATCACCAGTCTCGGCTCGATAGTGGCCGGGGATCTGCGGCCTGGTGCCAGCGTGGTATTGCAGGCGGGCGCAGGCGCGCAGGGGCCGGATTACACAAAGTTCATCGCCCGTTACCTGAATCCGCAGAACCTTGCTGACCCGAATGCCTCTCTCAACGGCCAGCCGGGCAAAGTGGTCAAGACCTACCTCGACGAGTTGCAGAGCTGGCTGACCCTCGGTTACGGCTTCAGCGGCAACGCAGAGCAGGCACAGGCGTTCTATGCCGCGCTGCCAAGTGCCGAGCAGGCGATCTTTGCGCGGCAGGTGTACTTCGCCGAACTGCGCGCCGGCGGCCTGGAATACAACGACGTCGACGGCCCGCGCAAAGGCAGTTATCTGCGCGGTCGCAACGCCATTGCCGCACTGTTCCCGAGCACCGATGTGGCGGGCAATCCACTCCGTTACGACGGCGACATCACGCTGTATGGCGGAGCAGGGGTCAAGACGCTGTTCGGCGGCGATATCCAGATGCTCACACCGGGTGGTGGTCAGGTGTTCGGCATCGAAGGCGCGGCGCCACCGTCCACGGCAGGGATCATTACGCAGGGGGCGGGCAACATTCAGCTCTACTCGCAGGGCAGTATTCTGTTGGGGCAGAGCCGGATCATGACCACCTTCGGCGGCTCGATCCTCGGCTGGTCGGCCGAGGGCGACATCAACGCCGGTCGCGGCTCGAAAACCACTGTGGTCTACACCCCGCCGAAACGGGTTTACGACACCTGGGGCAATGTAACCCTGTCGCCTTCGGTGCCGAGCACCGGTGCGGGTATCGCCACCCTTAACCCGATTGCCGAAGTGGCGCCGGGAGACATCGACCTGATCGCGCCGCTGGGCACCATCGATGCGGGCGAGGCGGGCATTCGCGTCTCGGGCAACGTCAACATCGCCGCGCTGACCGTGGTCAACGCCGCCAACATCGCCGTGCAAGGCAAGACCAGTGGCGTACCGGTGGTGGCTGCGGTGAACACCGGGGCGATCACCTCGGCCAGTTCGGCGGCATCTTCGGCAACCCAGGCCGCTGAGGACGTGGCGCGTCAGCAGCAAGCAGCGGCGCGGCAGAACCAGGCGTCGGTGTTCACCGTGCAGGTGCTGAGCTTCGGCAACGAACAACTGGCGCCGAGCCGTGATGGTGCCAGTCGTGCGCCGGCGACCGGCTACAACCCGAACAGCCCGGTGCAGGTGCTGGGAGCGGGGGCACTGGATGAACAGGCGAAGCAGCAGTTGACTGAGGAGGAACGCGGGCAGCTGACGTTGTAAAAGACTCTCGTGTAGTACTTTGGGCGACCGGTTGGTCGCCCTTTTTTTGTGTAGGCGGGAAGGTTCAGGGATACCCTTGTCGAGCATGCAATACGTTCAGGATTTCGATCCGCTCGGTCACCCGATAAACCACGACGTAGTTGGGATGGATAACGATTTCCCGGGTGCCGGCGACCTTGCCGAAGCGATAAAGGTAGGGGTGAAGTGGGAGGGCGGAGATAGCCGCTTCGATGGCGGCGTTCAGTTGACTGGCCGCAACGGCGTTACGGTCAGCGATGTAGTTCAGGGTTTGCCAGAGTTGAGTGCGAGCTTCAGGTCGCCAGTCAACCCGCACTGTTTTTGTTGAGTTTCGATTCGATGAGGGCGCGCATCTCGGCCATCACCTGCTCGTGGGGGATGTTGGGCCGCGGATCATCCATCGAGGCCTGTACCTGTGCCCGGAACCAGCGATCGTAGCTGGCGGCCTGCTCTGGGGTTTCAAAGTCTGAAACGATAAGGGAAAGTTCGGCGCTCATAGTGACCTCCATGATCAATGTGAAGCAGTCTAAGGGGGATGTGGCTCGCTGTCGTCACTGGCAAGACGAAGTGCGAAGTATCCATTGGTGCGAGCGATAACGCAGTCAGACGTTTCCGTGGATCAAGTGGGCATTTCCACGGGGTCTGTAGGCTTCATCACACCTGTGGGAGCGGGCTTGCTCGCGAAAGCAATCTGTCAGTAACCAATACGTTGCCTGACACGGCGCTTTCGCGAGCAAGCCCGCTCCCACATGGCATGGCGGCGCAGGTCAGAAGGCGTAGGGGATGCTGACCTTGGCCCAGAGCATGTCGCCTTCCGGCCGGTTCTCCACGTCAAACTCCTTGGCCCAGCGAATCTCCGCGCTGGCGTATTTGAGAAAGGTGAAATGCAACGCCGGGCCGATCGCGAATACCTGGCCGCGCACGCCGTCATCCACATCCTGCCCGGCGAATTGCACGGTGTGGCCGTACTGTTTGTCGTCGGTGGTCTGCTTGAGGTAATAGCCGTTAAGGCCGAGCATCACATCGTCGGTGATTTTGTAGCTGGCCGAGTAATCGAAGTGGAAGATCTGCCCGGACTTGTAGTCGGTGTCCTTGTTCTTCTCGTTGAAGCTGTAAGTGGTCTTCATCGACACTTCGGTCTTGTCGGTCGGCAGCCAGGTGAAGGAGAACAGCGGCTTGTAGGTGTAGAAATTGTTGCTGGTGTTGGCCAGCCGATCGACGCTGTATTCGCCGGTGGGCACGGTGATCTCCACGGCAGCACCCAGGGTCAGGTTCTTGCCCATGTCCCACAGGATGATCGGCGCGATGGTGGTGTCGCCCATGCCTTCGCGGGTATCGCTGAGGCCGAATACCGAGACTTCCTGCTTCAGCCAGGGCTGGGCGATGTAGCCGGCCAGACGTCCGCCGAACACTCGTACCGGGCTCAGGTAATCAATACGCGGGATCACCGCTGTCGATTCGATCTCGACATTCGGCACTTTGCCGCCCAACGAGCTGATGTTGAGCTTGGTCGACTTGTAATGGTTGTAGTAGAGGTTGAACGCGACCATGTTCTGCGGAAGGCTGTCGACTTCCAGCGGCAGCATGAAAAATCCGTCGGTGCCGGGGCCGATGTTGTCGACCCCGGCTTCGGTGGCCAGGGCCGGCAGGCACGCGGTGCATCCGAGCAAAGTCAGTGCCAGACGCAAGGGGAAAGTGGCGCGGTTCGGGCTCATGGCTGTCCTCATTATTATTGTGGTGGGACGTAGCGCCGGTACGCAGAACGTCCGGCACCATAGAAATAAGCGCTTGGCGCCCGCTGGGGCAGGGTATTGGCGGACAGTTAGGGGGACTTCTGCGGACAGTCGGCCAACCCTGTGCTAACTTCCTTCGACATAACCGGTTACAAAAATAACAATCAAGCGTGATCCGGAATGTCAGCCCCCATGAACGTAAAAGTCCAAGACCCCACTTTTGAATTGGCGCTGGTTTCGCCGTTCCTCCTGCAAACCCTCGCCGAAGTCGTGCGCAACAAAGGCATCGACCCCGAAAGCCTGTGCCGTGGCCTGGGCTTCAGCCTCGAAGATCTGCAGGATCCGGCGCAGCGGATTTCCTACCGCCAGGCCGTGGCGATGATTCAACGGGCGCTCAAAGTGTTGCCCAATCAGGGCCTGGGGCTGTGGGTCGGCGCGCAGAATGTGTTGGGTACGCTGGGGCTGCTCGGGCATGTGCTGTCGCTGTGCAAGACCTTGCGCGATGCCTTTGCCCTCGGCATTCGCCATCAGCACACCTCCGGCGGAATCGTGGTGTCCAGCGTCGATGTGGTGGGTGATCAGGTGCACCTCGATGCCGAATGTCGCTTGCCGTTTGCCGATGTGCAGGTGTTCGCGGTCGAAGAGTTTTTCGCCAGCCTGCTGGTGTATGGCCGGGCCTTGGCGGGCCATGATTTCAAGGCGATCGCCGTGGAGTTCGTGCATGCCGCGCCGGATTACCTGAGCGAATATCACCGCCTGCTCGGGCCGGACGTACGCTTCGGCTGCCTGCACAATCGCATGCTGATCGATGCTCGGTGGCTGGACGTCAACCTGCCCAATCACCATTCGCTGGCGTTGCGTCAGGCGGTTGCGTTGCTGGAGCTGGAAGCGGCGCAGGTGCATCAGAAACTCGATCTGATTCAAGCAGTGGAGCGGGCGATTGCCCGGGACCTGAGCCGGGGCAGCCATATCGAAAAAATCGCCGGCGACCTGAACATGAGCAGTCGCACCTTGCGCCGCCGTTTGACCGAGCATGCGCTGACCTTTGAAGCGCTGCTGGAACAGGTACGTCAGGCGCGGACCATGAGTCTGCTGGCCAATCCGGACATGCCCATCGAGCGGATTACCGAAGAAGTCGGCTACAGCGACGTGCGCAGTTTTCGCCGGGCGTTCAAGCGCTGGACCGGGATGAGCCCGAGTGCGTGGCGGCATGACACAAACCCTCACCCCAGCCATCTCCCGGAGGGAGAGGGGGCCGACCGAGGTGTGTCGCGTCATACATCGACCTGAAAGATTTTTGTCGATTATGGATTCGGTACATCATTTTCAAGTCGGCATATCTCTACAGCTTCCCCCGTTCAGTTCCCTCTCCCTCTGGGAGAGGGTTAGGGTGAGGGGTTTTTAGCATTCTCCAAACCCACACAAACCCTCCGGCCACAGGTAAACTCCCGCGCACTTTCCCAAGGAGTTCACATGAGTTACTACCAGCCGGGCATTCTCGCCACCCCTGTTCCTGCGCAAGCACGTCACCTGTTTTTTGCCCTTGCGTCGGTTGAAGCACTGCCGCAGGCGATCGACAACCTGATGAATCTGGTGGACGGCAAGTCGGCTGTGATGGGTTTCGGTGAATCCCTGACCAAAGCCCTGAACGTGCAGATCGACGGTCTGCGCAGCTTTCCGGCCATGAGCGGCGTCGGCGTGGAAAACCCGTCGACCCAGCACGCGCTGTGGGTCTGGCTGCACGGTGTTGACCGGGGTGAATTGCTCAATCGCTGCCACGCCTTCGAAGCCGCGCTGGCCCCGGCGCTGCGCCTGGTAGACATGCAGGAAGCCTTCCGCCACAAGGACGGCCATGATCTGACCGGCTACGAAGACGGCACCGAAAACCCGCACGATGACGCCGCGATCGCCGCCGCGTTGCTGGGCGAGGGCGCTGATGGTCTGGTCGGAGGCAGCTTCGCCGCGATCCAGCAGTGGCAGCACGACCTCAAGGGGTTCCATAAGCTGTCCGCCGAAGACAAGGACAACATCATGGGCCGTCGCCTCAGCGACAACGAAGAGATCGATGACGCGCCAGTCTCCGCCCACGTCAAACGCACCGCCCAGGAAAGCTTCGCCCCCGAAGCGTTCGTCGTGCGCCGTTCGATGCCATGGATCGACGGTGATCGCGCCGGCCTGATGTTCCTCGCCTTCGGTTTTTCGCTGGACGCCTTCGAGGCCCAACTGCGGCGTATGAGCGGTCTGGAAGACGGCATCACTGACGGTCTGTATCGCATCAGCCGGCCGATCACCGGCGGCTACTACTGGTGCCCGCCCATCAAGGACGGCCACCTCGATCTGCGCGCGTTGCGCATCGGCTGAGTGTTTCAAACACAGGGAGTTGAGCATGGATGTGGTGCGGTGGGGCATGATCGGTTGCGGCAGCGTCACTGAACGCAAGAGCGGGCCGGCCTTTTACAAGGCGCCCGGTTCGGCGCTGGTGGCGGTGATGGGCCGCCGCCTCGAAGCGGTGAGCGATTACGCCGCGCGCCACGGCATCGCCCGGGCCTACACCGATGTCGATGCACTGATCAACGACCCCGAGGTGGACGCGGTGTACATCGCCACGCCACCCGACAGCCACCACGCCTACAGCCTGAAAGTCGCCGCTGCCGGCAAGCACTGCTGTGTCGAGAAACCGATGGCGCTCAACGCCGGACAAAGCCGCGAAATGCAGCAGGCGTTTGCTGATGCCGGTCTGCACCTGTTCGTTTCCTACTACCGCCGTTCGTTGCCGCGCTTTGCCCAAGTGCGGCAATGGCTGGCGCAGGGCCGCATCGGTGAGGTGCGGCACCTGAGCTGGACGTTGACCAAGGCACCGTCGGCGGCGGATCTGGACGGCAGCGCCAACTGGCGAACCGACCCGAGCGTGGCCGGCGGCGGCTACTTTGCCGATCTGGCCAGCCATGGTTTCGACCTGTTCCAGTACCTGCTCGGCGATATCGTCGAGGTCGCTGGCTTTACTGCGCGCCAGGCCGGGTTATATGCGGCGGAAGATGCGGTCAGCGCCAGTTGGCGGTTCGCCTCCGGAGCGCTGGGCATGGGTTGCTGGAGCTTTGTGGCGGATCGGCGCGAGGATCGGGTGCAGATTATCGGCAGTCAGGGCCGGATCGCGTTCTCCGTATTTGACGAGCATCCGGTGCAGCTGTTCGCCGATGAGCAGATCAGCCTGGAAATCCCCCATCACGAGCACATTCAGTGGCATCACGTGCTGGGCATGAATGCGCATATTCGTGGTGGTTCGCAGCATCCGGCCGTCGCCGAACAAGCCCTCAAAACCGATTGGGTGATGGACCAGATCCTCAAACGGCACTGATCCTCCAGACCACAACACCATTTCCTTGTGGGAGGGGGCTTGCTCCCGAAGAGGCCGGCATTGCTGGTATTTCCATCGCCTGACACACCGCCTTCGGGAGCAAGCCCCCTCCCACAAGGGTCTGTGTGTTGTCGTGTCTAAGGTTATGCCCAAACAATATTTCTCAAGCTTGTCATAACGTCTCTAAGATCACGTCATAACTCGTTATAACAAGTGATCCCTGATGACCGATAATGTCCTGTCCCTCAGTAGCGTCCCGCTGCACACCCAGCTGCGCGATGTCCTGCGCGCACGCATTCTTGATGGCGAATACCCGCAAGACAGCCAGATGCCGTCCGAAAGTGAGCTCGGCACGCTGTTCAAAGTCAGCCGCATCACCGTGCGCCAGGCGCTGGGTGATCTGCAGAAAGAAGGGCTGATCTTCAAGATCCACGGCAAGGGCACCTTCGTCGCCAAGCCGAAAACCTTTCAGAACGTCAGCAGCCTGCAAGGCCTCGCCGAGTCCATGACCGGGCGCGGCTACGAGGTGATCAACCGCCTGCGCAGTTTCAAATTCATCCCCGCCGACAAACGTGTCGCCGAGCGCTTGCAGGTGGCCGAAGGCGAGACCGTGGCGCAGATCAAACGCGTACGCCTGATCAACCGCGAGCCGATCTCGCTGGAAATCACCTACCTGCCCAAAGCCGTCGGCGAACGGCTGGAGAAGGCCGATCTGGTGACTCGCGACATCTTCCTGATTCTGGAAAACGACTGCGGCATCGCCCTCGGCCACGCCGATCTGGCGATTGACGCGGTGCTGGCCGACAGCGATTTGACCCAGGCGCTGAACGTCGAAGCCGGCTCGCCGATCATGCGCATCGAACGTCTGACCCACGACGCCAACGGCCAGCCGCTGGACTTCGAACACCTTTACTACCGTGGCGATGCGTTCCAGTACCGCCTGCGGATCGACCGGCAAAAAGGGGCGTGACATGACCCGCAAGATCTTGGAACAGGAATACGACATCGTCGTGATCGGCGGCGGCACTGCCGGCCCGATGGCGGCGATCAAGGCCAAAGAGAAGAACCGCGACTTGCGCGTGCTGCTGGTGGACAAGGCCAACGTCAAACGCAGCGGCGCGATCAGCATGGGCATGGACGGCCTGAACAACGCGATCATCCCTGGGCACTCGACGCCGGAGCAGTACACCAAGGAAATCACCATCGCCAACGACGGCGTCGTCAATCAGGCGGCGGTGTACGCCTACGCCACTCATAGCTTCGAGACCATCGAGCAACTGGATCGCTGGGGCGTGAAGTTCGAGAAGGACGAGACCGGCGATTACGCGGTGAAAAAAGTCCACCACATGGGCGCCTACGTGCTGCCGATGCCGGAAGGGCACGACATCAAGAAAGTCCTTTACCGGCAGTTGAAACGCGCGCGGGTGAGCATCACCAACCGGCTGGTCTGCACCCGTTTGCTCACCGACGAGGAGGGCGCGGTCAACGGGGTGATGGGCTTCGATTGCCGCAGCGCTGACTTCCATGTGATCAAGGCCAAAGCGGTGATCCTCGCGTGCGGCGCGGCCGGTCGCCTCGGTCTGCCATCCTCGGGTTACCTGATGGGCACCTACGAGAACCCGACCAACGCCGGCGACGGCTACGCCATGGCCTATCACGCCGGGGCCGAGCTGGCCAACCTCGAATGCTTCCAGATCAACCCGTTGATCAAGGACTACAACGGCCCGGCCTGCGCCTATGTGACCGGCCCGCTGGGCGGCTACACCGCCAACAACAAGGGTGAACGCTTCATCGAGTGCGACTACTGGAGCGGGCAGATGATGTGGGAGTTTCACCAGGAACTGGAAAGCGGCAACGGCCCGGTGTTCCTCAAACTCGATCACCTGGCCGAGGAAACCATCCAGAACATCGAAGAGATCTTGCACAGTAACGAGCGCCCGAGTCGTGGTCAGTTCCACGCCAATCGCGGCACTGATTACCGCACGCAAATGGTCGAGATGCACATCTCGGAGATCGGCTTTTGCAGCGGCCATTCGGCGTCCGGGGTGTGGGTCAACGAGCGGGCCGAGACCTCGGTGAAAGGCTTGTACTCGGCGGGTGACATGGCCGCTGTGCCGCACAACTACATGCTCGGCGCGTTCACCTACGGCTGGTTCGCCGGGCACAACGCGGCGGATTTTGTCGCCGGGCGCGAGTTCTCGACGCTGGATGCCGCGCAGATCGAGAAAGAACAAGCGCGGGTCTACGCGCCGCTGGATCGCGAACAGGGTCTGCCGCCGGCACAGGTCGAGTACAAGCTGCGGCGCTTCGTCAACGACTACCTGCAACCGCCGAAAGTGACCAAAAAAATGCAGATCGGCTTGCAGCGTTTCAGCGACATCGAACGCGACCTCGATCAGATGAAGGCCAACAACGCCCACGAACTGATGCGCGCGATGGAAACCAGCGTGATCCGCGATTGCGCGGAAATGGCTGCGCGCGCCTCGCTGTTCCGCGCCGAGAGCCGCTGGGGCCTGTACCACTACCGCGTCGATCACCCGCAGCGTGACGACGCTGAATGGTTCTGCCATTGCCACCTGAGGAAGGGCGAAGACGGCCGGATGACCAGTTTCAAGAAACCCGTCGAGCCTTACATCCTCCCGCTCGATGCCGAAGAAATGCAGGCCTATGACCGTTTGCGGGTGGGCGCTTTTGCCGCTTGATGCATCACCAGAGAGAGTCCGAACCATGGCCTATCAAGCCCAGGAAATCTTCTTCCGCTCCAACGCCCCGGTCACTGTGGACGAGGACAAATGCATCGCCGAGAAGGGCTGCACCGTGTGCGTCGACGTCTGCCCGATGGACCTGCTGGCGATCAACCCGGCCACACAGAAGGCCTACATGGCGTTCGATGAATGCTGGTACTGCATGCCGTGTGAGAAGGATTGTCCGACTGGCGCCGTCAAAGTCGACATCCCTTATTTACTGCGCTGAACCCTTTCCCCTGTAGGAGTGAGCCTGCTCGCGATAGCGGTGTGTCAGACAACACATCGACATCCAATACACCGCTATCGCG